>JAUNVO010000004.1:0-5915 GCA_030540695.1 Micrococcaceae bacterium | reverse complement strand
TGGGAAAGTCACGCAAGGTTTCTTCCGGGGAAACCATCGACGTCTTCATCCCGCTTCGTCCGGACCCACTAGAAATCAGGGTAGAACTCGTGGAAGACCTCAAGATCATTGCCGACGAAAATGACTATGTCGTCATCGACAAGCCCGTGGGCGTCGCAGCACACCCCTCGCCAGGATGGGTGGGTCCCACCGTGGTCGGGGCACTGGCCGCCGAGGGATTCCGGATTTCGACCTCGGGCTCCGCGGAGCGCCAAGGAATCGTCCACCGCCTGGACGTGGGTACCAGCGGCCTGATGGTCGTGGCGAAGACCGAACGCGCCTACACGGCGCTGAAGCGGGCCTTCAAGGAACGCACCCCGAAGAAGATCTACCACGCCGTCGTCCAGGGCCTGCCCGACCCGCTCGAGGGAACCATTGACGCACCGCTGGGCCGGCACCCGGGGCATGACTGGAAATTCGCCGTGATCGAGGACGGTCGTCCATCGGTCACCCACTACAAGGTGCTCGAGGCCTTTGGTCGGGCCTCACTGGTGGAAGTGACCCTGGAGACAGGACGCACCCACCAGATTCGTGTGCACTTTTCCGCACTGCGCCATCCCTGTGCAGGGGACCAAACCTATGGGGCGGACCCGAAGCTTGCCGCCGCACTGGGCTTGACCAGGCAGTGGCTGCACGCCCAACGCCTGGGCTTCTTCCACCCGGTGACCGGCGAATGGGTCGAGTACACCAGCGATTACCCGTTGGACCTGAGCAACGCGCTGGAAATGCTGCGCGAGGGCGACTTCTAGGCCCACGTGCGAACCACGCGCCGTGCCGCGGGTGCCGCTGTTCACATCGAGCCCCCCGTGGCGGGCACCGCTTGACCCGAAGGCCTAGACTGGATCGGTGGCTAGCTCTAATCGCGATGGATTCGTACACCTTCACACGCACACCGAATACTCGATGCTTGACGGTGCTGCTCGACTGACAGAACTCTTTGAAGAGACCAACCGGCTGGGCATGAATGCACTGGCCACCACCGACCACGGATACCTCTTCGGGGCCTTCGACTTCTGGAACAAGGCAACCCAGGCAGGGGTCAAGCCGATCATCGGCATCGAGGCCTACGTGACCCCGGGCACCGCACGCAACGACAAGACTCGTGTGAAATGGCGGACCGAGGAAAGCCAAAAGCGCGATGACGTCTCCGGTGGTGGCCTCTACACGCACATGACGCTGCTCAGCTACAACAACACGGGCATGAAGAACCTCTTCAAGGCATCCTCCATCGCCTCCCTGGACTCCGTTTTCGGCAAGTACCCGCGCTTGGACCGCGAGCTGCTCAACACCTACCACGAGGGGATCATCGCCACCACCGGGTGCCCCTCCGGGGAGATCCAGACCAAGCTGCGGCTGGGCCAATACAACGAGGCCAAGGCCGCGGCCGCTGAGTTCCAGGACCTCTTCGGCAAGGAAAACTACTTCTGCGAAATCATGGACCACGGCCTGGACATCGAGCGTCGCGTGATCCAAGACCTCAGGCGGCTGGCCAAGGAACTTGATATCCCGTTGCTGGCCACCAACGACCTGCACTACACCCACGAACACGATGCCAAGGCGCACGAGGCACTGCTGGCCATCAACTCCGGTTCCACCTTGGATGAGCCGACCTATGACCAGGGTGGCTCGCGCTTCGCGTTCTCCGGTTCCGGCTACTACCTCAAGAGCCCCGCAGAAATGCGCCACCTCTTCCGGGAAATGCCCGAGGCCTGCGACAACACCTTGCTGATCGCAGAACGCGCCGAGGTCTCCTTCGACACCAGCGCCAACTACATGCCGCGCTTTCCCTGCCCTCCGGGGGAGGACGAGACCAGCTGGATGATCAAGGAAGTCGACGCCGGGCTGCACTACCGCTACCCCAACGGGATCCCGGACGACGTCCGCCGGCAGGCCGACTACGAACTCGACGTCATCATCAAGATGGGTTTCCCGGGGTACTTCCTGGTCGTTGCCGACTTCATCAACTGGTCCAAGGACAACGGCATCCGGGTGGGACCGGGCCGTGGTTCGGGTGCGGGCTCCATGGTGGCCTACGCCATGCGGATCACCGACCTGGACCCTCTGCTGCACGGGCTGATCTTCGAGCGTTTCCTGAACCCCGAACGTGTCTCCATGCCCGACTTCGACGTCGACTTCGATGATCGCCGCCGATCGGAAGTGATCCGGTATGTCACCGAGAAATACGGTGACGAGCGCGTGTCCATGATCGTGACCTATGGATCGATCAAGACCAAGCAGGCGCTGAAGGATTCATCGCGCGTGCTGGGCTACCCGTTCTCCATGGGTGAGCAGCTGACCAAGGCGCTGCCCCCGGCCGTGATGGCCAAGGACATCCCGCTCAACGACATCGAGGACCCCAAATCCAAGCGGTACTCCGAGGCAGGGGACTTCCGCCAGCTGGTGGCCACCGACCCGGAAGCGGCACGCGTTTTCGAAACGGCCAAGGGCCTCGAAGGACTCAAGCGCCAGTGGGGCGTGCACGCGGCCGGGGTGATCATGAGCTCGGACCCGATCATCGATGTCATTCCCATCATGCGCCGTATCCAGGACGGGCAGGTCATCACCCAATTCGACTATCCCACCTGTGAAGGGCTCGGGCTGATCAAGATGGACTTCCTGGGGTTGCGCAACCTCACCATCATTTCCGACGCCCTGGAAAACATGAAGTACAACCAGGACGTCGACCTGAATCTGGAAACGCTGCCGCTCGATGACCATGCGGCCTACGAGCTGATGGCCCGTGGCGACACCCTGGGTGTCTTCCAGCTTGATGGCGGGCCCATGCGTTCGCTGCTCAAGCTGATGCGCCCGGATAACTTCGAAGACATTTCCGCCGTGCTGGCGCTCTACCGTCCGGGCCCCATGGGCGCCAACGCGCACAACAACTATGCGCTGCGCAAGAACAAGCTCCAAGAAGTCACTCCGATCCACCCCTCACTGGAGGAGCCGCTCGAGCAGATCCTCGGGGGCACCTACGGGCTGATCGTGTATCAGGAGCAGGTCATGGCGATCGCGCAGAAACTGGCCGGTTACTCGCTGGGCCAGGCTGACATCCTGCGCCGGGCCATGGGCAAGAAGAAGAAATCCGAGCTGGACAAGCAGTTCGCCGGCTTCTCCCAGGGCATGATCGACAACGGCTACACCATGGAAGCGGTCCAGACCCTGTGGGACATCCTGCTGCCGTTCTCCGACTACGCCTTCAACAAGGCGCACTCGGCCGCTTACGGGGTCATCTCCTTTTGGACCGCCTATCTCAAGGCTCACTACCCGGCCGAATACATGGCAGCGCTGCTCACCTCCGTGGCGGATGACAAAGACAAGCTCGCCATGTACCTCAACGAATGCCGGCACATGGGCATCACCGTGCTGCCACCGGATGTGAACGAGTCGGCGTTGAATTTCACCCCGGTGGGGACGGACATCCGTTTCGGCATGGGGGCCATCCGCAATGTGGGTACCAACGTGGTCAACGCGATGGTGGAATCCCGCAAGGAAAAAGGCAACTTCGAGAACTTCGCCGACTTCCTGCAAAAGGTGCCGGCGGTTGTCTGCAACAAGCGCACCATCGAGTCGCTGATCAAGGCCGGTGCCTTCGACACCATGGGCCATGCCCGCAGGGCACTGGTGGCGGTGCACGAAGAAGCCGTCGACTCGGTTATCGCCGTCAAACGCAATGAGGCGGCGAACCAGTTCGACCTCTTCAGCGCGTTCGATGATCCCACGGCGGCCGCGGGCATGACCGTCGCGGTGCCGGACATGCCGGACTGGGAGAAAAAGGACAAACTCGCTTTCGAACGCGACATGCTGGGACTCTACGTCTCGGACCACCCGCTTAAGGGACTGGGCGGGTTGCTTGAGCAAAACGCGGACCTCACGGTCACCCAGGTGCTCTCCGAAGATGGGCCGCAGGACGGACACACCGTGACCATCTGCGGGATGATCACTTCCCTGCAGCGACGCATCGCCAAGAAGAGCGGCAATCCTTACGCCAGGTGCGAGATCGAAGATCTCTCCGGATCCATGGAAACAATGTTTTTCGGCAACGCCTACGCACCGATCGCCAATGTGCTGGCCGAAGACCTCATCGTCGTGGTCAAGGGCAGGGTCCAGCGCCGCGACGACGGCTCGATCACCCTCAACGCCCAGGAACTCACCGTCCCGGAAATCAGCGAAGACGGCGAAGGCGGTCCGGTCGTCATTTCCATGGCCAACCACAAGGCCACCGAGGAAGTGATTGCAGCACTGGGTGATGTCTTGCGCGTGCACCAGGGGACCACAGAGGTGCGGGTGAAACTCAACAGCACCCGTGGCGTCTCGCTGATGCGCCTCGGCATGGAATACCGGGTCAATCCAAACTCGGCGCTCTTTGGCGATCTGAAAGTGCTTTTGGGATCGACCTGCCTCGACGGATAGGATTCGATGCCCGAAGACCCATGCTCGCGGGGGAAGCCGGCTGGAGCCGTTGGCTGGCCGCAGCCAGATCCGGAAACCCGCACGTGGCGGGGCCCGGCGCGGGGGCCCTTCGTGCAGATCGGCACCAAATCGATCCGGGGGCGGTGTCCGGGTTGGGGAAGCGGCCACGAATCAGCGGCCCCGGACCCGCGGCCGAAGTTAGTCAAGAGGCGTTAGGATCGTGGGGTTGCTTCCAACCCTCGCCGAATAAACGAGCCAATGACACCCCAGCTGATCCGTGCCCGCAAGAAACCTCGTTTCGGCCTGCCCTGGTTGGCGATGATCCTGGCCCTGGGCACCGTTGTCTTTGCCGGGTTGGGCTACAAGGCGGTCACCGCGACTCCATCGTCAGCTGTCGAGGTCGTGGTGGAGGGCCAGAACCCTTGGAACATTTCACAAGCTACGGTTGATGCGGCGATGACCGAACGGGTCAAGGCCTGGAAGCCACTGCGGATCCTGGTGACCGACCGGCTGCTGAGCTATGCCGAGCTCAACGGCCAGGCAGACCCGGGTGCCGACGTCATCCTGAGCACCGACATTGCCGAAGAAACCCAAAACATAGAGCGTAAGGAACGGTTCAATGGAGCCGGGATCTACCCGGGGGATCCCAACAGGGCGAAAAACCGCAGGAACGGCTATGCCATCCACCGGGCCTACACCGACAACCTCGGCCTGGGACACGGACCCAAGGCGGTTGCGGCCGCAGTCACGCGCGCAGCGCAGGTCCTGGACAGCGGACCGGTGCGGACACCGCTGTTTTGGTTGTCCGGCACCGCTGCTGGCTTGTTGCTCACCATTCTCTGCTTCGCCTTCTCATTGTCCAGGCGCAACCGCCGCGAATCGCTCTATCGCCGCCTGACGGCGGCACAACGCCAATTGGCGGGGGTGGTATTGGAACTCGAAGCGCTTGAGGTGACCTACCGTGCCACCGAGGAAGCCAAACGAACGATCGGCTTCACTGCCACCTGGAACCTGATCAACAGTGCTTCGCTGAATCTAGCACGCACCGAGAACGCAGTGATCGACGTTGTCTATGATCCCCGCACCTCGCTTCGGGAGGAATCCGCGGCGCTCGTCTCGCGCTTCGAAATCGATGCGAAACGGCTGGCAGTCAAGGCCGATGCCTTGCTCGGGGCCGGTTCGGTGCTTGGAAGACTTGCCGGAGGCCAACGGGTGCTGGACCGGTTGGCCGGTCCGCTCACCTTCGCCACCCGGGAGTTGCTGGCCAGGGTGCATGCTGCCCCGCTGGGTGAGGTGCCGGCCGGAAGCATCCACCGGCTGGAGAAAGCCTTGGACGCCTTGCTTGGCACGGTGGCCAAAAAGCAGGAAACTGCAGCCGTCGTGGCCGAATGGGAACAAGCGGAGCGCGAGTTGCGGCACAGCGCCACCGAGATCTGCACCGCCCTGCGTCGACACCGAAAGGG
>JAUNVO010000215.1:4144-5451 GCA_030540695.1 Micrococcaceae bacterium | reverse complement strand
TCAAAGACGTAGACCAGATCCTTGACGTGCCGCTGCATGCTCATGGCCTGTGCGTAGCCATCGGGCCCGGAAGTCACTGCGCCAACGACGTCAACATCGGACAGCCGCGCATTGCCCACCTCGCCCACAGTGAACCCACGCTTTTTCAGCTTCGTGCCCGTGGCACCGGCCAAGCCCGAAACCTGGGTGGCATTCATGACGTTCACCGTCATCTTGGCCGGCTCAACGTAGCTAAACTCCTTGGTCGGACAGGACTGGTCCTCGGTGACTGGCGTTTGCGCCACCGGCTGGGGTTCGAGTGCATCAATGACAACGGCCCGGGTATTGACCAGGTATGCCAGGACCACGGCGGCAACAAGGGCAAGGAGCACCACCACCAGGATGATCCCGTGCCGGATCGTGCGTCGCCGTTTGATACGCGCATCGGTGGTGAATGCCGGGCTCGCCAACTCGTCCTCCGAGATGATTCGGTGGCCGTGCCAGTCGTGCGGATCCTTGTTGCGCGCCACTACTTCGCCCTAGTCTTCCAGGACCAAGACACGTGCGTGCAGTATTGAACGTTGGTGCAAAGCGGTGCGTACGGCACGGTGCAGCCCATCTTCAAGATAGCGGGCTCCCCGCCACTGCACGACGTGCGGGAACAGGTCCCCGAAGAACGTGGAATCCTCTGCCAGCAGCGCGGCAAGATCCAAGGTGCTCTTGGTGGTCACGAGCTCGTCAAGGCGCACCTGCGTGGGGGCAACGGCCGCCCAGTCCTTGGGAGTGACGTAGCCGTGCTCGGGGTACGGGCGCGATTCGCCGACAGATTTGAAGATCACTTGACCAGCTTAGGAAACTTCTAGCCGCATGTGGCGCGATTTGCGCCTTTTCGTGCGAGTCGTGCATTTTTGATGGATCCGGGTCCCACGTCAAGGGTCATGACGCATTGATTCACAGTCCGGAATGTGAAGTAACTTTTCATCCCACCAACCGGCATACCGGGTGCATCCTTGATCCATGCCTACAGTTCTCACCACCGTTCCCGTCCTGGACTTATCTACAGCACGCCGTGCCGATGGAGCTTTCGACGAAGCTTTCATCGCTTCACTGCGCGATGCGGCCCACCGCGTCGGGTTCTTCCAAATCACCGGCTTTGGTGCCGCCGATGGCGCCACGCAGGAGCTCCTCAAGACCTTGGCGGAGTTCTTCGCGTTGCCGGTGGATTCGAAGCTGAAGTTAGACAACCGCACCTCGGCACAATTCCGTGGATACACCCGTCTGGGTGCAGAAATCACCCGAGGCAGGGCGGACTCCCGGGAACAAATCGA
>JAUNVO010000215.1:0-4044 GCA_030540695.1 Micrococcaceae bacterium | reverse complement strand
TGGTGCACTACGTCGGTGGAGGAATCGTCCCCGGGGCCGGCAGCCAAGGCGTGGGAGCGCACGCCGACTACGGCTTCATCACCTTGCTGCTGCAGGACTCCGTGGGAGGATTGGAAGTGCAGCCCTACGGGCAAGAGCAGTGGATCGAGGTCGAACCGATCGAAGGCGCGTTGGTCGTCAACATCGGTGAGATGCTCGAAGTCGCAACCAATGGCTACCTGATGGCCACCATCCACCGGGTCACAGCTCCCCCGGCCGGGGTTGACCGCTACTCGGTTCCCTTCTTCTACTCGCCTCGACTCGATTCGGTCATTGGCACCGTCCCATTGCCTGTTGAGCTTGCCGCGCAGGCACGCGGAGTCTCCGATGATCCGGATAACCCGATGCTTGCCTCCTATGGCGCCAATGTCCTCAAGGGTTGGCTTCGTGCCCACCCGCAGACGGCGCGTGCCCACTACCCTGCTTTGGTTCTCTAGCGGCTTCGGTCCTTGAGCTGCGGGAAGCCGTCCTGCTCATCCTCCCTTGGGCCCGAAGCAATTCGGTGTCCTGCAACGGATCTGCCAAGAATCTATGCTGTACCTATGAGTGCCACACAATCCGGCGGGCAGCGCCATGTCAAACACTGGTTGCCGTCATTGGTCGCAAGGATCATCACCAAGGGTGTCCCGTTTGCCGAGCTGCCGCTGCGACGCAAGGTCGGCTGGTCTCAAACACCGATGTTCCTGGCGGTGGCCATTACCTGCTTTTTGGCCGCTCTCATCTCGCCGACCGAGGTCTTCACCGACCCGTTCTTCCTCGCCGGGGTGGCCTTGACCGTGCTGAATACCGTGCTGGCATGGACACTGCCATGGAAGGCGATGGGCCGCGAACAGGTCTACCTTTCCATTCCGGCGTCGGGGATTGTTGCAGCGATCTTGATGGCGGTAGGATCCTATTCCTTCGTCAACGGGGTAAGCCTGTTATCCGCCTTTCCGATTTTCTGGTTCGCGTGGTCGGGCTTCGTCCCTCGCCTGACGCTTTTGCTCTCATTCGCTGCCCCCCTGGCAGCGGCTTGGCTCCAGCTCTTGCACTACGGCGTCCCGCTCACCTTCTCGGTGATGGCCAAGCCCTTGATCATTCCGCTGGTCATCCTGGCGATGGCCACCACGACGGTGATTGCCGCGCACAACGCCACGTTGATGGAGCAGAAGCTTCGCGCCACGCTGGCCGCCAGTCGGCGCCAAGCCCACCTGCTCAATGCCGTGCTCAATGCGGCCAACGTGGGAGTCGTTGTGGTGGATCGCGACGGTCACGACGTATTCATGAACGATGTCCAACGCTTCCAGCACCGCCATGCGACCCCCGAGGGCAACCCCGACCCCAATGAATCCGAGCTGCTGGTCCGCGCTGTCGGCCCGGACTACGAGCCCGTTGCCGAGCTGCTGGCTGCCCGTGACCGGCCGGTGGTTCGCGCGATCCGCCAAGAGGAATTCACTGACGAGCTCTTCACCCTGGGCCCATTGGCGAACCCCATGTATCTTTCAACCTCGGCACGCTCGTTCTTTGACGAGGAGGGCGACTACGACGGCGCGGTAACGATGTTCAAGAACATCACCCCGCTCATCGAAGCGTCAAGAACCAGGGACCGCTTTCTGGCCAATGTGAGCCACGAGCTTCGCACCCCGCTGACCTCGATCCTTGGCTACGTGGAATTGCTAGAAGACGATTCGGAGCTCACCGACGTCCAGCACCAGTCGGTTGGCGTGATCTCAAGGAACGCCGAACGCATGCTGCAGATGGTCAATGACCTGCTTGCAGCAGCCGCCGGACACCACCAGGTGAATATCGTCGCCATGGATCTGGGCGAAGTCATCCATGCCCAGGTCCGGTCCGCGCGCCCGCGTGCGGATGCGGCGGGAATCTCGCTGGTTCTTGGGAGCCTGTGCCACGAACCCGTGCTCGGTGACCCGCTGCGCCTGGGACAGGTGGTGGACAACCTCGTATCCAACGCCATCAAATACACCGGGGCCGGCGGGACGGTGACGGTGGGGATGGGGTGCGACCGCACGGAAATCACGTTCTGCGTCAGCGACACCGGTCGAGGGATGTCCCAAGTGGACGTCGACGGCCTTTTCACCCGGTTCTTCCGCACGGACGAGGCTCGGCGCTCCGGCCTGCCGGGGGTGGGCCTGGGCCTGGCCATCAGTCAGGAACTGGTCACCGCCCACGGCGGGGAAATCAAGGCGGAAAGCGAGCTGGGGCTAGGAACGACAATGACGGTGATCATGCCCCGCAAGAACGCCGACCATACCGCGAACCCGCCAGTCCAATCCCTTGGACTGCCTTCCGTACGCACAGGGGATCCGCGCTGACACAGCGATATATGCCAAAGGCGTGGTTGCCGGGTCCCCCTGGCAACCACGCCTTTCAACGTTCGTACGTTTCTCTCGAGCCCCCAAGACACGAGAGATGAACCAACAACCAGGGTTCTTCGTATCCACTCACACCCCCAAGATGCGAGTGGTGAACCTTGAACTGGCACCGGGGACTCATCACTTTCCCCTGAGTCCGGTGGAATCGAGTGAACTGCTCCGCTGGACAACAATCAGTATTGCCTGCCAACATCAAGTTTTCACACATACGCGGACAATATCGCCGCACAGTATCCTCAAGAACAATGGTTCGAGACTTGAGGGTTCCTTGAGCATATTTGGGGTTCGATCGTGAGCTTCGCGCTCCATGATGTAACCATGACGTTGCATCCTTTCCCACAAGACTCCGTGGTGTGTACCCGGACATTGGGGAAACTGTGCTCTGAGTTGGGGTCCGAACCCGTCGTTAGCTTCATTTCGAGGTTCCACCAGCTTTGGCCCGCGCGCGTCTCCAGGCTGCACCACGCGCTGGCATCCAATGACCGTGCCATCGGGGAGGATGCGGCTCTGTCGATGAAGTCAGCGGCAACGATGGCGGGGGCACACGAGCTGGCCAACCTTGCCCACTTGCTGCACGCGGCCTTCCGCGACGGCGACCTGGCGGCGCAGTGCTCACTCATCGGACGCATCGAAGCTGCCGGAACCGGGATCCTCTCAGTGCTCGAAGAGCCGGAGTTCGCCGAACACGCGCTTCTGGCCTATATGGGTTTCGCTAGCGCCTGATCACGGACCGGTATCCCACGCCGCGCACCGTTTCAATCCAGCGTGGTTCATGGGCGGAGTCACCGAGCTTGCGTCGCAGATTGCCCATATGCACCTCCACCGAACGCTCATCGGCTGATGAGACGTAGGTTCCCGCGTCGAAATCCTCGTTGCGCAGCCGCCTGACCAATTCCGGCTTGGTCTTGATATGCCCGCGGGCACCCAACAAGGAGTCAAGCAACATGAACTCGGTCGGAGTGACGCTTTTCGCTTCCCCGTCAACGTGAACGGTGTAGGTGGCCACATTCATTTCCAGCCCATTGAGCGTGCGCAGGTGGTCCTGGTCAACGACGTCCGGATGGGCCGTGGATGCCTTCTCGCCGGAGGGAACGTTGCGCGGGGTTTCCATCTGGCTTGTGCGTCGGCGCATGATCGCGTCAACCCGGGCACGAAGCTCACGAGGACGAAATGGCTTGGTCACATACTCATCCGCGCCTGACTCAAGGCCCAAAATCGTGTCGATCTCGTCGGATCGAGCCGTCAGCATGAGGATATGGGCATCCGAAATCGCACGGATGCGACGGGCCGTCTCGAACCCGTCGATGTCCGGCAGACCGATGTCGAGGGTCACCAGATCGGGGTTGTGGGCACCCACCATTTCCACACCCGCTGCTCCGGTCTCCGCGGAGTGGACGTCAAAGCCTGATTGCTGCAATACAACCTCAAGCAATCCCCGGATATCTGCGTCATCTTCCACAATTACTGCGGTGCGGCGTTCCATCACCACATTTGCCCCTTACGTTGCGCTCGCTGGCGACACGGCATCCCCGCCATCGCTCTAACGGTTAGTCTAACGATTTTCATGCAAACTGCTGCACAAGTTAAACGAAATCGGCCTTGACTTGGTTTCCCAAGTCAAGACCGATTCCGT
>JAUNVO010000214.1 GCA_030540695.1 Micrococcaceae bacterium | reverse complement strand
TCCCCTGTGGTTCAGGGAAGGTCCAGGGAGACCACGGCCAGGAAGCCGCGGCCGCTGATCCGTGGGGAATCATCTTCCCCGCCCATGACGGTGTCGCGCACTTGAAGCGGTTCTTCGGTTTCACCGTGCAGCACTGTGGCCTTGCCCTGCAACATGACGCCGAATTGTGCGCCGAAAAGGTGCTGCTCGCGTTTCTTGGACAGCTCAACGATGCGCACGTTTCCGCGCACGGCACCACTGCGGGTGATCAGGTTCAGGGCCAACACCTCGCCTCTGGGCAAGGCGGCCGAGACAGTGCTGGCACCGGAGAACCTCAACGGGCGAAGGGACTCCACCACCTGGACCTGGCCGTCGATGGTCAGCTCGAGCAGCTCCCCGCTGATGAGCGTCAGCGTGCGGTCGAACCCGTCGTAGGGGGTGAACTCCCCGGCGCCTTCAATGGAGGCAACACTCAGCCTCCAATCCCAGGTGCCGCCCTCTGCCGGCAGCAGGCCAGCGTCACTGCCCATGCGGCCGGCGGCGATTTCCCGCACGTCGCCGTGTGCCCATTTGCGTTTGGCGGAATCGGCCAGGTGCACGATGGTTCCGGTTGCCAGGGGATCGTTCGAGACTCTCATGCCAAGAAGTCTAATGGGAACTAGAAAAAGGCCCCGATGAACACCACGGCCCCCATCAGCGCCAATGCCGCGGAGGAAACCCGCTCGAGCCAGATGCTGACCGTGGGGCTCTTGAACCACGCCATGGCGCGGGCCGCAACGAAGGTCAACACCATGAAGTAGAGAAGCCCGATGACCCCGAACACCGCGCCGAGCAGCAATGCGGAAGCGAGCATGTTGGAATCCGCCGGGATGAACGGCGGCATCAGGGCCAGGAAGAGCAGGCCGAGCTTGGGATTCAGCGCCGAGGAAATCGTTCCCGCGCGCACCGACTGCCAAAGCGTGAACTCCACCGGCCCGGTGGCGGCCAGCGAACGGGTGGTGGTCCGGGCCGTTGCCGCCGTTGCCCCGGCCAGGAACTTGGCCTTGATCAGCGATCCCAATCCCAGATACAGCAGGTAGAGGCCGCCGATGACGGCGATCCCGCGGTGGATCGCCGGATAGCTCTGCAGCAATGCGGCCACGCCCAGTCCGGCCAATGCGGCCCATGCCATCACGGAGACCATCATGCCCAGGGCCGCGGCGATCCCGTTGCGTGGACGGTTCAGTGCGTAGCGAAGCAGCAGGAAGGTATCGGGTCCGGGGGAGAGCACGACGACCAAGGCTACCCCGGCGAAACCAAGAAGAGCGGAAAAGGGCATGTCCTCCATTATCCGCAACGGGAGCGTGATCCACACAAACCACAGGGCGGTGCCACGCGAGCCAGCAGGATCCGCGCGGCACTGCCCTGTGGTCGTGCGTGCCAGGCGGCTTAGGCCAGCGGTGTTGGTGCCGCGGTGTTGGCGGCCTCCAGCAGCGTGCCGTTGTCGACCAGCTGGAAGACGGCCTCGATCTCCGGGGAGAGGAACCTGTCGGTGCCCGGCCCCTGGACCTTGGTGCGGATCGCCTGGCGCACGGCGGAGATCACCGGGGAGGACTTCGAGGTCTCCAGGCCACCGTCACGCATGTCCAGGGCGCGCGCACTGGTGAGCAGCTCGATGGCCAGCACCCGTGCCAGACCGTCGATCGACTTGCGCAGCTTCAGCCCCGCGTGCCAGCCCATCGAGACATGGTCTTCCTGCATGGCCGATGAAGGGATCGAATCCACCGAGGCCGGGACGGCAAGGCGCTTGAGCTCCGAGACGATGCCCGCCGCGGTGTACTGGGCGATCATGTGTCCGGAATCCACTCCCGGGTCATCGGCCAGGAAGGCGTTGAGTCCGTGGTTGCGGGCCTTGTCCAGGAACCTGTCGGTGCGGCGCTCCGACATCGAAGCCAGATCCGCGACGGCGATGGCCAGGAAGTCCAGCACGTATCCGACCGGGGCGCCGTGGAAGTTGCCGTTGGATTCAACCCGCCCGTCCACGGTGACCACCGGATTGTCGATGGCCGAGGCAAGCTCAAGGGCGGCAACGGATTCGGCGTGGGCCAAGGTGGCGCGTACGGCGCCGTGCACCTGCGGCGCGCAGCGCAGCGAGTAGGCGTCCTGTACGCGGGTGAACTTGTGTGCGCCGGCCTTTTGCTCGGCAATCAAGGTGGAGCCGGCGAGCGCCTTGCGCATGTTGGCGGCGGAATCGCGCTGGCCCGGATGCGGTCGCAGGGCATGGAGATCTTCGGCGAAGACGGCGTCGGTGCCCAGCAGCCCCTCGACGCTCATGGCGGCACTGAGGTCGGCGACGGAGAGCAAGGCATGAAGGTCCGCGGCGGCCATCAGCAGCATGCCGAGCATTCCGTCGGTGCCGTTGACCAGGGCCAGGCCCTCCTTCTCGGCCAGCACCACCGGGGTGATCCCGGCCGCGGCAAGTGCCTCGGAGGCGTCCATTGCCGTGCCCGCTGCGTCGCGGACCGGCCCCTCGCCCATGAGGGCCAGTGCCGCGTGGGATAGCGGGGCCAGGTCTCCGGAGCAGCCCAGGGAGCCGTATTCCCCGATGACCGGGGTGATGCCCGCGTTCAGCACCGCGGCGTAGGTCTGCGCCACCACGGGGCGTACCCCGGTGCGGCCGGTGGCCAGGGTGGACAGCCGGTTGAGCATCAGGGCACGCACCACTTCGCGGGGTACCTCGGCGCCGGAGGAAGCGGCGTGGGAGCGGATCAGCGAGCGCTGCAACTGGGCCCGCAGCTCCACGGGGATCTGTTTGGTGGCCAGTGCCCCGAATCCGGTGGAGACCCCGTAGTGCGGGACCGAGTCGTTGACCAGGGCCTCGATGACCGAGCGGGAGGAGTCGATGGCGGCTAGCGCCTCGGAGCCCAGCTGAACCTTGGCATCGTGCCGGGCCACGGCCACGACGTCTGCCGGGCTGAGGGCTCCGTTGGAGATGGTGATGCTGGCATTCATGTGCTTTTCCTTTTCGGACGGGCTGGTTTCCGCGCTTGGCGGTGAGTGAATAAAAACTTGCTCTTGCCAATGGGTGAAATAAGCGTTTCAATAAGTGAAACGCATAAGGTGCCTCGAGGGCAAGCCCCTGGAGGGTACGGAAAACATTTCCGGCCCTTTTCCACCGATGGCGGCAAGGCACGGCGCAATAGCAGGCACCAGTAAGCAGATCACCTATTTTGGAGGAATCGACGTGGCAGAACCGGCAACCAGGACGGTGGAACGCGCACTGCAGCTGCTCGGCGCGGTGTGTGAGGCCGGCGCGGTGTCCCTTGCCGACGCAGCCCGCGGAACCGAACTTTCCGCCTCCACCGCGCTGCGGCTGCTGCGGACCCTGGAAACCAGCGGGTTCGTGCGCAAGGACGTGGAGGGCGACTACCGTCCCGGATTGCGCCTGGTGCAGCTCGGCGCCCAGGCGCTGAGCCACGAATCACTCATCGACCTGGCCCTGCCTGCGCTTCAGCGCCTGGTGGATGCCACCGGGGAATCGGCCTACCTCTCGGTGCGCGGACACCAGGGAACCGGAAGCGACCACGCCGTATACCTGGCCATCGTGGAGGGAACCCATTCGGTGCGCCACGCCTCCTGGGTCGGACGCAGCGTCCCCCTGAAAGGATCGAGCCTCGGCATCGTCTTCGGCGGGGCGACCCCGGAATCCGGCTATGCGGTTTCCGACCGCGGCGTCGAGGCGGATGTCACCGGGATTGCCGCCCCGCTCCACCACCCCGGGGATCCCGGGAACGGGCACGGCCCGGTAGCCGCCCTCTCCGTGGTTTCACCCAGCTACCGGATGAACCCGGAACACATTGCACGCATCGGGGGGTTGGTGGCGGCCGAGGCCCAAGCCCTCTTCGGTGCCAAGACCCACTAAAACCACACCACCAGCCCGGCACCCACTAAGGAGAACACCGAAAATGAGCTTCACCCAACACGATCCCACACGCGTCATCCGAGCACCGCGCGGCACCACGCTGAACGCGAAATCCTGGGCCACCGAGGCCCCGCTGCGGATGCTGATGAACAACCTGGACCCGGAGGTCGCCGAACGCCCTGAGGACCTCGTCGTCTATGGCGGGACCGGGCGTGCCGCACGATCCTGGGAGGCCTATGACGCGATTATCGCCACGCTCAAGGACCTCGAGGAGGATGAGACGCTGCTGATCCAGTCGGGCAAGCCCGTCGGGGTCTTCCGCACCAACAAGTGGGCGCCGCGCGTGTTGATCGCCAACTCCAACCTCGTCGGGGACTGGGCCACCTGGCCGGAGTTCCGCAAGCTGGAGGCCGAGGGCCTGATGATGTACGGGCAGATGACCGCCGGATCGTGGATCTACATCGGAACCCAAGGCATCCTGCAGGGCACCTATGAGACCTTCGCGGCGATCGGGGTCAAGCGCTTCGGCGGCACCCTGGCCGGCACGCTGACCCTGACCGGCGGGTGCGGCGGCATGGGCGGGGCCCAGCCCCTGGCGGTCACCCTCAACGGCGGGGCGGTGCTGATCGTGGATGTCTCCGAGGAGCGTTTGCGCCGCCGGGCCTCCAAACGCTACCTCGATGAGGTCGAACTCGATCTTGACACCGCGCTGGCCAAGGTCATGGCAGCGAAGTCCGAGAAGCGGGCCCTGTCCGTGGGTTATGTCGGCAACGCCGCCGAGGTCTTCCCCGAACTGCTGCGCCGCCAGAAGGCGGGCGAGATCGCCATCGACATCGTCACCGACCAGACCTCCGCGCACGACCCGTTGTCCTACCTGCCCGTTGAATACACGCTGGATCAGTGGGATGCCGAGGCCAAGGCCGACGAGACCGGCTTCACCAAGAAGGCCCAGGTGTCCATGGCCCTGCACGTCGAGGCGATGGTCGGCTTCCAGGACCTCGGCGCCGAGGTTTTCGACTACGGCAACTCCATCCGCGACGAGGCCCGCCAGGGCGGATTCGCCCGCGCCTTCGACTTCCCCGGCTTCGTCCCGGCCTACATCCGCCCGCTGTTCTGCGAGGGCCTTGGCCCGTTCCGCTGGGTGGCCCTGTCCGGGGATCCGGAAGACATCCGGGTGACCGACGAGGCGCTGAAGGAGCTCTTCCCCGAAAATGAGCACCTGCACCGCTGGCTCAATGCCGCGCAGGAGCACGTGGAGTTCGAGGGCCTGCCGGCACGCATCTGCTGGCTGGGCTACGGGGATCGCGCCAAGGCGGGCGTGCTGTTCAACAAGCTCGTCGCCGAGGGCAAGGTCTCGGCACCGATCGTGATCGGCCGCGACCACCTCGACTCCGGATCGGTGGCCTCCCCGTACCGGGAGACCGAATCGATGAAGGACGGCTCGGACGCCATTGCCGACTGGCCGCTGCTCAACGCGTTGACAGCCACCAGCTCCGGGGCGACCTGGGTCTCGATCCACCACGGCGGAGGGGTCGGCATCGGCCGCTCCATCCACGCCGGGCAGGTCTCTCTCGCCGA
>JAUNVO010000213.1 GCA_030540695.1 Micrococcaceae bacterium | reverse complement strand
TGAACACGTCATGGCAACCCAGTCACTGTCCCTGAAGCCATTCAAGACCATGGCCATCAACGTCGAGGGCACCCTGAAGCCGGGCGTGACTTCCAAAGACATCATCCTGGCGGTCATCGCCAAGATCGGAACCGGCGGCGGCCAGGGCTACGTCCTTGAATACCGTGGTTCCGCGATACGCGCCCTGTCCATGGATGCCCGGATGACCATCTGCAACATGTCGATCGAGGCCGGCGCCCGCGCCGGCATGATTGCCCCGGATGCCACCACCTACGACTACATCAAGGGACGCCCGCACGCACCGACTGGTGCGGACTGGGACGCGGCAGTCACCGAGTGGGACACCCTGGCAACCGACGAGGGCGCGAGCTTTGACGCGGAGGTGTTCCTGGACGCCGACACCCTGGAGCCCTTCGTCACCTGGGGAACCAACCCCGGCCAGGGCGTCTCGCTCTCCGAATCGGTTCCGGCACCGGAAGACTTCGAGGACGAGAATGCACGGGCCGCCTGCGAACGCGCCCTGGCGTACATGGACTTGAAGGCCGGAACACCCATGAAGGACATCCGGGTCGACACGGTATTTTTGGGATCCTGCACCAACAGCCGCATGGAAGATCTTCGCGCGGCTGCCGCCATCATCGAGGGCCAGGTCAAGGACCCGGATATCCGCATGATCGTGGTGCCCGGTTCCGCCCGCGTCCGCCTCGAGGCCGAGGCCGCCGGACTGGACAAGATCTTCAAGGAATTCGGCGCCGAATGGCGCTTCGCCGGATGCTCGATGTGCCTGGGCATGAACCCGGACCAGCTCGCCGAGGGTGAGCGTTGCGCTTCCACCTCAAACCGCAACTTCGAGGGACGCCAGGGCAAGGGCGGCCGCACCCACTTGGTCTCCCCGATCGTGGCCGCCGCGACAGCCATCCGGGGGACCCTGTCCTCGCCATCCGATCTGGACGCCCCGTCCGCCTCCGCCAAAGTAGCCTAAGGATTCATCATGGAGAAAGTCAGCACGCATACCGGAATCGGCGTCCCGCTGCGCCAAAGCAATGTGGACACCGACCAGATCATCCCGGCCGTCTACCTCAAGCGCATCACCCGCACCGGTTTCGAGGACGCACTCTTCGCCGGATGGCGCAAGGATGATTCCTTCATCCTGAACCAGGAACCGTTCTCCCGCGGATCGGTCCTCGTGGCAGGACCCGACTTCGGCACCGGCTCCTCGCGTGAACACGCGGTGTGGGCCTTGAAGGATTTCGGCTTCAGGGCAGTGATTTCCTCTCGCTTCGCCGACATCTTCCGGGGCAACTCGGGCAAGCAGGGGTTGGTCGCCGCCCAGGTGGCGCAGAGCGACGTCGAATTGATCTGGAAAGAAATCGAGAACAACCCGGGAACCGAGATCACGGTGGACCTCGGGGGCCGAACGGTCACCTGCGGATCGATCATTGCCCCGTTTGAGATCGATGATTACACCCGGTGGCGCCTGATGGAAGGCCTCGACGATATTGGCCTGACCCTCCAGCATGAGGACGAGATCACGGTCTTCGAATCCCAGCGTCCGGCGTTCAAGCCGCTGACGCTCCCGGCACGCCTGTCCTAGGCCTCAGCCGAGCGCGTAAAGCGCTGCACGTAGTTCTCGATCGTCACTGATCATCGCCGAGATGTCGCTAAAACGGCAGCTGTCCGGGCTCCGGACGCGATGAGCGTTACATCATCCATACAGCCTCCGGCGATGCCGGGGGCTGTATGCTTGCTTAGTCTTACCTTCGGTTTCGAAGGCCTAACAATCTTGGTGAGGTACTTAAATTCATGGGGAAAGTCCTAACGATTCACGGCGGCGTGCCACTCAAGGGCAAAGTAACAGTGCGGGGTGCCAAGAACCTGGTTCCCAAGGCCATGGTTGCGGCCCTTTTGGGTGACTGTCCCTCTGTCTTGCGCAATGTCCCGGAAATCAAAGACGTTGCAGTTGTCACCAGCCTCTTGAAGATCCACGGTGTCACTGTCACCAAGGACGAGCTCACCGGGGACCTGACGATGGACCCCAGCGGCACCAAGACTGCCACCAGCAACGAGATCGACACCCATGCCGGGGACTCCCGCATCCCGATCCTCTTTTGCGGGCCGTTGCTTCACACCTTGGGCGAAGCCCTGATCCCCAACCTCGGCGGATGCAAGATCGGGGACCGCCCCATCGACTTCCACCTCGATGTGCTGCGCCATTTCGGTGCGGAGATCGACAAGGCCGGCCCGTTCGGCACCACCATCCGTGCTCCGCATGGCCTGACCGGGGCGAAGATCTCCCTGCCCTACCCCAGCGTCGGCGCCACCGAACAGGTGCTGTTGACCGCCGTGCGCGCCAAGGGAACCACCGAGCTGGAAAATGCGGCAGTGGAGCCCGAGATCCTCGACCTAATTTCCCTGCTGCAGAAAATGGGTGCCCTCATCACCGTCGGCCGTGACCGTGTCATTCGCGTCACCGGGGTCGAAAAACTTAAGGGTTACAACCACAAGGCGCTGCCGGATCGCAACGAAGCCGCTTCCTGGGCCTCGGCGGCACTGGTCACCAAGGGAGACATTTTCGTCGAGGGGGCCATACAGCGCAATCTCACGTCGTTCCTTCACACCTACCGCCAGATCGGTGGGGAGTTCGAGGTCACCGATGACGGCATCCGCTTCTTCCACCCCGGTGGCGAGCTGAAACCCCTGATCCTGGAAACCGACGTCCACCCCGGATTCATGACCGACTGGCAGCAGCCCCTCGTCGTGGCTCTGACCCAGGCCACCGGCGTATCCATCATCCACGAAACCGTGTATGAGAACCGTTTCGGTTTCACCACGGCGTTGGTGGAAATGGGCGCCCGCGTCCAGCTTCACAGCGAATGCCTCGGTGCCATTCCCTGCCGCTTCGGCCAGCGCAACTTCACCCACTCCGCCGTCATCACCGGCCCCACCCCGTTGAGCGGCGCGGACATCGACATCCCCGACCTGCGCGGCGGGTTCTCGCACCTGATTGCCGCCCTCGCCGCCGAGGGGACCAGCCACGTGACCGGCATCGAGCTGATCAACCGGGGCTACGAGAAGTTCATGGAGAAGCTCACCGGCTTGGGCGCGCGCGTCGAAATGAACGAAATGGCCTCATCCTTATAGGCTGAACGGCATGAAAGAATCCCGCGGAACAAAAACCGCGTTTGCCATAGCCGCCGGAATCGTTCGGCCGATCCTGAACCTGGTGATCGGTCGAACGTGGCGGGATTTCGAGAAGCTGCCCAGCGGGGGATTCATCCTGTGCCCCAACCACGTCACGGAAATCGATCCGTTGGTTGTCGGCCATGCGATCTACAGCTCCAAGCGCTATCCCCGCTACCTGACCAAGGAATCCCTCTTCAAGGTCCCGGTGCTCGGAACCATTCTGCGCAACACCGGGCAGGTTCCCGTCGCACGGGCTTCCACCGGAGCTTCGCAGTCCCTAAAAGCTGCCCGTGAGGTTCTTGACGCCAATGGCGTCATCATCATTTACCCCGAGGGAACGCTGACCCGCGATCCCGAGCTGTGGCCCATGCGCGGACACACCGGTGCAGCCCGCCTTGCCCTGCAAACAGGCGCACCCGTGATTCCCATGGCACACTGGGGTGCCCAGGAGTTGTTCCCTCGCTATGCCAAGGGCATCAAGCTTTTCCCCCGCAAGCGAGTCACCGTCGTCGCCGGCGACCCCGTTGACCTTGATGATCTTCGGGGAGTTCCGATGACACGTACGGTGCTTCTGGATGCGACCGAACGCATCATGCGAGCGATCCTCAAGGATGTCGCCGAATTACGCGGAGAGCCGGCGCCGGAGATCCTCTGGGACCCGGCGGATCACGGGCAAAAGGCCGAAGGACGTAACTATGACGGCGGGTCACCAACAAGCGACAAGAAGGACAAATAGATGAGGCCCGCACCAAGGAAAATCGCCGTGATGGGAGCAGGGAGCTGGGGAACCACCTTTGCCAAGGTGCTGGCGGATTCCGGGGCCAAGGCAGGCACCGAGATCATGATCTGGGCGCGCCGCGACGAGGTTGCGGTGGAGATCAACACCAAACACACCAATTCCCGTTACCTGAGGGAAACGGTGCTTCCATCCAATATCTCGTGCTCCTCCGACACCACGGAGGTCCTCGCCGGAGCGGACCTGGTGGTTCTGGCCGTGCCGGCCCAGAGCCTGCGTGAACAGCTTTCTTCCTTCAAGGACTCCCTGGAGCCGAACGCCGTCCTGATGTCGCTGATGAAGGGCCTCGAGCGGGACAGCGATGCACGGATGAGTGAAGTTATAGCCGCCGAGGTCGCTATCTCCGCGGATCGTATCGCTGTGCTCTCCGGACCCAACCTCGCCATGGAGATCGCCAGGAAGCAGCCCACCGCCTCGGTGGTGGCTTGCTCGGACCTCGACACCGCCACATGGATCGCCTCGCTGTGCTCCACCGACTACTTCCGCCCGTATACCAACACGGACATCATCGGTGTTGAAATCGGCGGCATCGCCAAGAACGTGATTGCGCTTGCCGTGGGTATCTGCGATGGCATGGGGATGGGAGACAACACCAAATCCTCGATCATCACCAGGGGCCTTGCCGAAACCACGCGCTTGGCACTTGCCCTGGGTGGAAGCTATGAGACCCTTTCCGGACTGGCCGGCCTGGGTGACCTGGTAGCGACCTGTTCCTCGTCGCTCTCGCGAAACAACACCGCCGGCCGGCTGCTTGGCCAAGGACTCTACCTTGACGAGGTCAACGACCGGATGTCCCAAACGGCCGAGGGCATCAAGTCCGGCCGGGCGGTCTTGGATCTGGCGACGCGCCACCACGTGGAGGTACCCATCACGGAGGCCGTGGTCATGGTCCTTGAAGGCACACTAAGCGTGGAGAACATGGGAGCACGCCTACTGGGGCGTCAACTAAAGTCTGAAGGTGAATTGATATGAGTCAACCAAATACCCGTAAACCCCGGGTCATGCTGCTCTTCGGGGGACGCTCATCGGAACACCCGGTCAGCTGCGTCACCGCGGCCGGTGTGCTCGATGCCATTGACCGTGAGAAATACGATGTCGTGCCCGTGGGCATCACCCGCGACGGAGCCTGGACCCTCGTGGAGCAGGACTTCAGCACATGGTCGCTGTCCAACAGCCAGAAACCCGAGGTGACAGCCGGGAACGAGGTCCTGCGCTTGACCGGAGAACCAGGGAGCCACGAACTGCTGGCCTCCGACGCCGGTCACGCAGTGCGAAGCCTGGGCGAGATTGACTTGGTCTTCCCGTTGCTGCATGGGCCCTTTGGCGAGGATGGTTCGCTGCAGGGAATGCTGGAAATGGTGGATGTCCCGTATGTCGGGTCGGGCATAGCCGCAAGCGCCATCGGCATGGACAAGCACTTCATGAAGGTGGTTTTTGAAGCCGCTGGGTTCGAAGTGGGCCCCTATGTGGTCATCGGCGACAAGCAGTGGCAACGTGACCAGGCAGCCTGTCTTGAATCGGTGAACGGTCTGGAGTATCCGCTTTTCGTCA
>JAUNVO010000003.1 GCA_030540695.1 Micrococcaceae bacterium | reverse complement strand
CCGGGCCGGGCGAACCAGCGAAAAACGGTTTCACGTGGATGGGGCAGCTGCGTCGTGTATTCAAAGATTGCCATGGCGGGGCCTTTCTGGACGTGCAATGTGGTCTCTGCCACCAACACTAGGCGAGCATGGCTTTTTCTTTCGTGTCCGCCGTCGTGCCGTTTCGCCCGCCGGGACCAAACTGTCTGGCTCGTATAGTTCACTTGTCCTATCGCGCAAGGTAGCCAGGAGGAGGCAATCATGGCCAACAAGACCCCGGCATATCCCACACTTATGGAATTGCGGACCGCGGGGTGGTCGCTTGCGGAAATATCCCGCACCTATGGCGTCGATGAGCGGGCGATCCGCTCGGCGCTTGCCTGGCACTTCCTCCATGGTTCGGTGACCGAAGGGTTGCCACCGCACGTTGACCCGGTGCCTCCCCAGGCCATGTTCCGGCCGGGAACGAGAAACCACGTGGTTCACAGCTCAAAGGTGTCGTGGGATACGAGCTCGTGAAGTTCGAACCGGCCGTCTGGCAGTTTCCAGTAGTGCACCCGGCGGGCACCCGCCACCCCGCTTTCCACGCTCATCCTCCAACATGTGGCACCGTCCTCCCGGATCGATTGCGGGTCCTCCCCACCCGGGCCGGTGCGCTTGGGATGCACCTCACGCGCGGCCATCCTCTCCGCCCGGCCCGTCAACAGCTGAATCAGTGCCTTCAATGTTTTACCGCGCAGCGCCGGACCATGAGAGTAGAAGGAAGCGGCAAACTTCGGGCCCACGACAAAACCGGGGTTCCAGGGATACAAGGATTTCTCGTTTGCCGGGATTCGCTGGACCCATTCCAGATAGAGTTCGTGGCGCAGCGCCTCCTCGGCGCGCGTGAACTTGTCCCGCGCCTCCGGTGATGCCGTGGTCTCGGTCGTCCGGGCTTTTTTGCGCGCGATGCGCTGGTTCTGGTTCAGGGCCTCGGACTTGGTGCGCAACAAGGTTCGCAGCTTGGCGTTTTCGGCACGGTAGCGGTCCTTCTGCTCCATCACCGACGCCAGCTCGTCGGCTCTGGTTCCCGATTGCGCCTGGCGCAGGGCCTTGGCCTCGGACTTGAGCGCATCGATCTGCAACAACGCACTGCGCAGGGCCTCACGCTGTTTTTCCGGCGTGGCGAGCACCGGCAGCCCCGCGGGGGTTTTGGTGCTCGGTGGATCCCCTGGTTCCGGGACGTGGTCACGGTCGATCACCAGCCATGGGCCCCCGCCACGGAAAAGGGGCGGTGCTTCAGCGACGGGTTCATCGTCATCCACGTCCACCAGCACGAGCTTGCGAAGGCCGGCGGCATTGACCAGGCGGGCGGCAACGACTTGCCCCGGGGCAAGCAAGGAGTCGACGTCGTCAAGTTCGTTGGACGAGACATCGGCCCGGCTCACCGAGATGCTCTCTCCCGGCACCGGAACCAGCACCGCTGATTCATTGCCCGCCTCAACGACCAGGCAGGGAATGATCTGGCCCCATGAATAGTGTTGCAACAGGCGTGGGTGCAGCAGCGATTCTCCGATGGACAGCCCCTTGGCACCGGGCTCGTGCACCCCTGCCACCCGGGTTCCGGTGTCCAGGATCCATCCCACCGGGACCCGGGAGTAGATGTCATCGCTATGGATCTCGCTGGTTGCCCCGTTGTCCAGGGCAATCAGCGCGGTGAACCCCTGGTCCTTGAAACCCGTCACCACACCGGTGACCAGCATGGAATGGCTTCCGGTACCCAACGACAGCGTTCCCGGTGCGCCCACGGCGCGTACCGGGTCCGCCGCCCGGGCCCCGGGCCCGGGTCGCGGGGACGTGGAGGCCACCAAGGTCCGTGGATCGGGAAGGAAAAGCACCTCATCGATCAGTTCGGTGCTGAGCCGGTCAATGGAATCACCGGCACGCACCACGTGCGGCCTTCCCGGAGGAATCCCGTGTGGCCCGGACCCCGTGGGATAGACCCTTGCCGCGGTTCCGAAGACCTCCCACCCGGAAGGCAGGCTGTCGCGCAGTCCGTAGGTGATCCGGCCGGTGGGAACGACAATGACCTCGGCCCAGTCCTTGATTTCCTCGTAGATCGCCTCGGCGTCGAACCCCGCCGCGTCATCTCGCGCGCTGCGGGTCACCACAACCGAATGCAGCCGCCGCGGTTGCAGGAGGTGGACGGCGAGTTCCTGTCCGGATCCCATCCAGCGGTGGACTCCCATCCGGCACCCTCCCTGCCTTGGCAAAACGGTGATTCAGTGTGGTTCCCAACCTACCGGAGACCACGGACGATGTGAGGGGATCGAAGGATTTAGCCCATCATCAAGTAGAGCAACCACCCGGAGAGCACCACGGAGCCACCCACCACCACGGTGAAACCCAACAACCAGAACCATGCCGGGAGCCAGCTTCGTTGCCCCAACAGGTAGGCATCGGAGGACCCGAGGAGCTCGCGCCTGCGGGTGTGGACCCCGAGGACCTTGAAGAGGTCGCGCACCCCTCCGACCAGCAGCATCAGCCCCAGGCCCAGCACCACCCAGCTGGTGGCTGCCGGCGGGGTAAAGACCACCAGGATCTGGGCACACAGCGCCGACACCAAGGCGATGGCGATGCCCGTCCAGTTGCGCAGGAAAAGAAGCGACACCAGCAACAGCAGAGCCCCAACGGACAGCGCAGCCGACGCGTGGCCGAAATACGTTGCGGCGACCAGCGCCAGCCCTACGGCAGCCGGCGCCGGGTAACCCCAGAATCCGCTGAAAACCGCGGAGAATCCGGGCTTTCCGCTGCTGACCAGTTCACCCGAATGATCCAGCCGGATCTTCAGTCCATGGACGAAGCGCCCGGTCACCAGCGCCGCGAAGGCATGGCCCAGTTCGTGCACAAAAGTGACATAGAGCCCGAAGATGCGCCAGGAGGCCCGCGGGACCGTGAGCGCCACGCACAAGGCCAGGAGGCCCAGCACCGGCAGGGGCGTCAACACCAAGGGCTCGGCCTCGCCAAAGCCGGCGAGCACCGCCTGCCACCACCGTTGAACCATTTCCATCCACCAACCTTATGCCGCGAGGCCCGGCGGGGACCTACCGGTATGCACCGAACCCTGGTCCGCGGCGCGGAACCGGGGCCAGTCCTCCACCGGCATTTGCGTTGCTGGTTCCCCCCGCCAACACCCTCCATGCGACTCAATCGCGGCAGCGGGGACCAGGTTGTGCCGTAAATCGTCCCGTTTATTCCCGTGAAGACGGTGCAGCGGGGATCAGCTGATCCGGGATCACGAACGCCGAAAGAAGCACGCTGGAGCGGGGTGTTACCGGCGAGACCCATATGCCTATGTCCCCTGGCCCCAGCGGTTAGGCTTGGAGAAAAAGGAGAACTCCCCCATGTCTTTCTTGCCCTCTGCACTTGCCGGAGCCGGACTCATTGGCGGTTTTGCAACCGCCCGCGCCACCAAGAACCGTCCGTTGGGAGGGGCCGTGCTCGCCGCTGCGGGAACCGGGGCCTTCCTGGGTTGGAAGGCCAACGTCGGGACACCCAAGGCGGCCGCGCTGACCGGGCTCTACCTGGCCGCCTTCGGTGCCTCGCACCCGTTGGCCAAGAAGCTCGGCGCCTGGCCGGCGGTCAATACGCTCGCCGCGGTCGTCGTGCTCACCTCCGCGGTGGCAGGCCGGCGCGGGTAGCTTCACGTAAAACAGGCAGTGTTCCCCCGCTCGCTGGTAGTTTGGCACGGGGAAGCAATCAGCGCATCGTCGTCCAAGGTGGGTCTTAATGCAGTCGTTCAACCTTTCAGTTCTTTCCAGCTTGCCGCGCGACGTGCAGCCGGCGGTCCTGTTGTGTGACAGGCACCCGGGCCACGAGGTCGCCTTCACCGTCATCGATGCGGATCTGGGCTTCGTCGAGCTTACCTACGCCACGCTGAAGGACCGCTCCGAACGTGCCGCCGCGCTCTTTGCCTCCCGCGGGATCAAGCCCGGGGACCGGGTTGCCACGCTCATGGGCAAGAGCGCCGAACTGCTGTACACGCTGCTCGGGCTCTGGCGACTGGGCGCCGTTCATGTCCCGCTGTTCACCGCCTTCGCCACCCCCGCCATCGAAGTGCGGGTGGCCGGTGCCGACGCGAAAATGATCGTCGCCGATGCCGAGCAGGCCCACAAGGTCGATTCGCTGCCCTACCCGGTGTTGGGCACCGCGGAACTGGTGGCGGAACTCGATGCCCAGCCCACGGGGTTCACCCCGGCAACCCGATCAATCGATGACCCGCTGGTGGAGATCTTCACCTCCGGAACCACCGGGACCCCCAAGGGGGTCGCGGTCCCGGTGCGCGCACTGGAGGCCTTCGAGACCTACTTCCGTTACGGACTCGGCGTCGAGGCCCGGGACACCTTCTGGAACGTGGCCGATCCGGGATGGGCTTATGGGCTGTACTACGGGATCCTGGCCCCGCTTTATGCCGGGCACCAAAACCTGTTGCTCAAGGCCGGTTTCAGTGCCGAGTTGTGTTGGGAGGTGCTTGCGAAGTTCAAGGTCACCAACTTCGCCGCTGCCCCGACGATCGTGCGCTCCATGCGCGCCGCGAAGCCCGATGGCGTGCCCGGACTGAACGTCACCAAGGCGTCCTCGGCCGGTGAGCCCCTCGATGCCACCACCATCGCCTGGTTCCAGGAGGCCTTCGGGGTTCCGGTGCGCGACCACTACGGGCAGACGGAGATGGGCATGTGCATCATCAACGGCTGGGCCCCGGAAGTGATCGATGGGATCAAGGCAGGTTCCATGGGCCGTCCCATGCCCGGATACTCCGCCTGCGTGCTGTTCCCGGACCAGGACGAATGCGCTCCGCCCGGGACCCGCGGCCGGGTCGCCCTGAACGTGCCCACCTCCCCGATGCTCTGGTTCAACGGTTATACCGGGGACCCTGCACGCACCGCCGAACGCTATTCCGCGGACGGCCGCTGGTACCTCACCGGGGACACCGGGACCATGGATGAAGACGGCTACATCTTCTTTTCCGCACGCGATGACGATGTCATCATCATGGCCGGCTACCGCATCGGCCCGTTCGAGGTCGAGTCCGTGCTGGCCGAACACCCCCTCGTCCTTGAATCCGCCGTCATCGGTGTTCCTGATCAATTGCGTGGTGAGGTGCTCGTGGCCCATGTGGTCCTCAAGGACGGGGCCGTTGGCAGCGAAGACCTCACCCTGGAACTGCAGCGGCTGGTCAAGGACCGCTATGCCGCCCACGCCTACCCCCGGCGGATCAGCTACGTCACCGAGCTTCCCAAGACGCCCTCGGGGAAGCTGCAGCGTTTCATCCTGCGTGAAAAGGAATCGTTGCAGGATTGAGTCCGTACGGGCACGGCTCGCCCACTAGGCTTAATGCCGAAAGGGGCAACAAACTTGGGATCTCGCAAAACCCTGCTCGTACTCGCATCAATGACGGTCATCGCCGGCCTGCTGGGCCTCAGCGGGGGACCGCACGCCGATCAACCGGTGCCGCAGGCCTTTGCCGTGCCCGCGGGCGAAGCCGCGGTGACCTTCATGGTTGCCGGGGATTCGATCACCGCCGCCGGCAGCGCCACGGTGTCTTCGGGAAAGCTCGGGGAGTCCTCATGGGTTAATTTCGTCAACGCCCCCGGAGCACCGCAGACCCTGGCGTGGACCGGCGGATGGGCGCTGGGCGGGGCGCAGAGCGGGGACATGGCTGCCGCCCTGCGTCACGGCAAGGCCGACGCACTGGTGATCCTGGCCGGCACCAACGACCTGGCGCACGGCACCGGCCACCAGACGATCTCCACGAACCTGGCCCGGCTTCCGGCAATCGTGCAGGCCCCGGTGGTGCTGTTGAGCAGCGTCCCCCCGCGTGACGGGGCAGTTGAGTCGACCATCGCCTACAACAACTTCCTGCGCACCCTGGCCGACAAGCACGGTTGGATGTTCGTCGATGCGGCGGCGGGGCTGCGCAGCGAGGCGAACACGTTCCTTCCCGGGCTGAGCAATGACGGTATCCACCCCAACGTCGAGGGAGCCAAGATCCTGGGCGCGGCCATCGGGCAGGCGCTGACCACCAAACCCATCATGGCGATCGCGGACACGACGGGTGCCGACCCCCTAGGCTAGGAGTCATGCGCTCCCCCATCGACATCTATCTCGCCGATCTGTATAACGACTTGGTTGGCCTGACCGCCGGCACCCCCTACCAGGGGATCCCGGCAATGGCCGACGCCGATAATTCGAAGTTCGCCATTGCCATGGCGACCGTCGACGGGCACGTCTACCAAATCGGGGACGCCGGGCTGGAATTCTCCATCCAATCCATCTCCAAGCCGTTCTCCTACGCCCTGGCCCTTGATGACATCGGCCTGGATGCCGTCGATGAGAAGATCGATGTGGAGCCCAGCGGCGATGCATTCAACGAGATTTCCTTGGCCAGGGACAGCGGCCGCCCGGCAAACGCGATGATCAATGCCGGTGCGATCACCACGATTTCGTTGATCAGGGACCGGGACACCCCGCGGTTCGAACGCATCCTGGACCATTTTTCGGCTGCCGCCGGCCGGAGGCTGAAACTCAACGAGTCGCTGTATGCCTCCGAGGCACTGACCGGGCACCGCAACCGCGCACTGGCCTACCTGTTGCGTTCCTTCGACATCATCGAAACCGACCCGACCCCGGTGCTGGAAGACTACTTCCGTGCCTGCTCGGTGATGCTCAACACCCATGACCTGGCGCTGATGGCCGCGACCTTGGCCAACGGCGGCACCCAACCGGCCACCGGGGTGCAGGTCATGAGCAAGGACGCCGTGCAGCGCACGCTCTCGGTGATGACCACCTGCGGGATGTACGACGACGCCGGGGCGTGGATCTCCGCGGTGGGGTTGCCGGCCAAGTCCGGTGTCGGCGGCGGGCTGATCGCCGTGCTTCCGGGCCAATTGGGCCTGGCTATCTACTCCCCCGCACTGGACGAGCATGGCTCCTCGGTGCGCGGGGTTGCGGCCAGCGAGCGGATCAGCTCGGACATGGGGCTGCATTTCGTGCGCGCGGCCCGATTGGGCCGCTCGGCGATCCGCGAGAATTACGACATCACCCAGGTGCCCTCCCACATCCGCCATACCGAGGCCGCGGAAAACCTGCTGGAGGAGTTCGGCGAACGCGCACACATCATTGAGTTGGCCGGCGACCTGCTCTTTGCCGGCACCGAGTCGATGGTCCGCGAGGTCAGCGAGCTCGATGAGTGTGTGGAACTGGTGATCCTGGATTTGCGCCGGGTCGACGAAGTCGACACCATCGCCGTGCACATGATCCTCCAGCTGCACCGCGAGCTCTCCGCCGAGGGCCGGACCCTGGCGTTGGTGCAGGAGAGGCACTTCGAGGCACTTGAGTCGTTGCGTTCATTCTCGAGCCGCAACAATGCCGTCGAATGGGCCCAATCAACGCTGCTGCAGCGTCATGGCACCCCGGAAATGATGCCCGAGACCGTCGCGGTGCGCGACTTCGCCGCGCTGGCGCCCTTGGACGGCGCAGACATCGAGTTGCTTGAATCGCTGATGGAAGAGACCCAGATCGAGGACGGGCGGATTGTTCGGCGTACCGGGCAGGAGTTTGGCGGCGTGTACTTCATCCTCAGCGGCAAGGTCTTCACTTCCAGCGTCCAAGAGGGCAAGCCGGTGCGGCATTCGACCCTCTCGGCAGGCATGACCTTCGGGGAAATCGCACTGGGTTCGGACGGCGAGCAGTCCACCCGGGTCACGTCCATGGGCCAGCTGCACCTCAAGGTGCTTACCGCGGAGGCCATCACCGCGTTGGAAGCCGAGAACCCGGGGGCCGCGCTGCGCTTCTGGAAGGCCATTGCGCGCGATGCCTATACCCGGGTCGAGGCAACCATCAAGGATGCTAGCTATCCCCTACAGTGATCGCCTGGGCCTCGAGGACGGATTCTGCCACCTCGGTGGGTTCGTGCCGATCCACGTGGGCCAGGTGTGATTTGAAGATGGCGATCAGGATCGCCGCCAGTGCCACGGAGGCCGCGCCCATGATGTAAGGAGTCGCCATGGTGCTGGCTGCCGCAAGGGCCGCGGCCACGGGCGGGGCGACGGCCCCGCCCAGGAAGCGGATGCCTGAGTAGCTGCTTGAGGCCACCGAGCGCGGCAGGTCTGTGGCCTCCATGACCACCTCGGTGAGCACGGTGTTCATGATGCCCAGCTCAAGGCCGGCAACCACCATCATCACCACCAGTGCGCGGGGCGAATCGATGAGCACGGCGAAAAGCACCAGCGTGACGCTGAGCAGCACCAGCGTCCCGATCAGGACGGTGGTCCTCTTGAAGATCCGGGTCAGTGCCGGTGCGCCGAAAACCGAGGTCAAGGCCAAGCCAGTACCCCAGCCGGTGAACACCAGCCCGATGCCCATGGCGGTGAAATGCAGCGGGTAGGCCGTGAAGGACATGATCACGAAGAAACCGACGTTGTAGAAGAAGGCAACCAGTGCCATGACCAGCAGTGCGGGGTTGGCCAGCGCCTTGAACGGGGCGCTGAAGTTCGTGGGCGCCGGAGCAATCGACGGCCCGCGCATCAGCACGGCCAGCAGGATGAATGCCAGGGTCATCAACACCGAGGTGCCGTAGAACGGGGCCTGCCACGCGATGGAGCCCAGCGCCCCACCGACCAGCGGTCCGATGGCCAGGCCCATGCCGAGCGCGGCTTCGTAGAGGATGATGGCCGAGGCCGGGTTTCCGTTGGATTCGGAAATGATGGTCGACAGTGCGGTGGAGATGAACATTGCGTTGCCCAGTCCCCAGACGGCGCGGAAGGCGATGATTCCTTCGATGGTTCCCGAGGCGCCGGCCCCGAATGAGGAGAGCACGATGATCGTCAGCCCGATCATCAGGGTCTTGCGTGCCCCGATGCGGGAGGAAATAAACGAGGTGAAGAACATCGCCACCCCGGTGATGACCAGGTAGGAAGTGAACAGCAGCGAGGTCTGGGTGGTTGAGGCACCGAGCTCTTCGGTGATGGCGGGCAGGATCGGGGAAACCAGTCCGATGCCCATGAAGGCAATCATCGAGGAAAAGGCGACCGCCCATACGGCTTTGGGCTGTTTCATTTGCTGTCTCCGGTTTCTGCAGCGGGAAGGGAATCGAGGATCTGCGCCGCTTGGGCCAGCACCGCGATCTGTTCCGTGGTGAGGTTGATGAAGTCTTCCTTCAGGACCATGGCCAGATCCTGGCCGCGCCGCATCAGTGATTCGCGCCCGGCGTCGGTGATCTCGATGAGCCAGGCCCGTGAATCCGCGGGGTCTTGGACGCGTTCGACCAGCATCTGGGATTCAAGCGCGGCCACGACCTTGGTCATTCCGGGCTGCGAGATGCGGTTTTGCTCGGCCAATTGGCCGATGCGCATGGCATGGATGTCGCGCAGGATTCCCAGCGTCCGGTAATGCGAGGCGGAGAGCCCGTGCTCCAGGCGCACGGCGGCACTGCGTGAGAGGCGGTGGGTGGCTGCCAGCAGCTGGAAAAGGACTGGGCCGAGTTCGGAAGGCATACAACAAGCATAACTCGGTTATATAACTTAGTTAAGTTAGGGCCTTTGTTGCGTCGGCCACACCCGACTCCAACCATCCAGATAGAGTTGGGGCCATGACCCAAAGTCTCTCCGCTCCGCGAGGGCCGCGCAGTGCCGTCTTCACCCCACTGGACGGTGCGGCCCGTTCAACCCAGGTGGCCCGGCGCCTGACCGATGCCATCCTGCTCGGCGTGATTTCCCCCGGCGAGCGCCTGCCCACCGAGGCGGAGCTGGCCAAGCGCTTTGGGGTGGCACTGGTCACGGCCCGCGAGGCCTTGAGTGAAATCAGGCGGGCGGGCCTGGTCGAGACCCGGCGCGGGAGGGACGGCGGATCCTTCGTCCTGGCATCCCCAGACACCCCGGAGCAGGTGCTCACGGCCCGGTTGCGCGGCATCTCGCGCATCGAACTGGCCGACGTGGGCACCTACGAGTCCACGCTGTGCGCCGGCGCAGCTGAACGGGCAGCCGAACTGGCCTCGCCGGAGGAATCGTCGAGACTGAGCGCATGGCTCCGCGGCGCCGACTACTCAACCGCGCAAGCCGCCGCCCGCAACCAGGGCGGCTTCCTGCTGGAGATCGCGGTGATCTCGCAGTCCCCGCGCCTGGTGCGGGAGCAAATCCGCTTCCAGGCGGAATTTGGCCAGCTCCTGTGGCTGGGGCTCGGGGACGGCGGAATCCGCGAAGCCGTCAACGACTGCAACCACCGTATCGCCGGCGCCATCGCCGAAGGCGATGGTGAACTGGCACGCCGCACGGTACGCGAGGAACTGAAGATGCTCACCACGTGGCTGCTGAAGACCAAGGAACGATTGGAGCGCGCGGCATGAACCCCGCCCAGGAGACCGCCGAACGACTCGGCACTCTTTTCAACGAATACTTCTCGACGCTCGATGAACTGCGCACCCACGTGGAGCAGGGCATGGCGGGCGGCCTCGACATCGACGGCGTGGTCCTTGGATTTGTCCAGGACCTGCTCATGTCCGAGGACGCCACGGTGGTGGGTGCGGGATACATTGGCGCTCCGGGACCACCACCCACCCCCGGCGCCAGCAGCGCACAGGCCATGCACTTCGCCTGGTGGCTCGGGCCACTGGCGGAGAACCCGTTGCTGGGCACCACCACCGAAGTCACGCGGCTGGACCTCGGCGCGCGGGAGTATGCCGACTACCTGCGCGACTTCAGCTCCCTGGAGTGGTATTCGGTCCCCGAATCCACCGGATCACGACATATCACCGGCCCCTACGTCGATCACCTGTGCACCTGCGACTACATGCTCACCCTGACCACGCCGGTGGGCACCGGCGGCCTGGGCATCGTGGGTCTTGACATCCTGGTACGCCGGATCGAGCCCGAGGTCCTGCGTCTGCTGCGCACCATCCCCGAACCTGCGGCCCTGGTGACATCCACCGGGCGCATCGTTGTTTCAACGGCCGACGACTGGGACCTGGGAGCCCGGTTGAAGGGCTTTTCGGGCCAGTCGGTTCCAGGAACGTCGTTCATGGTGACGATCGCGGAACGTAATCATTCTATTTAGAATGATAAGCGTGTAGCCTAGCTGTTGTGACGACGGTCACGAGGTGGGTCCGAGGCGCTGGCCAGGCCATGGATCCACACCATGTCCCACTTGCAGCCAATGAAGGTCCGACACGCCATGAGCAACCAAAACATCGAAGACGGCAATCACCTCGCCGTCCTGGGCTACGAGCAATCCTTTGAGCGCTCCATGTCCCTGTGGGCAAACTTTGCCCTCGGCTTCACCTACCTTTCCCCCTTGGTCGGGGTGTATTCGCTTTTCGCCATCGCGCTGTCAACCGGCGGCCCGCCCTCGATCTTCTGGATCCTGATCGTGGCCGGAGGACAGTTCCTTGTCTCCCTGGTTTTTGGCGAGGTCGTTTCCCAATATCCGATCCACGGCGGCATCTATCCTTGGACAAGACGCCTTTGGGGACGCCGCTATGCATGGATGGCAGCTTGGATCTACATCTGGGCCATGGTCGTCACCATCACCGCCGTGGCACAATTCGGATCCGGCTTCGTGGCCAGCACCTTCGGGGTTGAACTTACCCGCGGCACCACCTTCATCTTCTCCATCGCCCTGCTGTTGGTGGCGCTGGTGCTGAACTTCACCGGCACCAAGACCTTGGCCAGGGTGGCCCGCATCGGACTTGCCGCCGAGCTCATTGGCGTGATCGCCGTGGGGCTTTACCTGTTGGTCTTTGCCCGCAAGCAGCCCTTCAGCATCTTCCTTGACTCCATGGGCGTCGAGGGCGACGGCAACTACGCGGCGGCCTTCATGGGTGCGGCCTTGGCCGGATTGTTCCTCTTCTACGGCTTCGAGGCTTGCGGAGACGTGGCAGAGGAAGTCAGCAATCCTGCACGCCGCATTCCCACGGCCATGATGATGACCATCCTGGTCGGCGGCGTCTCGGCCCTGCTATCCTTCGGCGGATACGTCTTGGCGGCCCCGGACCTGCAATCAATCGTCAACGGGGATGACGCAGACCCCATCCCCGCGATACTCGAATCCACCTTGGGCCCTCTGGGCGCGAAGATTTTTCTGGTGATCGCCTTGACGGCCTTCCTCTCCTGCGTGCTCTCGCTTCAAGCTGCCGCCTCGCGCCTGATGTACTCCTTCGCCCGCGACGGGATGGTCCCCGGACACCGGTGGCTTTCCAAGGTCTCCCCGAGCACCAAGGTCCCGACGAACGCCCTGATCGTGGCATGCTCCATTCCCCTGCTGATTTGCATCATGATCTACTTCGGTTCCGAGTCGCTGCTCACCCAGGTGACCAGCTTTGCCATCCTGGGCATCTACGTCTCGTTCCAGGCCGTCGTCCTTGCCGCACTGCGGCAGCGGCTCAAGGGCTGGAAGCCCGCCGGACCCTTCAGCCTGGGTTCAGCCGGCTTCATCGTGAACATCCTGGCCCTGGCCTACGGCCTGTTCGCCATGGTGCTGCTGGCCAAGCCGGGAGACACCGGCGACTTCGTTGCCGATTGGATCGTGTTGATCGGCCTGGCCGTCGTGGCCGGCTCCGGGGCGCTTTACCTCTTTGTCGCCCAGCCGGACAAGAAGTCGACGGCACCCACCGCCGACGCCATCGAAGTCGCCGAAAGGCTGCGCGCGGCCAGGGTCGGCAACTAGCGGCACACCGCACCATGGGCCCCGGCACGCACCACGTGCCGGGGCCCATGACGTTGCCATCACGGGGCCCGGCACTGCGGCACCAGCAATCAGTGGCTCACGGGTGCTAGTTTCGAAGCTAAGCCAAACCCAAAGGAGCACCCGTCCCGTGTTTTTCCTCGATCAGGATTTGATCTACTCCGCCTCGGACCTCGTGCTGGCTGCCAGCTGCGAATTTGCGTCGCTGCGCAAGCTGGACGAACGGCTGGGGCGAAGCACCAAGGAAGTCTTCAAGACCGACGAGATGCTCGAACGAACCGCTGCGTTGGGTGACGCCCACGAGCGCAAGGTGCTTGAGCAGCTGATCGAGAAGTTCGGCGCCTACGATCCGGCCACCGGCCGCGGGGTCAAGATGCTTGCCGCAGGAATCCGTGGTGACCGTGCCTCGTTGGTGGCCGCCCACCAAGAAACCCACCAGGCTTTGCTCAACGGGGCGGACGTGGTCTTCCAAGCAACCTTTTTTGATGGGGAATTCGTGGGCTTCGCCGACTTCCTGGTCCGCGAGGAGGACGGCGCCTACGCGGTCTGGGACACCAAACTGGCCCGCCATGCACGCGTCACCGCCCTGCTTCAGCTTGCTGCGTACGGCGACCAGCTCCTCGCCGCAGGAATCCCCGTGGCCAATAAGACCACATTGGTTCTTGGCGACAACCAGCACTCGGTGCACCAGATGCATGAACTCCTGCCGGTATTCCAGGACCGCCGCACCCGGTTCAAGGCCCTCACCGCCGCCCATCGCGCAGCAAGCGCCCCGGTCGCCTGGGGCCAGGAGGGGCTCGGTGCTTGCGGCCGCTGCGACTACTGTGCGCAGCAGGTGGCAGCGCACAGGGATCTGCTGCTGGTGGCTTCGATGAGCTCGGGCAAACGCAAGAAGCTCATCGAAGACGGAATCACCACCATTGACGAGCTTGCTGCCAGCAACACCAATGCGCGCGATCCGCACCACAAGCTTGCCGAACAGGCCCGCATGCAAGTCGGCCTTGCGGCCACCGACGGGACCATTGGAGGGGTTGCCTACAAGGTCAATGCGGGTCAAACCATTTCCCGGCTCCCGGAACCCGACGCCGGGGACATCTTCTTTGACTTCGAGGGAGACCCGTTGTGGCAGGATCCATTCGATGGTTCCTGGGGCCTGGAATACCTCTTCGGAGTCATCGAAATCGACACCCTTGACCCGGTATTCAAACCGTTCTGGGCACATTCCCGGGCGGAAGAGCACAAGGCCTTCACCGACTTCGTCGCCTACGTCGAGGCTCGACGGGCCATCTTCCCGAAGATGAAGATCTATCATTACGCCCCCTACGAGAAGAGCGCACTGCGGAATCTTTCCCTACGCCATGTGGCCTGCGAGGAAACCATTGACCAGTGGTTGCGCGACGGGTTGCTCATCGACCTCTACGACACCGTCCGTCACTCGCTGCTGATCTCCGAGCGCTCCTACTCCATCAAGAAACTCGAACCGCTCTACATGGGCGAGCACCTGCGCGGCGGAGAGGTGCTGGACGCCGGATCCTCCGTGGTCGCCTATGCCAAATACCGCGAGCAGCTCGACGTCGACCGTGCGCAAGCGGAACGGATCCTGGAATCCATCCGCGACTACAACGAATATGACTGCCTCTCGACCTTGCGGTTGCGTGATTGGCTGCAAACCCTGGTCCCTCACGAACCCCACACACCATGGGTGGACGAGGCGCAATTGCCCGGCCTTGACGATGTTGAGCCGAGCCCCGAGGAAATCGCCTTGCGTGAATACCTCGGATCCCTGCCACAGGACAGGATCCTGGAAGACGATGAGCGGGCCATCGCCATGGTCGCCGCGGCCACCGGCTACCACCGCCGCGAAGCCAAGCAGTTTTGGTGGGAACACTTCGACAGGCTCGAGGCTCCCTTCGATTCCTGGGCCGACACCCGCAACGTCTTCCTCGTCGATGACGCCCGGATCATCGAGGACTGGCACAAGGCCTCTGCCCGGGCGCAGGTCGAGACCCGTCTCACCGAACTTTCCGGCACCATGGCCGAGGGTTCGGACTTCCGCCTCAGCAGCTCATGGTTCGCCATGTACGGCGCACCGCTGCCACCGGAGCTGGAACCCAGCAATGCCCAGCGCGCAGGCCTGTTCAACGCGGTGGTGAAGGAAAACGATGAACGGTTCGTCATTGCCGAGAAGTCCAGCAAAAAGGTCGCACCATTCGGCGCCCTGCCGTTGGCGCTGACCCCCGACCAACCCATCAACACCACGTCCCTGCGCGATTCGCTGGCGGAGCTCGCCCGGATGGTCGGCGGCGCCCTCCCCGCCCTGCCCAAGCATCCTGGCATCGACATCCTGCGCAAGTCGGCCCCGCGTTTCAAGAGCCTCACCGCGCCGCCGAGGCCCACCTTGATCGACGGCCAGCCCAACGTCGTTGGCGCCATCGTCGAGGCGCTGACCGACCTCGACCACTCGTACCTCGCTGTCCAAGGGCCCCCGGGCACCGGAAAGACCTACGTGGCATCCCACGTCATTGCCGCACTGGTGAAGCAAGGGTGGAAGATCGGAGTGGTGGCCCAGTCACACGCGGTCATCGACAATGTGCTGACCAAGGCCATCACCAACGCCGGAGTGCACCCCGAACAGGTCGCAAAGAAGCTCAAGAGCGGGGACAAGACCCAGGTCCCCTGGTCCGGCACCACCGACGACGCGGTACAGGAATTGCTTGATTCCCCGGACGGGGCCTTGATCGGGGGCACCGCGTGGACGATGACCGGCAGGAGGGTGCCGGAAGGGTCGCTGGATTTACTGGTCATCGATGAGGCGGGCCAGTATTCGCTGGCCAACACGTTGGCGGTTTCCCGCGCCGCCACCCGGCTGTTGCTGCTCGGTGACCCGCAGCAGCTTCCGCAGGTCACCCAGGGATCCCATCCCCAGCCGGTGGATGAGTCGGCCCTTGGCTGGCTCAGCACCGGACACCCCACCCTGCCCGAGGAACTGGGCTATTTCCTGGCCGACTCGTGGCGCATGCACCCCCAACTCTGTGCAAAGGTCTCCGCGCTGAGCTATTCCTCCAAACTTCATTCAGCGGCGGCAGCCTCGAAACGTTCGCTGTCCGGCCTGCCTGCCGGGGTCAGCACCGCCCTGGTGGACCACCGGGGCAACACCACCGCCTCGGTGGAAGAAGCTCGCGAAGTCATCAATCAGGTTCACGCCCACATGGGCCTGTCCTGGATCGAGGGCGAAGGCAAGGAACCGCGGTCACTGTGCGCCGAAGACGTCTTGGTGGTTGCTGCTTACAACGCCCAAGTCAACCTGTTGCGCACCGAACTCGACGCCGCCGGGCTCGAAGAAGTGAGGGTCGGGACCGTTGACAAGTTCCAGGGACAGGAAGCCCCGGTGGTGATAGTCTCCATGGCCTGTTCCTCCGCGGACGATGCCGCCCGAGGCATCGACTTCCTATTGAACCGCAACAGGATCAACGTCGCGGTCTCGCGCGGGCAATGGCGTGCGGTGATCGTGCGATCGCCCGCCCTCACACACTTTTTGCCAAGCACCCCGGAAGCGTTCTCTCAGCTCGGTGCTTTCCTGGCGCTGGGTGCTTGACTTGGGAGCCGCTCTGTTGGAATCGACACAATGATTCACCGCAATGTCCGGGCGCACGGCGGCGCATGCTAGACATTAAGCCATGACAACTCGCGTATTGGCTTCCAGAAACGTCAACCCGCTGGGATTCGGTGCCATGAACATCACCCATGGCTACTCCGAATTCCCCACCGACGAGGAGGCCGGACGACTGCTGAACGAGGTCCTGGATTCGGGCGTCGACCATCTGGACACCGCTACCCTTTACGGCGGACACCGCAGCGAAAACCTCATCGGTCAGCACCTGCATAAACGACGTGGCGAGTATTTTCTGGCGTCAAAGGGCGGACTGGCCCTGGTCGACGGGCGCGGAAAGATCGATGGCAGGCCCCAAACCCTGAGGGCCGAGGTTGATGCTTCATTGCAACGCCTGCAAACCGACCACATTGATTTGTACTACCTGCACCGGCTGGATCCCGCGGTCCCCGTCCAGGAATCCGTGGGTGCACTGGCCCAGGCCGTGACCGCCGGAAAAATTGGCGGCATCGGCTTGTCGGAGATCTCGGCTTCCACGCTGCGCATCGCCGACCAAGTCCATCCGATTGCCGCGGTGCAAAACGAATACTCACTGGCCACCCGCAACCCGGAGCTTGGAATCCTTGAGGCCTGTGCCGAGCTGGGCACCGCATTCGTGGCTTTCTCTCCGCTCTACCGCGGCTACCTCTCGGGAAATATGCGCGATCCCGCTTCCTTGCCGGCCGAAGACCTCCGGCACTTCCTCCCGCGCTTTAAGGCCGAAAACTACCCGCACAACCTCGAGCTGGTTGACCGGTTGGTCCTCATGGCCAATCGCCTGGGCACCACGGCCGCGGCCTTGTCCCTGGCATGGGTCTTGGCACAAGGCGAGCATGTCCACGTAATCCCCGGTACCAAACGCAGCGACCACTTGGCCGAAAACCTCGGGGCACTTGGCCTGCTGCTCTCCCCCGAACAAGTGGCCGAGGCCGGGGCAATCATCAACCAGTCAACGGTTGCCGGAGCCCGTTACAACTCCCACCAGCAAAAAACCGTCGACAGCGAGGAATTCCCGGCCGGCTGGTAGCTCAGCGCCGTCACTTTGATTTGGGCCTGTCGGCGTCGATGACGTCCTTGACCTCGAAGAAGTGCTTGAGCACAGGCCGGTCACCGCGTTTCTCCTTGGCGAACTGCAATCCATCGATGTTGATACGTGCCTGGCGCAGGTATTTGTCGCCCTTTTGCATCCAGGCCGGAGTGGTTCCGTCCACCCCGTAAAAGAAGTCAAACCCATATTTCTTGAGCAAATCGTACCTTGTCCCGGCATATTTCTGGACACTGGCAATATCTGCGCCGAAGGGGTAAATAAACTGGTCGGTGTCCCCGAGGATGGGGCGCACCTCGGTGTCCCACAGCTTCAGGTCGTTCTTCACGCGCGGAACAGAACTCTTGCCCATGTCAATATGTCCCCACGCATGGGAGGCAAATACCCACCCGTCCTTTTTCAGGGCGTCCGCAACTTCGGTGGCCGACTTGATGTCTTTTTCCAGCGTCTTGGAATCGGCATACTCGCTCGCTGAGGTCCGGTACCCCAGTACCCCGTTGTAACCGGTCAACGCGAGGATGCCCTTGGCACCACGGTAGGAAAAGTCCGGATGCTTTTCCACGAACTCATCGATCACCGGGGGCATGTCGTAGGCACCGATGTGCTTCTTGCCCGCGGCATCCTCGTACTCGTTCTTGACCTTGCCGTCGGAGTCGATCAGCAGTTTCGTGGCGAATCCGTCGCCTTCCATGTATTCGTAGTAGCTCACGTCATCCTCGGAGAGCACCAGCGGGGTCTTGCCCTTGGGCAGGTGGATGTCCTTGTACGTCATCTTTCCCTTGGCATCCAGTCCGGCGATGTCAGCGGGATTCACCAAGACGAACCCACGGTCGTACAGCTCGGCAATCATCTTCTTGAATTCATCCAGCGTAACCATGTAGTCCAGGTAGCCCTGCTGGCGGTCATCCCCGTCAAAGGCACGCTTGGTGTCGACAACCAGCGAGTGGACAAAGAGATGGGAAATGTTCGAGTTGTCTTCCCAGACGACGGTCTTGGCCTTGGCCTCGTCAAAGTCAGCTCGTGCAGCGTCCGCGGCCTCCCCTTCCAGCGCAGCCACGGCCTTTTGGGCTCCCGCGTAGTCGTAGCCCGCGGCCATTTTCCGTGCAGCCTGGATCTGTTCGGCTTCAGTGGGGCCTTGGTCTTCGGCCTCCGGGGTGGGCAGGGACTGCGGTGCCGAACCGATGGAGGTGGGATCGTACTGGCTCGGAGGTATGTAGGGAGGCGTCGTGCATCCGGAAAGGATGAGCCCCGCGGTACTCAAGAAGGCCGCGGCGGTGGCCAGGCGGATATGTGGTTTCATCACTTTCCCCTCACGTGTTCTTCCGGGTTGACCGGAATCGCGCGGCAAGCACTACCGCCGCGCAGGTAGCTGCAGGTGTGGTTCAACAGACCCTACCCCGTTCCCGGTCAACCTTAAACGGGCGCGCCGATGGACTAGGATTGTTTGGTCAATCCCCAGCAGAAGGACCGTGATGCGACCTACCCACCAGGCCAGCCCGCTGTGGAGTCAGACGCAACAATTCAGGTCTTCGGCAGCCTGGAAGCTGCTCTCCAGCGCCCCATGGGCCGTGGCATTCCTCCGCGCTGAATTCACCAGCGCCAAGCCCCGGGTGGGCTTGGAAGTCTTCCACGCCTCCCTTGAATCCTTTCTCAAGGCCGTGCGCTCCGAGGATCCTTCGTTCAATGATTCGATGACGGCTGCGCAGTATGCCGATGGCTGGGTGCGCAGCCAGTTCCTTGCCCGCCCCTTGGTTGACGGCCACTTCGCCTATGAGCCAACGGCGCAGACCGCACGTGTCTTAAAATTCCTCGCCGATTTCTCCGGGGATAGGACCAACCTGAACTCCTCACGGCTGAATACCTTGTTGGTGTCCCTGGAATCGTTGGCCCACGAAACCGATCCCGACCCGGCCGCACGCATCCGCGCCCTCGAATCGGAAATTGCCCAGCGGCAGGAAAAGATCGCTTCGCTGCGCGATGGCAGTGCGCCGCCGGTGTTGCCGCGCGATGGCGCCGTGGCGGCGACCCGTTCGGTGCTCGACATGGCCTCGGGGCTCCCCGCCGATTTCAAGGCCATGCGCGACGGGGTCCAGGAAATGCTCCACGCCCTGCGCGGGGAAATCATGGAATCCTCCTCGGTCAAGGGCGTTGCCATCGGAGCCGTACTGGAGGGCGACAAACAGCTGCGCAGCACCCCCCAAGGCGACACCTTCCGAGGTTTCACCGAATTCCTGAACTCCCCACAGGCCCAGGCACGTTTCCGCGAGGCGGTCAACGAGGTCCTTGAACGCGACTTCGTGGACGGGCTGGACGCCCAGGAACGCCACACGCTGGCAAACCTGTTGCGCGAGCTGCGCCGTCAGGCTTCCGAAGTCCATCAATCCTATGGAAGGCTTTCCGAGTCCCTCCACGCCTACGTGCAATCGGCCGAGTTCAAGGAAGCGGCGATCCTTCGCGAAGCGGTGCGCTCGGCGGAAATCGCCGTGGCGTCTTCGCGGGCCCTTCATTCGCGCACGCCGGTGTCACCGATCCGGCTCTATTCCCCGCGCTTCACGTCCATTGCCGCACTGGGAATCTATGACCCGGACGAGCACGTCGCCCCGCCGAGGTTGGCGGCGCCGCCGCCGTTGTCCGTCGCCGATATCCGTCGCACCCCCTCTACCCCGGGCCCAGACATCCCCGTGCTGAAAAACGCCATCACCGCGGCCCGGGCCGCGGCCGGGGGAAGCGTGGGGCTACGCGAAACCTACAACAGCCTCCCGGAGCAACACCGGCACCTGAACTCCATCAGGTTCCTCATCGAAACCGCCCGCAACGGCGGGGACCACATCGATGAGTCGCGCTACGAGGAGATCAGCTTCACCCAGGTCGACGGCACCACACGAACCGCTTCGGTGCCGGCCATGAGCTTCACAAAGGATCCCGCATGAGCAGCCCCCTTCCCTCCGGTGCCCTTGATGAGCGTCGCCTCTTTGACGGTGACACCGGCTCCTTCGAACTGCCCCTTCGCCAACTGTTGGTCCGGCTGCTGCGCGGTCCCTACCTTGACGGTGTCGCTGAACCACGATTGTGGCAACTGGTGCTCGATCGCCGTGCCGAGATCGCCGCGTACGTCGCCGAGATCTTCCTGGCGCTGGAGATCGACTCCAACCGCAAGATCGCAGTGCTCAGTCCGGTGGAGCTCGACGCGGCGCACACCACCGCCATTGCGCCGCGCCGCGCCCTGAAACGCGAAGAGACATTGTTGGCCTTGCGGCTTCGCCTGCTCCTTGAACGCCATGCCGGATCCGGCACCGATGCAGTCATCACCCGCGAGGCCGCCCGGGATATCCTGCTGGAGCACCGGTTGCCCGGGGACACCGATGACAAGCGGCTGGAGGAGAACACCGATGCGGCCCTCACCCGGCTGCTGAACCTCAAACTCGTCCTGCCCACCGAGCTGGTGGACGAGTACAAGGTCTCCGGCGCCCTGGCGCTGGCCCTGCCCTTCGCCACCATCGAGGAAATCCCCGACTATATCAAGGCCATTGAACGCGTTGGTGCCCCTGACACCGAAGAATTCGAGTTGGAGACAGAAGAACCATGAGCATTGAAATGACCCTCCCGCTCTCCGACGCGCTGAATCCCGGACAACACCGCCTGACCCGGATCCAGGTCATCAATTGGGGAACCTTCCACGGATTGCACACCTTGCACGTTGACCGTGCCGGAACACTGCTGACAGGGCACCCCGGGGTGGGCAAATCCACCCTGTTCGACGGCATCGGACACATTTTCCACGCCGCACCGAGGCTCAACGAATCGGCGCACGAAGCATCCACCCGCAAGGACCGGCGCACCACATACTCCTACATGCGCGGACGCCGGTTCAAGACAGAGGCCGGCACCCTCTACCAGCGCCCCGGAGCCACGTGGAGCGCCATGGCCCTGGTATACGAAGACGGGCTGGGGTCCTCCGTATGCATCGGTGCGATCTTCGACCTGCCGGCCAACGGCATGGAAGGCCAGGTAGGCAAGCACTATGTCATGGGCAACCGGGCCCTGGACACCGAAGCACTGGAAGGCCACGGGGCGCGGCGCTTCACCCCGTCGTCGCTGCAGAAATCCCTGCCTGGTTTCGAAGCGTTCGATGTGCATCGCACCTTTGCCGAGAAGTTCCGCCGGCGCCTGGGCATCGACAACGACAAGGCGTTTTCCTTGCTGCGCACGCTGCAAAACGGCAAGGGCCTGGACAAGGGCGTCAACCAGTTCTTTCGCTACGAGGTCCTGGAAATCCCCGCCACCATGAAGGCAGCCGCCGGTGCCATCGAAGACTTCTCCCACCTGCGCGGGATCCATCGCCAGCTCGAGGAGGCCCGCGCCCAACGCGACGCATTGGCCGATGTGCCCGAGCAAAAACTGCGCCACGACGAGCTGAACGCCGAGCTTGCCACGCTCGATGCACTGGTTTCGAAGCAGCTTCCTGCCTTTGGCGCCCGGTTGGCGACCCGTGCACTGGAAGGCCAAGGCACCATGCTCGCCTCGGCGGTCGAGGCCAATAGCGCGTTGATCAGCCATAATGCGGCACGTAAGAGCACCCTTGAAGCCAAGGTCGCCTCACTGACCGAGCAACACGAGGCCGGCGGCGGCGCAGGCGTGGCGATGCTCGAACGCGAGGCCGAGACCGCTCGCAGGAATCTGGCGGAGCGCGAGTCGGTGCTGCGCACCTTGCGCGAGAACTTCGAGGCCGTGGGCCTGAACTTCACTTTCACCGCATCCGGCCTGCAAGCCATGCGCCGGCAAGCTGCGGTCAGCGCGGAAAACCTCGCCTCCATCGCCAAGGACGCCCGCACCATGGAGTACGAGGCCATGGCGGGGGTGATGAACCTCAAGGACCGGGCCAAGAAGCTGCGGCTCCAAATCGACTCCTACGCCAAGCGCGGTTCAAACATCGATGACCGCTCCATTGCCGCCAGGCGTGCCATTGCCGCCGCAACCAACCTGGATATCGGGGATCTCCCCTTTGCCGGCGAATTGATCGATCTTTCCCCGTCCCACGGGCAATGGCGGCCGGCCGCCGAAAAGGCACTGCGTTCACTGGCCACCACGCTGCTGGTGCGCGGAGAGGACAACAAGTCGGTCACCCGTGCCATTGATTCCCTCTCGGGCCTGGGACGGATCCGTTGGATGGATATCTCCAGAACCCCTCGCGAGGTCGTCCCCGGCCCCGGCGACCTGGTCGGCAAGCTTGATTTCAAGCATTCGGCGCCCGGCTCATGGTTGCGTGCCAAGATCGCCGCCGACTATCCCCTGGCCTGCGTGGAAACCGACGGCGGACTCCACATCCACGACAAGGCGATCTCCCTGGCCGGAACCATCAAGACCGGCGCAGGCACCTTTGAACGCGACACCCGTCCCGTTGCCGCCTCCGACTACTTACTCGGGTTCACCAACGCGGAGAAGATCTCCGAGCTGCAGACAACCCTTGAAGCACTCGAAGCCGAGATCGCCCGGGCCTCCGCGGTCGCCGACGAGCGCTCTGCGGCCAAGGAGCAGCTAACCAGCAAGCTTTCACTGCTGGGTACGCTGGCCAGCGACGATCGCAGCTTCGCCTCCCTCGATGCATCCGGTGCGCTGCACCTGCTCCAGGACCTCGAAGCCCGCATGGCCGAGGCACTGGCTCAATCCGGGGACCTGTCCCACGTGCGCCGGGCCCTGGATGGCGCACGCGGGGAACTTGAGGAATGCGTGGGGGCCCTGGCCGTGGCACGCGCCGAGGCAGCCACGCTTTCGGCCTCGCTCGAGCGGTCCCGCTCGGCGCTGCGATCCGCCGCGGTGCGCAACACCGAAACCGAGGACTGGGCAGTCCAGAAGCTCTCCGCCAGCGATCAGCTCGCCCCGCTGCTCAAGCGCCTGGACGAGGGCTCCCACGTGGACACCTCCGAATTGGAAGCCGCGTTGAACGCGTTGGCGCTTGCCCTCTCCGAGTCCGGGGCGGCGCTCAAGCGCGAGGCCTACACGCTGGAATCCTCCCTGAAGGACACGTTCAAGTCCTTTGCCAGGGAATTCGGAAACTCGGCGGCCGCCAGCTTCGGAACCGGCGTCGAATCCGCCGAGCACTATGTATCCCTGCACCAAGGCATCATCGAACAAGGCCTTCCCCAGCATGAGGAGGAGTTCCGGGAATACTTCTCCAACCGGTCCTACGAACGCTTCTCGGACCTTTTGCAATTGCTGGAGGAGGAACGCCGCTCGATCGTGGAACGAATTTCCCCGCTGAACCAGATCCTGTCCGACGTTCCCTTTGAACACGGTTCCAAATTGGCGCTCGAGGTTTCCACCACGATCCCGGATGAGGCCCGGGCCTTCCGACAAGCACTGAAGGAAGCCCTTGCGGGGGCCTATTCCTCACGCGGGGCAGGAACACTGAGTGAAAGCTACAAGGCCCTGGAGGCCTTGGTTGACGCGCTGGATGATTCCTCGCGGGCCGCGTGGCGTGACACCGTTCTCGACGTGCGCCAGCATGTAAGCATCAGCTGCAACGAGCACAAACCCAACGGAGAAATCGAAACCGGGCTGGAACCGGGCACCCTCTCGGGCGGTGAGGGTCAACGGTTCACCTCCTTCATCATGGGTGCCGCACTGGCCTACCAGTTGGGCTTCGCCACCGCCGGATTCACCGCCTACGGAACAGTCATGATCGATGAAGCCTTCATCCAGGCGAATTCCGAATATGCCGCAGCAGGCATCAATGCGTTGCAGGAGTTCGGTTTCCAGCTGCTGCTCGCGGCCCCGGAGGACAAGATCGATCTCTCCAGGCACCTGGGATCGGTCTGCGACATCATCAAGCACCCCGAGTCCAACGTCTCGGGATTCGTTGCCTCGGGACGTTCCCCGGCGGTGGCCACGAGCATCATTTTGGGTTAGCACCTCACATAATGTCCATGCGGACCGTTTACAGGGTGTGAAGATGACAACGAACCCCGCCTTCGAGTTGGTGGTGCGCCGGCACGGCACTGCGGTGCTGCGCATGTGCACCGCAGTGCTGGGCCCGGGACACGACGCGCAGGACGCCTGGAGCGAAACGTTTCTGTCGGCACTGCGCGGCTACCCATCCCTGGCAACAGGCGCCAACGTCGAGGCCTGGCTGATCACCATCGCCCGGCACAAGGCCATCGACATCTTGCGTGCCAGACACCCGGTACCCGTGGAGACGCTCCCTCAGATGGCGGCGCTCCCCGACGGGCTCGGCTGCACCGAACTCATCGATTCACTGCACTCCCTGACCCCGCTGCAGCGCCAGGTCATCGGCTACCACTATCTGCTCGGCTTTCCCTACGCGGAGATCCCGGCGTACCTGGGTGGCAACGCGGCTTCGCTGCGCCGGGCCGCGGCCGACGGGATCAAGGCACTGCGCCAGAAACACCAGAATCCGGAGGAAACCCCATGAATGAGCTCGAAACCCTGAAACGCGACTTGGCAACCCGGGCCGCGGCCGAGGGTCTGCTGGATGTCTCCTACCGGCTGTTTGACTCCCCGCTGGGCACGTTGCTGCTGGCCGCCACCGAACAAGGCATGGTGAGGGTGGCTTTTTCCCGCGAGGACTTCGACACCGTGCTGGACGCCCTTGCTGCCAAGGTGGGGGTGCGCATCCTTGAACGCCATGCACCCCTGGATGGCGCAGCCCGCCAGCTGGAGGAGTACTTCTCACACCGCAGAGAAGATTTCACCTTGGAGCTGGACCATAGGCTCAGCAGCGGATACCGCCTCGAGGTGCAACTGGCACTGCCCGCGATCACCTACGGGCACACCATGAGCTATAAGGAACTTGCTGCTTCCACCGGTCGTCCGGCCGCAGTGCGCGCCGTGGGAACCGCATGTGCCACCAACCCGCTGCCGCTGGTTCTCCCCTGCCACCGGGTGTTGCGCAGCGACGGGGCCCTCGGAGGATACTTGGGCGGAGCCGACGCCAAAAGGGCCTTGCTCGATCTCGAGCAAGGCCCCCTCGGCTAGGCGCCAACCACTCCCCTACTCGCTGGCCAGCCCCTGCACCGGAGCCAGTTTCGCGGCACGGCGTGCCGGAACGATCGACGCGGCAAGGGCCGCGACCACGCTGACGCCGATCACCCCGGCCAGCTGCAACCACGGGATGGAAACGCTCATGGTGCCAAAGGCCCCCATCACCGATTGGGCCCCGAGCAGGCCATAGGCCGATCCGAGCAGGACGCCCAGCAGGGCTGCGACGCCTCCGATCAGCACTGCCTCGGTCGCCAGCATGCCCTTGAGCTGTGAACGGGTCAGGCCCAGTGCACGAAGCAATGAGTTTTCCCGCGTCCGCTCGAGCACCGAGAGGCTCAGGGTGTTGGCCACCCCGATCAGGGCAATGAGCACGGCGACCGCCAACAGTCCCGAGACGATGAGCAGCAGCATGTCGATGATGGTGTTGAACATCTGCTTTTCCATCACCCCGCCGCCCACGGCGTACTCGTCGACCTCAAGCGTCGCGGCCATGTCCGCCGAAAGCGTGCGCAGTGCCGCGGCATCGAGCTGGTCATCGACCTTCACCCACAGCACGGCCCGGGGATTCGGTGTCTGGGCGGCTGTTTCCCGGCTCATGCCGAACTGCTTGGTGGCGGTGTCCCATCCGATGACTGGTTGGAGCATGTTGGACTTGGTGACAAGCATGGGAAGCTGCACCTCGGTCCCGTCAAGGCTCGTGGCCCGCAGTGTCTTGGCCGCGCCCGGCTTGTTGTCCTGGCCGACCAGGACCTCGCCGGTGCCGGGGACCTGGTTAGTGCTGTTGAGCACGGATCTCAGGGACTGGATGTCGGCGGCAAAGACGTCCTGTCCCGTTTCGGCGTGGCCGACCACGGTGAGTTCCGCCAACGCCTCGACGCCGCCCATGGCCTTGACCTTCTCAAGCGCGGCGGGCGTGAAGGTGGTGTCTTGGTAGGTGTCGACCTCGACGTCGACCAGGTATTCGCTGCCCAGGGTCTCGCTCAGGGAATGCTTCGCGGTCTGCGCTCCAACCATCATCATGGAAACCAGGGTGACCCCGATCAGCAGCGCGGTTGCCGTGGCCGTGGTGCGGGAGGGATTTCGTACGGCGTTCAGGCTGGCCAGCTTGCCCGGGACGGTGCCCCCGGAGGTCAGCGCGCCGATGGCCGATACGGTCCTGGGCAGGAAGAGCGAGCCCAACATCAGCACTCCGGGGAAGGAGAGCAGCCCACCGCCAAAGGCAATGAGGATGTCTGCCTCAAGCGCCCCGTAGGCAAGTGCCGCGCCACCGGCCAAGACCAGCAGCACCCCGAACACGATGCGAACCTTGCCTGCCTTGTTGCCCACTGCGGCGTCCTGGGCCGGGCGCAAGGCAGCCAGCGGGGAGACCGACATGGCTTTGCGTGCCGGCACCCACGCGGCAAGCAGGGTGATGATCGTGCCTGCCAGGATCGGCAGGAAAACCGCCTGCGCCGAGACGACCAGGGTCGCGAAGGACATTTCCGCCACGGTGCTGGCCAGGATCTTGATCAGTGCGGCCATGATGCCGGTGGCCAGCAAAACGCCGGCGGCGGAGGCCAACAGCCCCACCACGAGCGCCTCGATAAGCACCGAGGAACGGATCTGCTTGCGCACCGCACCCAGGGTCCGCAAGAGGGCCAGTTCGCGGGTGCGTTGGGCGATGAGCACCGCAAAGGTGTTCATGACCACCAACCCCGTGACCACCAGGGCGATGAGCGCGAAGACCAACAGCACGATCGTCAGCTGGTCATTGCCTCCGGAAAAGGCTGCGACGTCCTCAACGACCTGTTCGTCGGGGGTATTGACCCCGAAGTGTTTCAGGCCCGTGGATTCAAGCGAAGCGGCCAGCGGCGCCTTCAGCGATTGCAGGTCCGTTGCGTCCGTGGCCCGCAGGATGATGCGGCTGTAAGAGATGTTCTCCGGGCCGGTGAGCAAATCAAGCAACGACTTGCTGATGGTGAGGTTCATGGCAGAGCCGGTGAACGGGTCATTGGTTGCCGCGGTGATACCGGTGACCTTGACGTGCGCGCTGGTTTCCTTGTCCCCTGCGGTGGTGTTTCCCACCTCGAGCACGTCGCCCACGGAGATGTTGTATTCCTTGGCGTAGGTCGCATCCACGGCTGCTTCTTCGCTGCCGGTGGGCAGGGTGCCGGATTCGAGCACCGTGCTTCGCAGTTCTTCATCCTTCGGCGCGGTGTTGGCCACGGAGTAGTACTCGCGGTTTCCGGCATGCACGCTGACGGCGGCACTGGAGATTCCGTGCGCTGCCGCTACCCCCTCGGTCCCTTCCACGGCCGTGAGTGATTTTGGCCCCAGGACGTAGGTTTCGGGTTTTTCCTCGTCCTCGGGCGTCATCTCCGACGTGCCGCCGCTTCCGATAACAAGGTCGGCACTGGAGTATGAGGATCCAATGCTGTTTTTCAGGGTCCCCGTGGTTGAGGCGTTGACCATCAGCGTTGCGGCCAGGAATGCGGTGCCGATCATGACGGCGAGGCTCACCGCAATGAACCGACGTGAATAGGTCTTGAGGTTGGCAAAAGCTAGCTGCAGCACGGTTACACGCCCAGCCCGGAGAGTGCCTGGGTCACCGAATCCACCGTCGGTTCTTCGAGCCGGCCGACAAGCTGGCCGTCCTTCATCAGCAGCACGGTATCGGCGTAGGATGCCGCAACCGCGTCATGGGTGACCATGATGATGGTTTGGCCCATTTCGCGTGTCGAGGAACGAAGCAGGGAAAGGACTTCGGCACCGGTGCGTGAGTCCAGGTTGCCGGTTGGCTCGTCAGCGAAAACAACTTCGGGGCGGGTGAGCAGGGCCCGTGCCACGGCGACGCGCTGTTGCTGTCCTCCGGAGAGCTCGTGCGGTTTGTGGCTCAGCCGGTCGCCCAGTCCCAGGGTGGCAACGATCGAGGCCAGCCAGTCCTTGTCGTGCTTCTTGCCGGCCAGGGAAAGCGGCAGCAGGATGTTGGCTTCGGCGGTGAGGGTGGGAACGAGGTTGAAGGCCTGGAAGACGAAGCCGACCTTTTCGCGTCGCATCTTGGTCAGTGCATCGTCATTGAGCTTCGAGATTTCCATCCCTCCGACGAATATCTGCCCGCCGCTGGCGTCGTCCAGGCCCGCCAGGCAATGCATGAGCGTCGATTTCCCGGAACCGGATGGGCCCATGATGGCGGTGAACTTGCCCCGGGCGAAGGCGACGTCGACTCCTCGGAGCGCCTCGACCCGGGTGGTTCCTTCGCCGTAGACCTTTTTCAGGTCGGTGGCGTGGACAGCAATATCGGTGCTGGTATGCGGTGCAGTAATGGTCATGGTTCCACGATATGTTCTCGGTCCATGGATTCGGATCATCCGCAGGGACGCTTTATTCCATCATTTGGCTCATACCCGGGTATGAGGCCCCCCCTGGCAAGGTCACCGGATAGGATTGTGCACCTATGCTCTATTTCCCTGTTCCCGTCGTCGCACTCTTTATCTCCCTGGGGTTAGCCGCAACCGCTGGGCTCGTGGCGCTGTTGATGCACTTCGCTTCGCGGGGGAAGGAGCGGGCGCAGCGCAGGGTGTTGGCTGTGGCAATAGCATTGTGGGCCGCGGGTTTGGCGGTGGCTGTTCTTCCCGGCGCTCCGCTGCCCGATCCCTCGATCCCTGCCGGTACGTTCAATTGGGCGCCGTTCCTGGCGCACCAAGACCGCGACCTGGGTGTGGAGATGGCGGCGAATCTCGGGCTTTTTGCTCCCTTGGGGTTGATGCTGGCGTTCCTCTGGCGCCGCCTTTCCGTGCTCAAGACCACGATGCTGGTGCTGGGCATTTCAATCTGCATTGAGACGACGCAGTTGTTGTTGCGCAACAACAGGGCTGCGGACATCACCGATATCATCACCAACACCGTCGGCGGCCTTGCCGCGGCACTGCTCGGATGGGCGTTGGCGGCTTGGGCCAGGGGTAAGCACCCAGCGGAGCCGTCCCTTTCCCCGGGGACGCTGCTCGAGCGCTAGCCCCGTGCGTCGCCCATCATCCATGGCACCGTTCGCATGCCCACGGCCGGGGCATCACGCGAACCGTGGGACGGCTATTCAAGCGTGTCGCTGATGTTCCGGGGTTTGGTGGCTGAACGCCTCGATCTGGAAGGTGGAATGTTCGATGCTCACCTCGAAGTGGTCCGCGACGCATGACTGCAGCTCCCCCAGCAAGGTGGCCGCCGCACCGGTGTGGAACGCTTCGTCCTCGACCACCACATGGGCAGAGAGAATAGGCAGGTTCGTGGCGATCTGGCTTGCGTGAAGGTCGTGGATGGCCAGGACTTGGGGGTGGGCGGCCAAGTGGGCACGGACCTCCTCGAGGTCCAGCCCCTTGGGCGTGGACTCAAGCAGGATATGGGTGGTCTCCCCCAGGAGTTTGAGCGCGCGCGGGATGATCAGGGCGGCTATCAGCATGGCGGCCAGCGAGTCGGCGCGCATCCAGCCCGTCGTGGAGATGACGATGGCCGAAACGATGACGGCAACGGATCCCAGGGCATCGTTGACCACCTCCAGGAAAGCCGCACGCATATTCAGGTTGTCATCCTTGCCCGAGGCAAGGATGAGCATCGAGGCGACGTTGCCCAGCAACCCGATGATGCCGAATACCAACAGCCCGCTTCCGGCGATTTCCGTCGGCTCAAAGAGCCGGCGAATGCCGTCGATGAGGGCGTAGACCCCCACCCCGAGCAGCAACGTTGACTGGAGGGTTGCGGAGAGCACCTCGGCGCGGCGAAAACCCCAGGTGCGCTTCGAGGTGGGCTTGCGCATGACCAAGGTCGCGGCCGTCAGCGCCAGGAGCAAGCCGGTGGAGTCGGTGAGCATGTGGGCGGCATCGACGAGCAGGGCCAGCGAATTGGTGAGGAACGCCCCGATCACCTCGGCCACGAGGATCGTTACGGTGATGCCAAAGGCCCAGGCAAGTTTCTTCCGATTGGTCGTTGCCGAGCCGTGGTCGTGGTCGTGGCTCATCGGTCGGCCCCTTCGGAAGACATGGCTCCACCGTGGACTTCGGTGAAATCGTGGGTGTCCAGTTCGTGGGTCTCGCTGGTCCCGATGTAGTGGTTGGCGTCCGCCAGCAAATCCATCAGCAATCGCGGGTTCGCCAACGAGAACATGCTCGCGCGGCCCTGGGCCCGGGAGAGCACCAGTCCGCAGTCGCGAAGGCACGAGAGGTGTGCGCTGACCGTGCTTTGGGCCAGACCCAGGTGCTCGGTGAGCTCCCTGACCTTGTGCTCCCCGGTACGCAGGTGGGCCAGGATCATCAGCCGTGTGGGGTCCGCCAGTCCGTGGAACAGCGCGGCCGCTTCGGCATGGGATCCAACCGCGTCGCGGCGTTCATCAGCAACCGGCCCTATCATCGTCATATTACGATAATAGCGATCAGTAGCGATAAGGCAAAAGAACAGGGCAGCGTGGCAGGATTGGAACATGAGCATGGGACTGATCGTTGGTGAGGACGCGCTGGCCCGCCCAGCCTGGGCGGCGACGGATCCCATGATGCGTGCGTACTATGACACCGAGTGGGGCATGCCGGTGCGTGATGAGCATGGGGTCTTCGAACGCCTGAGCCTGGAAGCATTCCAATCGGGCCTGTCTTGGGCCACGATCCTGCGCAAGCGCGAGAACTTCCGGGAGGCATTTGCCGGATTCGACCCCGAGGTCGTTCAAGGATTCGGCGATGCAACGATCAGCCAGCTCCTGGGCAATGCCGGGATCATCAGGAACCGTGCCAAGATCCTGGCGACCATCAAGAACGCCAAGGCAACGATCGCGCTGCGCGAAGACGGCGGACTGGCCGATTTCATCTGGTCGTTCCAACCCGAATCCACCCCGGTCCCGAGGACCCCGGAAGAGGTTCCCACCTCCAGCATCGAATCGGCGGCCATGTCCAAGGCGCTGAAGAAGCGCGGTTTTGCCTTTGTGGGCCCAACCACCATGTTCGCGCTCATGGAAGCCCTGGGCATCGTGGATACCCACCTGATTGGCTCCCACCGTCGCGGCAGCTCGGGGATCTGGCCGTCATGAGCACGCGCTTCCTGAAGGCAAACGGCCAGCTGGATCCCGGGCACATGATGCGCACCCTGGGCATCCACTCGATCCCCACGCTCGACATCCACGAACCAGCGGCCATGCGGCACACCCGCATCCTGGAAACCGAAACCGGCCCGAAGGCCGTGGAACTGGAATTCACCACCACCGGGGTACGGGTTGCCAGCCCCGGAGCCTCTGCCGGGGAGCTGGTGCGCATGGAAGTTGCGATCCGGGCATGGTTGGACCTGGACACCGACCTGGCCGCGATTCAAGCCCATTTTTCCCACGACCGGCTGCTCGCCCCCTTGGTGCACGACCGCCCATGGTTGCGCTTGGTCGGCTACCTCAACGGTTTCGAGGCCGCGGCCACGACCATCCTGGGCCAGCAGGTCACGTTGGCGGCCGGGCGCACTTTTGGCGGGCGCTTCCTGGAAGCCTACGGAAGTGACGGACCCTCGGGCCTGCGCATCTTTCCGAGACCCGAGAACGTTGTTTCCAAGGGCGTTGAAACCCTGCGCAAATCCATCGGCCTGACCAAATCACGCGCCGCCACGCTGTTCCTCATGGCCCAGTGCTTCGCCACCAGGAATTTTTCCGGTTCGCCGGGAATACCCATGGACCGCACCGAACTTCTGGCTCTGCGCGGCGTGGGCCCATGGACCGCTGACTACCTGCAGATGCGCGGCCGCAGCGATCCCGACGCATTCGTGCCCGGCGACCTGGTCGCACGGAGGGCCTTGAACCGGATCAGCGAGCGCGAGGCCACTGCCCTGGCTGCACCTTGGGCACCGTACAGGTCATACGCCATGGTGCACCTTTGGGCTTCGGACTCGGTGGGATGACGGAAGAAGCGGACTCGCGGGGTGTTACCAGACCCCGCAAATCCGCTTCCGCACCGACGGAACTGGAATCCGCCGGCGCTTGTTATGCCGACATCAACGTCGACAGCTGTGATTGGGTGAGCAAATCCCTAAACAGCGCCTTGTTAAGCGTGAATCCCTTCGCCGCCTCTTCGAGCAGGGCAGAAGCCCGCTCGGGTGTCACCGCATAGGCATCAAGCTTTCTGCGGTATTCGTCCTTATATGGCTTGTACTTGTCTATTCCGTCGAACCGCCACATGCTCAGCGCTTCCGGCGTAATCCCGTAGTGTCGCTCAACCAGCCGTCCGATGATTTGCCCGCCGGAGAGATCCCCCAGATAGCGCAGATAGTGGTGTGCGACGATGCGCGCGGGGTCTTCGGCCGCGTCGCGGATATGCCTGACGTAGTCAACGGTGGCTTCCAATGGTGCTGGGATGTCCGCGAACCCATGGGTGGGTAAAAGAATAGCCAGATCCGCATGGATGTGCGCGGCACGCTCGAGCCGGAGATCGAAGAGCGCCGCCAATTCATGCCGTTCGCTCAGAGCACGCACCTCGGACTCCAAGGCCGCATAGATGTAGGTGTATTGCGCGAGCAATAGCACGTAATCCCTTGAACTCCTCGAACCGCCCATGAGCGTCGTGATGAATTCGCTGCTTTCAGCTTCGCTATGGTCGGCCTGCGTTACTTCCTTGAGCTTCGCAGAAAAGAGTGTTCCGGCGGTAGTTGCCATGTATGTCCCCTAAGTTGTCATCTGAGATAACCCTAACCTAACCATCTCTCGAATAATTAACGATACCTTTCATGTGGTTATCTTACGACACGTGGACGCACCATCACTGGCAACACCACCCACGCTTGGCGTATGCCACGGGATGGATTCGCGACAGAAAAATATATTTATATCTTGTTTGACATGGCCCGAAGCGACCAAGGGTGGGCAAAAATGCGTGCCGTCAACTCCAGATCGCCATGACAGCCAAGAACTCAAGACCCTTCGATTGGGGCAGATTTTTGTACCTTAAGGTAATCTCTTCAAGTTAGGACACCTTTACCGAACCTCTTGGGGGTGCGCTCAGGATCCATCTAACACGTCCGCCCCAAGATTAATTTGTCGTTGCTCACCGGAGGAAAATTGCGCATCACACCGTCCCGTCACCGGACGCCGAAACTGCTCTTGGCAGCGACGCTATCTGCAACCATGCTTGTTGCATGCTCGTCCTTGCCGGGTGCAGTAATAAGTGGCCCCGGAGTTTCATTGGGCAGCGCCAAGTTCATTGATGACCCAAAGGCATACGAAGGCCCATCCACCGCGCAGTTATCTCAACCAATACTGAACCCGGTGGCAAACAATCCCGACACAAAACTCCCAGTCACTGTCCAAGATGCCCAGGATACAACTGTCACTATTTCGGATGTATCCCGCATCCTCCCCATTGATCTCTATGGCACCTCTTCTCGCATCGTGTTCGATCTAGGCCTTGGCGAGAATGTGATCGGCAGAGACGCCTCCTCTGATTTCGACGAAATCAAGGATCTTCCGTTGGTGACCCAGAACGGCCACGAGCTAAATGCTGAAGCAATTTTGCAACTAGCTCCCACGGTGATCATCACCGACTCCTCACTTGGACCTTGGGACGTCGTTTTGCAGATGCGTGAAGCCGGAATCCCCGTTCTCGTTCTCGATTCTCACCGTTCCTTGGAGAATACGGAAGACATGATCATGCAGATCTCTTCCGCGCTCGGAGTACCGGACGAAGGCGAAAGACTGGCAAAGAGAACCCAAAAAGAGGTTGACGAAATGGTTGCGAAAATCAGCGCCATTGCACCTAGGGGCGATGAACGGCTCAGGATGCTTTTTCTATACGCACGGGGGCAATCGGGCGTCTATTACCTCTTTGGCAAGGAATCCGGCGCTGACTCACTGATCCAATCACTGGGCGGAATCGATGTTGCAAGCGAAATTGGCTGGAAAGGCATGAGTCCAATGACCGACGAAGCCATGGTGGAAGCGGAACCAGACCTAGTGATCATGATGACCAAGGGACTGGAGTCGACGGGCGGGGCCGAGGCAATCAGCACCAGCGTCCCAGCACTGGCCCACACCCCAGCCGGGGCAAAAAAACGCATTGTAGACATGGCTGATTCTCAGGTTCTGAGTTTTGGCCCCAATTCAGCTGGCATCCTAGAAGCACTTTCCGTAGCCATATATGCACCTGAAACCGCGGTTGCAACCAAGTGACCAGCAACCTAAAACCCTTGCCCTTGCCTTCGCTCAACCAAGTCGCGCTGACCGCCCAAAACACCCCGTCATTGCCGCCGGCAAAAAAACGGTCGTCGCCACGACGGCAACTTGCTGTCGGTGGTGTCATCGCCGGGCTTTCCGTTGCCCTAGTTGTTACAGCCCTGGTCAGTTCCGGAGTGGGCCAAATGCAATTGGGTATTGGCGAGGTCGTCTCCAGTATCATGCACAAAATCGGTGTCCCCCTGGGTATTCCGGCCGAGCACCCCCATGCCGAATCGGCGCTATGGGCGATCCGCTTTCCTCGTGTGGTCATGGCCATCGTCATCGGATCGGCGCTTGCTTGCTCGGGAGTCCTGATGCAGGGGGTTTTTGGGAACCCATTGGCCGAGCCCGGTGTCGTGGGGGTTTCCTCCGGAGCCGCAGCCTTTGCCTGCATCGTCATCGTCTTTGGCCTTGATTTCTTAGGGCACTGGACGGTGGCTTTCGCAGCTTTTCTAGGTGGTCTGGCAGCCACTGGTCTTGTCTACGCCACGGCCCGCCAATCAGGGCGAACCGAAGTCGTCACTCTGGTGCTGACCGGTATCGCGATCAATGCAGTCGGCGGGGCGGTCATAGCCCTGATGACGTTCTTGGGCGACTCAACCTCGCGCGAACAAATCATTTTCTGGCAACTCGGTTCGCTCAATGGCACCCGCTGGGAAAATGTGCTGGTTGCCGCGCCCATCACCGTGCTCGGTATCGGGCTAGCCTTCTTCTTTACCCGAAAACTCGACCTCCTCTCGCTGGGCGAGCGTCCAGCCCGCCACCTCGGGGTCAATGTTGAAACCCTTCGTATCCAAGTCATCGTTTTGGTGGCAATTCTGACATCGGGTGCCGTCGCCTTTGCCGGAATCATCGGTTTCGTGGGATTGGTCGTGCCTCACATCCTGCGCATGGCCATGGGCCCGAGCCACCATGTCCTGCTCCCCGCCAGCGCGTTGGGCGGCGCCGTCCTGCTGCTGATCGCCGACACCTCTGCACGAACTTTGGTCACCAACGCCGATTTGCCCATCGGCATGCTTACAGCCTTGGTCGGAGGCCCCTTCTTCTTCTGGTTGATCCGTAGGACCCGGCGCGGTTCAGGAGGTTGGTCTTGAGCCGGCAGAACGTGCTTGCCGCAAAGTCCGCACACATTTCCTTGGGCGGACGAACAATTCTCGACGGCATCGACCTGGAACTGTTTCCGGGCGAACTGGTAGCGTTGGTCGGCCCCAACGGAGCCGGAAAATCCACCCTTCTTGGCGCTTTGTGCGGCGATGTATCCCTTGATTCCGGTTCCATTGAACTGCACTCGCGCGTCCTAGGCTCATGGAATGTCAAGGAATTGGCCAAAGTCCGAGCGGTCCAGATGCAAGAGACCAAGGTTTCCTTTGCATTCAGTGCCGCTGATGTTGTCCGTATGGGCCGTGCGCCCTGGACTGGTAGCGAAGAAGCACACCGGGACGATCAGGTCGTCCTCGACGCGTTGACCATCACCGATACCACGGCGCTGGCACCGCGAACCTTTCAGACCCTCTCCGGGGGCGAAAAAGCACGTGTCTCTTTTGCCCGGGCCATGGCCCAAGAAACACAGATCATCATGCTCGATGAACCGACCGCCGCGATGGATATCCGATACCAGGAACAACTCCTGACCCTGACGCAGCAGAGGGCAGCAGCCGGCGCAACCGCCGTTGTGGTGTTGCACGATTTGTCCCTTGCTGCCGCATATGCCGATCGCATCGTTCTGATGCAGGATGGTCGAATACGTTCCGTCGGTACGCCCCGTGAGGTCTTGCAGCCGGAAATCCTGGAAGACGTTTACAGACATCCGGTTGCTGTCATTGAACACCCCGGATCCGGTGGCCTGATCATTGCGCCACTCCGCCCCCACCTTAATGCACAAACTTTCCGCGTAGAGGAACTCGTATGAACATCCCACTGGCCGCGATAAGCAGACGGCATATCTTGTCACCCATCCTCGTGATACTTCTAGCCTTGATGTCGCTTGGCTTGGCGGCAGGTCCGGCTGACGCCGCTGCACGAGTCAGCGTCACGTCCTCGCTGGGCACAGGAAAGGCCAGCGCCACCGGCGCCACCAACGTGACGGTCAGTGGCACGGGCCTACAGTCCATCAAGAATGCCTTCGGCGGTATCTACGTGGTCTTCGGGCACGCGGAAAACAGCAACTCTTGGCGCCCTTCCAAGGGTGGAAAAACCGGCTCCGATTTCTTCTATGTTGCCGACTCTCAGTCCAAACAGAACCAGGGATACCAGCGATTCGTGGCCTTCCCGGGGTCAAGTACCGCCGAGAGCGCCAACGGCGGAGTCATCAGTTCGAACGGGTCTTTCAAATTGAACATGGTCATTCCGGGCCCGACCTTCACTGCAGAAACAGCCTCGGGATCCAGCAAAACCATTGACTGCCGGAAAGTTCAGTGTGGCATCATGACCTTCGGTGCACACGGCGTGGCCAATGGAAACAATGAGTCCTTCACACCCTTGAGCTTCGGCACTGCGGCGACTGGCGGAAGTTCGCCGTCCCTAAAAGCGGAAGCCCCTTCGTCTTCGCAAGGCATCCCGGAACGGCAGGTACCTGGTCCTTTACCAGGATCCACCACAGATCAAGCACAACGAGAGAACTCACCCGCCCAGGATTCGCCAGCCGTCACCAACCCCTCAGAAATGGAACCGCCGGCTGGGACCGATGCCGACGTCCCACGGGCCGTTACAAACGGGAAGCCTACATTGGGAGTGGAACAACAAACCGTCGTTGCTGGACGGACCCTCGGCTTTGCAGGCCAAGGCTTCGCTCCAGGGGAGCAAGTCGTGGCGACTTTGGCATCCGGTGTCACAGCAGCGGGACCCATCGCAGCCGGTTCCTTCGGTGAAATTGCCGGCGCAGCCCAGATACCGTCTGATTTGGCCCCGGGTACACACAAAATCAAGTTGACGGGTGCCGGTTCGGGCACTTCGGTGGAGACAGAATTCAACGTGATGGCCAACCCAGCTGCACTGGCCCAGACGCAGGATCAACAAGACGACGGTGTCTGGTGGGCCTTGGTGGCAGTGATCATCGCAGGTTCCCTCCTGCTTGCGCTGGTGGTGTCATCGCTCATTGCCGGGCTGGTGCGACGCAAGAAAAAGCAGACCCGGAAGCCTCGCAAGGCTTCACAAAGACAACGCCGTCGCAGGCCACCAGCGCACGAACCCGTCACGGCACATCACGAGCAACAGGCTGCTGATGAAGATTCGTTCGGTGCCACCGCCGCGCTGGATCCCCGGGAAATGCCACAGCAGCATCGTTGGGCGGAACAGCCACCGCTGCCGGCTGGCACAAGCACCGAATGGGTACCTACGACCAATCGGGAAAGAGTATGAGGGTCCTGAAAAAAGTCATCGCTCCGGTGTTGGCCGTGCTCCTTTTTGCAGCCCTGTCCTGTGGCTTGCCGGGGCCAGCAATAGCCGATCAGCGTGATGGCCCAATAGACGTCAGCGTTACAATCCCAGGCGCTGCCTCACAGTCTGACGAATTCGACGTCAAAGACTCTGAGTTCCGCTGGGGCGTGAATACCGAGTCAAGTTCCGGGGCATTTGAGCCAGGAACCTGCAATTTTCTTTCAGCCGGTGTTGCTGCCGACTCCGGCTCTTCGCGTCACTGGACCCAACCCGACGGACTGTACGCCGCAAAATCCGGTAAAACCCGTATTGAAAAACCTGATGCCTCAGGAAAATGGATCGCTGATTCTTGGTCAGGACGCTGCAAGGATGCTACGGGGCGCACTGTTGGAACATCCGTGGCAGAAGCAGGAACCGGTGCCCAGATTGTCATCGCTGACGGACAAGGAAAAGTAAATCCCAAGAAGCGGGCCGCTGAAATCAGTTGGAAAGGCTCGTTCACCGTGGCGATGTATAACGGTCGTACATACTGGTCCGCTTCAGACCCCGTACTGAAGGTCGCTGGTGGCAAAGGGGTCCTGACCGCTACCCTCAGCGGCTTCGGATCCGATATGAATGACACCAGTAAATGGGAACCTTTGCAGGCAACAACTGTCACCTTGGCAACACTTCCCAACGTTTCCTTGGGTGACAAGGGGATCGTTACCGAACCTGCATACTCCGGGGTAAAGGTCGAAGGCGTGGACCAAGTACGAACGGGAAAGTTTTGGGGCGCGTTCCCAAAAGACTTCGTTGATTTCCAAACCACAACCGGACAAGGCTCCTACTGGTACTCATCGGGCGGTTTCCGGGATTCGGCCAAGGTTCCGTCCTCGCTCTACGTAAGCTACACGGCAGACAATCTCATCGTTCCCAAAGTCTCATCTGAGCCCTTAGCCGAAGCCGAAACGCTTCCCGACAGTGCACCGGAGGGTAGGAGGTGGGCTGCGGAATTGCCTTCAACCGACGCCAAGTTCCCTCCCTCTCTGCTATCAACTGGCGGGTCTTCCCGTAATGGCCCATGGGGAATCGGAAGTGGAGCAGGTGAAGGAACGGTGTTGGGTTCAGACCCACTTCCCGCCGGAACCGTTCTTACTACAACGGCATCCACGTTGGCGGCCGCAAACTGGCTGGGTGGTTCACTGATCCCGGAAGCCATGAAGCTCGCCGCTGACCATCGCGATGTCTTGCTTTGGTCCCTGGCTGGCCTACTGGGGCTTGGCGGCTTTTCTTGGGTCGGTTTCCGCCGGGGATGGCTTATTTGGCCATTCAGCCAGGACAAGCGTTAACAACCCACAAAAAATACAACATATTCACATTTGGCAATTCGTGCAAAATTAGACAACTTAAGTTAGCCTATCCTTACCAACAATCACTCGGAGGAAAAATGTCCGTACTTCGTCGTGCTGTCCCCATGACTCGCACGTCAGTCATCACAGCCACCCTCGCTGGTCTGGTGCTGTCCCTGGGGGCATTCGCCGCACCGGCGCAGGCAGCAGATCAAGCCATTAGCGATGCTTCCTTGACGTGGGGACTCAACAAGGAAACGGGTGCCGGAGCCTATAACGGAAGCTGCAACTTCCTTTCCGCAGGCACTGCAGGTAACACCGGTTCGAGCCGAGCTTGGACTGAGTCGGACGGCTTTTTCAAAGTTACCGACGGAAATGTTTCCGTGGTGAAAGACGGCCCGGGCACAACCACCATTGCCTCCACCTGGGGCAACAAGTGCCAGACAGGGGCGGGTACAAATGTTTCACCGGCAGGTGTTAGCGCCCTGAGTAACAACAAGGTCGTGCTCAAGAAGGGCACGGGAACAGCCGATCCTGTCGCAAAAACTGCCAACATCAAGTGGGACGGATCGTTTACCTCCGTCTTCTATGGCGGTTTGACCTACTGGACCGCGAGCAACCCGGAACTAGTGGTTAAAGGCGACGGCACGGCGACCTTGACCGCCACTGCCAGCGGCTACGGGGCCTCCATGGAGGACACCAGCGCGTGGGTCACTATTCCTGGCTCCAAGGTCACCTTGGCGAAGTTCACCGGAGTAACAATAGGTGAAGACGGTTTCGTCAAGATTCCCGAGTACTTGGGTGTCGCCGCACCGACGTCCGTGGAAGCCCCTCAAGTGAGCACGGGCGCCACGTGGGGATCCTTCCCGGCAGATTTCGTTGAGTTCCAGGGCAAGACCGGAACCCAGTCCTACTGGTACTCATCCGGAGGCGGCGCAGATGTCCGCAAGGCTGCTACCGAAGTAGCCGTCGGTTGGACTTCAAAGGCAAGTCCGGTTGAGCCCGAAGCAACGGGCGATGACAAGAACGTCAAGCTCAACGTCAAGGTTCCCGACGTGGCTGTCGAGCCCGAACCCGAGATATTCTCATGGTCCGTTGAATCCAGCGCCGCATCACTGGCCACGGCAACACAGCAGGCCGGCGGAACTTTCGGTGCAACGGGTGCTTTGCCCGGCGTCAAGGTCACAGATACAAGGACAGTTTCTGCTGGATGGGCCATCAACGGCAAGACTTCGCAGTTCCAGTCGGCGACTGGAACATTTGATGGTTCAGCCTTGGGCTGGACCCCCACGGTCACAAACCCGGTAGGGACTGTGACACAGGGTGGCAAGGTCAACCCCAATAGCCCTGGGCTTGCCACGAGTCAGACGCTGGCTTCAACGACGACCCCCAACACCAGCGCAAAGGTCGACGCTGTCCTCAACCTTGTTGCTCCTTCGACTGCATTGGCCGGGGAATACA
>JAUNVO010000212.1 GCA_030540695.1 Micrococcaceae bacterium | reverse complement strand
ACCCTCGAAGCCGCGATCACCGCCGGCCGCGCCGCACGCGCCGACTGGGACAAGGTCGGGCTCATTGGCCGCGGACGCATCCTGCGCCGCGCCGCCGCACTGCTCGAGGAGCGCGCCGAGGACATCGCCGTGCTGATGACCCGCGAACAGGGCAAGACCCTGGCCGATTCCCGCGGCGAGGTCGGCGCCACCGTCGAGACCCTCTACTACCAGGCCGGCTCGGCCCGCAGCGCCACCGGAACCACCTACCCCTCGGGCAACGCCGATGAACTGGTGCGCACCATCCGCCGCCCGGTGGGCGTGGTCGGGGTCATCACCCCCTGGAACTTCCCGCTGCAGATCCCGGCCTGGAAGATCGCCCCGGCACTGCTCTGGGGCAACACCGTGGTCTGGAAGTCGGCCAGCGACACCCCCGCCGTTTCCGTCGCCTTCGCCCAGCTGCTCATCGACGCCGGCGTCCCGGCCGGCGTGCTGAACCTGCTGTTGGGCCCCGGCTCGCTGGGCTCGGCGCTGGTCGAGCACCGCGACATCGCCGCGGTCACCTTCACCGGCTCCGTCCCGGTGGGCCACCAAATCCGCGAACGCGTGGTGGGCCGCGGCGCGAAGCTGCAGATGGAACTCGGCGGGCACAACGCCGCGATCGTGATGCCGGACGCCGACGTGGAACACGCAGCGGCCTTCATCGTTGCCGCCGCGATGTCCAGCACCGGCCAGAAGTGCACCGCCACCCGCCGCATCATCGCCGTGGGCGATGTCCATGACGCCCTGGCCGCGGCGCTGGTCCCCAAAATCAACGCACTGGTCTCCGGCCCGGGCACCGAGGCCGACTCCTACATGGGCCCGGTCATCTCCGCCCGTGCCGCCCGCGACGTCGAGGAAGCCCTCGCCACCGCCGCCACCGAAGGCGCCACCGTGCTGGCCCAGGGGTCCAAGCCCGGGGACTCGGAAGGACACTACGTCTCCGCCACCCTGCTCGGGGGCACCGAGGCGCTGAGCATCACCCGCGAAGAGGTCTTCGGCCCCGTGGTGACCCTGATGCGCGCCGCGAACCTCGATGAGGCCATCGCCCTGGCCAACGCCACCGACTTCGGCTTGACCGCCTCGGTGTTCACCAATGACGAGCACGCGATCCGCCGCTGCCTCGACGAGGTCGTCGCCGGGCTGATCAAGGTCAACGGGCCCTCCACCGGCTCCGAGGTGCACGCGCCGTTCGGCGGACTGCGCGATTCCTCCTTCGCCGCCCCGCGCGAACAGAACGCCGAGTCCTGCGCCGACTTCTTCACCGAGACCAAGACCGCCTACATCCGCACCGCACCTTCCGGACGTGCCTCGTGAGCGCGCAGGTCCTGGGCGAAGGCCAGATGGATTCCCTCGAAGGCCAGCTGCGTCCCTCGAACTCCGTGATGGACCCGGTGGACATGGGCGGTGCCCGCTCCACCCGGCACAGCTTCATGCGCACCATGATGCGCCGTGCGGTGAAGAACGGCTGGAAGATCCAGCGCACCGCCTTCACCATCGACGCCGCCGGTTGCGGCTCGGCGATCTACGAGATCCACGCCGAATCCCTGCACTTCAGCTTCGTCGCCTTCTCGCAGAAGCTCTCCGAGGAAGACCGCACCGACCGGGTCATCGCCAAGGGCTGGGACCTCACCGCCGCCCTTCTCGAGGGGCCCGTGGATGGCGCCAAGCTCGAGCGCTTGGCCTCGCAGGTGCCCCTGCAGGAAAACGGCCGCGCGGAAACCGGATCCATCATCTGGACCCGCGCCAACCGCAGCGAACGCTTCTTCAACTACGTCGCGGACCGCCTGGCCGCCGGGCTTCAGCCGGAGGCCGACAAGTTCGGCGGCTCCCCCTACCTGATCCGTTCCACCGCGTTCTACTCCAACGGCAAGTGCGGGCTCGCGGACTACGAGGGCATCGAGGACGGCCACCCGCTGGCCACCCCGTTCCGCGCCCACATGCTCACCGCCTGGCTGCTGCGCGAGCTCAGCTACGACATGGTCGAGCACGTCGCCGCCTCCCGGAATCCCGGTGCCGCGACGCTTGACGGCCCGTGGCGCCGATACCTGGGCATGGGCAACGCCACCGGGCTGGGCATGGTGCCCTACGCCATCAACCACCCCGAGGTCATCAACTCCTGGGCCATGGCCCGCGAGGTCCCGCTGGCCGCGGTCACCGCACGCACCGTGGCGGCCACCGATCCCTCCGTGGCCCGGATCATCGGTCTTCTCGATGACGCCATCGCTTACCTGGCCGAGCAGGATGACATCATCACCGCCCCCTTCACCTCCGGGCCCGAGCTTTCGGCCCAGCTGGAGGTGCTGGTCGCCCAGCTGCGCGACTGGACGGACACCGGGGTGTTCGCCGGATACGAAACCACGCACGTCTTCCGCGAGCTGCACAACGCCGCCGCGGGCCAGAGCCCGGCCGCCCGCGGCATGGTCGCCACCATCCTGACCGAGCTCAGCGAAGACCTCGACGACGTCGTCGAATCCGTGCTGCGCTGCGACGAATCCCGCCGCGTCACCGCGGGAATCAGCTGCGCCGAGCTGGCGGCGGACATCGATGCCTCCTACTCCTGGATCGGCGCGTTCGACTTTGCGTCCCCGGGGTCGCAGAAGCACTTCTGGTTCTCCTCGATCAACAACGAGGAACCCCGCCGCGCCCTGCAGGGCATGGATGCCGGCGAGGCCGTCCAGCACCCGGTGGACATCGCCCGCGCCGTCGCCGCACTGCGCGCCGAGCTCGCCGAGGCGGACCCCGAGATGGGCGTCGGGGAATTCCTGCTCACCCACCCGTCCCACCGTGCCACCGTGGGTCGCGTGCAGAACATCGGCAAGCTTCCCTACGGCGAGGTCCGCGACAACCTGCTCGGTGCCGAATTCCTGCCGCTGAACGTCCAGCGCTTCCAGCTGGCCCTCTACGGCATGGAAAACTTCACCCCGCAATCCACCGACTGGCTGCGCGTGACCCTGATGGCGGGCGCCCCGCGCATCGCCGATCTGGCCAACGGCACCGCCGACGATGACTGGATGTTCACCCGCCGTCCCCAGGAGGAAAACCACCATGGCTGAAAATCTCACCTCGACCCTGCTCAAGGCCCCCGCCGGCGAGCGTGCCGCGGCCCTGCATGCCTCCGCCACCATCGTCGACGGCCTGCAGATCAGCAACTGGGACCGCGCGACCCTGGAGGAACTGCGTGCCGGCGGGATCAGTGGCGTCAACGCCACCGCCGCCGTCTGGGAGGGCCCGGCGGACACCCTGAAGACCATCGGTGACTGGTACCAGCTGGCTGCCAAGAACCCGGATCTGCTCACCATGGCCCGGAGCGCGGACGACATCCGCCAGGCCAAGCTCGACGGGCGGATCGGGGTGCTGCTGGGATTCCAGAACACCAGCCCGTTCGGGGACGACTACAGGCTCGTTGAGGTCTTCCACCAACTCGGCGTCAAGATCGCCCAGCTGACCTACAACATCCAGAACCTGGTCGGCGGGGCCTGCTACGAGCCCGAGGATTCGGGGCTGACCCGCTTCGGGCGCACCATCATCTCCGAGATGAACCGGGTCGGCATGCTCATCGACCTGTCCCACGTGGGCAACCGCACCTCCCTGGATGCCGTCGAGGCCTCCGTGGCACCGATCGCCATCACCCACTCGAACCCCACGTGGTTCGTGGAAAATCCGCGCAACAAGCCCGACGAGGTCATCCGCGCGGTGACCGAGGCCGGCGGCATGCTTGGCTGCTGCCTCTACCCCTTGGTCATCGGCGGCAAGAAGACCACCCTGGAGCAGTTCTGCCAGATGGTCGCACGGCTGGTCGACGAGCTGGGCCCCACCCGCATCGGCCTGGGCAGCGACTGCACACGGAACTGGGATGACGAGTTCGTGGGCTGGCTGCGCAACGGGCGCTGGCAGCCCGAGGGCGAAACCAAGGCCACCTGGCCCGAATGGCCCGAATGGTTCGTCGGCCCGGAGGACTTCCCGGCGCTGACCGACGGGCTGGACAAGGCCGGGCTGGATGAAACCACCATCCGCGGGGTGCTCGGCGAGAACTGGCTGAACCTCTTTGACGACGTGTTCCCCGGAAGGAAAATCTGATGACCCTGATCACCGAGAAAGGACCGGGAATGGACGTCAACGACACGGCGCCAACCATGCGCCTGGCCATGCGCGAAGTCCGCGAATGCGCCTACCGCGCCCTGATGACCAAGGGGGCCTCCAACGCCGAGGCCCAGGCTGCCGCCCGCCAGGTGCTCTTCGCCGAACTGCACCACGGCACCGGACTTCACTCCCTGGCCGCCTGGCTCCACGACGGAACCTGGCTGCTCGGCGCCTTCCCCTACACCCGCATCGACACCCCGGAAGGCAAGAGCTACCGGGTGGATCCCGCGGCCCCCTGCCACGCGCTGGTCCACGGCGTGCTGCTGGTGGATGTCGCCAGCACCGGGGTCGGCAGCGAAGTGCTGTGCAGCCCCCTGCGCCACGACACGCACCTGCTTGACGAGGCACTGCTCAACGCCGCCATCAGCTCCGGGCACACCGTGGTGCACCGCAGCGCGGGGCCCGAGAACCGCACCACCTTCGCCACTCCGGCCGGCGACCTGGGCTCCGGGTCCAGCGCCGCTGACCAGGGCGCCCCGCACACGCCTCCACAGGATCCGGGGAACTCGCGCTTCTACACCGCCAACGAGCCCCCGCAAGGGGAATTCACCCTGAGCACCGAGGCGCAGCGCACCGAACGGCGCCTGGCCCTGGCCCACGGCGGGATCCTGGTTGACGCCGCCATCTGGTCCGAGCTGCGTGCCATCGCCGCCGGCTACCTGGTACCCGACGCATGAGCGGGATCGCGCGCCGTTGGCACCAGGACGGCAAAACGCGCAACTACACGGCCACCGCGACCTTCGGCGGGATCGTGTTCGCCTGCGGCCAGGTTCCCACCCGCGCCGACGGCAGCACCGCGGCCTCGCTGAACGACCAGGTGGACACCGTGTTCGACAACCTTCAGACGGTCCTCGCGGACGCCGGGGCGGATTTGTCCACGATCTTGAAGGTCACCGTGTTCCTGGCCAACCTCGATGAATTCGACGAGTTCAATGCTGCCTATGTGCGCCGGCTGGCCGGGGTGACGCTTCCGCCGCGCACCACCGTGGAGGTGTCACGCTTCCGCGGGGAGAAGCGCATCGAAATGGATGTCGTGGCGGCCGTGAAGTAGCGCCGGGTAAATGCAGGAAAGGCCCCGACCTCTAGAGGTCGGGGCCTTTCTCATATGCGCTTAACTAAGCCTTCTTGCGTGTCAGGAAACCCCAGATGACCAGGACGATCAAGGCCCCGCCAATGGCCAGGAGCCACGTCGAGAGCTCGAAGAAGCCGTCAACGCCGACACCGAACACGGCAGAGCCGATCCAGCCGCCAACGAGGGCACCGACAACACCAAGCACCAGGGTGGCGATCCAGCCGCCGCCTTGCTCGCCCGGCTTGATGGCCTTGGCGATGGCACCTGCAATGAGACCTAGAATAATCCAACCAATGAAACCCATGTCTTTTCTCCGTTCGGATGAAGCTTTTAGTTTC
>JAUNVO010000211.1 GCA_030540695.1 Micrococcaceae bacterium | reverse complement strand
GGACCGGGCCAGGGCCCCGCAGGTGAGCAAAAGCAAGGCGAGCCACAGGGCCCTATCCAGGCCGAGTCGACGGGAGATCCTTGGGGCGATGGGGCTGACCAGTGCGAATGACATGAGCGGCAACCCGGTCAAAAGTCCGGCCATGCTGCTGGAAAGCTGAAGATCGCTGCTGATTTCGGCCAGCAAGGGCCCTACGGTGACGAAGGCGACCCGAAGGTTGACCGCGATAATCAGGACGCCCAGGAACGCGAATGCGAACCGGCCCGTCCGTACCGGTACTGCCTCTTGCCCAACCGGCACTGTCTTACCTTCTTTCATTCACTTACTGACCCGATGCAACGCACCGGAATGGACATGATCGCCACCGCGGATATCGACACCGGTTCTGCGACCGGTGGTCGCTGACGGCTCGTAGCACGTGCGCGGTTGACCGAACCCAGGAAATGAAAGGACATCGTTTCCGCCGCGTAACGGTCAAAGGCCACGATCATCAGGATCAAAGGGACTAACCAACAGCTTACGGCGCGACCACGGAGCACCTGGAAATCTCTTCCCCCTATTCATCGGCGACGCCCCAGGACTGGGTCCAACCCGTCACCGACGGCTCCGAACTTTCGAGCCAGTCGCTGCCGAACGAAGCATACAAGGGCTCAACCTGCGCGGCATCAAAAGTGTTTTTTGCTCGCCAGCCCCGGGATGTAAGCTATGTCTCAATGGCCGCCACCAGTTCGCATGGAAAACCTGGTGGAGCAGTCCCGGCTGCGTACCTCCTCAACCATGCTGGAACCAGTGCACCCGTGCACTGGTTCGACACAGTTGCTGGAAAGAGAAGAAGGGTTCACCATGACCGGAACCGCTGATCAATCAGGGGCAGCCGCAGCTGCCACGGCCTTGAGTGTCAACGGCAACCAAATGTCCGTCGATGGCGTCGCCCCGCACACCACCACCTTGCAGTGGCTGCGCGGTAACGGGATCACGGGCCCCAAGGAGGGGTGCGCCGAGGGGGAATGCGGAGCCTGTGCGGTCATGGTCTCCCGCCCCGACGGCGAGCGCGGCACCCGCTGGACCTCGATCAATTCCTGCCTGGTGCCAGCCGCGGCGCTCGCCGGCCAAGAGCTCTACACGGCCGAAGGCCTGGCCACTTCCGACACGCTGCATCCGGTGCAGCAAGAGATGGCCACCCGGGGCGGCTCCCAGTGCGGGTATTGCACCCCTGGCTTCATTTCCTCGATGGCTGCCGAGTACTACCGCGAGGACCGCTCCGGGTGCGCCTGCGGCCCCGGCGGTTGCGGCTCTTCCCCCTCGACATCGGATATCGTCGCTACTGCCAAGGCAGTGCCTACCGGGAACGCGCTTCCCTGGCCACTGGTGGTGGATGAGACCACCGAACGTCTCGAGACCTGGCTGCCGGCCCGGATCACCGCAGACTCCGCGGCCGAGATCCAGCCGGCCACGAGGTACGAATCGACTCCTCAGCACGAACCGGAGATCGGTCCCAACGGGTTCGATCTGCATGCGCTCTCGGGCAACCTGTGTCGCTGCACCGGATACCGGCCGATCCGCGATGCGGCTTTCGCACTCACGGACGTCGACCCCGCAGATCCGATCGCCCAGCGCCGAAACCGGCCCGCACCAGTGAGCAGCCCGCTGCGTATCGAGAGCCCCGGGGGCACGTTCGTGCGTCCGGCGGATCTCATTGAGGCCCTGGACCTGCTCACCGGGACGCCGCAGGCCGTCCTGCTGGCGGGCTCAACCGATTGGGGTGTCGAGCTGACGATCAAGCATCGCCGCGCCCCGCTCACGATCGCGATCGACCAGCTGCCCGAACTGCGCCAATTCCACGTGGCCGATGATCACCTGGAGATCGGCGCGGCACTGACCCTCTCGGAGGTCGAACGCCTCCTGGATGGTTCGGTGCCCCTGTTGGCGAACCTCTTCCCGCTTTTCGCCTCCCGGCTGATCCGCAATGCCGCAACGATCGGCGGGAACCTGGGGACCGGCTCCCCCATCGGCGATATCGCCCCGGCACTGCTCGCCCTGGACGCCGAGCTGGTGCTCAGCTCCCCTCGTGGGGATCGAACCATTGCGCTGGATGATTACTTCACCGGTTACCGAACCAGCGTGCGGGCAGAGGATGAGCTCATCCGCGCGGTGCGCATCCCCACACCGCTCGCGCCACTGAGCCGGTTCTACAAGGTCGCCAAACGCAAGTATGACGACATCTCCTCGGTGGCCGTGGCCATCGCCGCCACCGTGACCGACGGCAAGATCAAACACATCCGCATCGGGGTGGGTGGTGCTGCCGCCACGACGCTACGTGCCAAGAACACCGAGGCCGCCCTGCTGGGCAAGCCGTGGACGGCGGAGAGCTTCGAAACCGCCGCCGAGATCATGCTGGCCGAGGGTACGCCGATGTCCGATCACCGGGCCAGTGCCGCCTACCGCAGCGCCACGCTCGCCCAAACCATCCGTCGCTTCTATGCGGAGGCCACCTCATGAAACCGTTCTCCTCCCGTCCCCTGGCAGAGATCCCGGACCATGGCGCCATTGGCGTGGTCGTGCCGCACGAGGCCGCTTGGGAACACGTCACTGGACAGGCCCTGTACACCGATGACCTTCCCTACCGCTCAGCCAATGTCCTCTACGCCTGGCCGTTGCAGGTGTTCGTCGCGCACGCCCGCATCGATTCCCTCGATGCGACCACCGCCCGGACCATGCCCGGCGTCATCCGTGTGCTGAGCGCCGAGGATGTCCCAGGCATCAACGACTACGGCGACATCGGGGACGAGACCCTCTTTCCCGACGTCATCCAATACCACGGCCAGCCCGTGGCCTGGGTGCTCGCCGAATCCCTCGAGGAAGCACGCCTGGCCTCCGAGGCCATCGAGGTTTCCTACACGGAATTGCCCTCCATCATTACCATCCAGGACGCCATCGAGGCGGAATCGTTCCAAGGCCCGCGGGCCACCCTGACACGAGGGGATGCCGATACGGCACTGGCGAACGCGCCGCACCGGATCAGCGGCGGGATCGATATCCAGGGCCAAGAGCACTTCTACCTCGAGACCCAGGCCTCGTTCGCGATGATCGATGAGAGCGGACAGGTCTTCATCCAGTCCTCGACCCAGGCCCCGAGCCACACCCAGGAGGTCGCGGCCCGGGTACTGGGCATCTCTTCCAGCCAGGTCACCGTGCAGTGCCTGCGCATGGGCGGCGGCTTTGGCGGCAAGGAGACCAACGCGAATGCGTTCGCCTCCGTCGCGGCCCTGGGAGCCGTGCTGACCGGCCGGCCCGTGTCCGTGCGTTTGAACCGCACCCAGGACCTGACCATGACCGGCAAGCGCGGCGGCTTCCATGCCACGTGGGAAGCCGGGCTGGATGATGAGGGGCACATCCTCGCCTACAAGGCCGTGTTGACCGCCGATGGAGGCTTCAGCGTCGACCTCTCCCCCGCGGTGGTCAGCCGCGCACTGTGCCACGTCGACAACGCCTACTACCTGCCCAACGTCCACGTCACCGGCCAGATCGCCCGGACCAACAAGACCTCGCATACCGCCTTCCGTGGCTTCGGTGCACCGGCCGGAATGATCGTGACCGAGGACCTTTTGGGCCAGGCATCCACCAAACTGGGCATCGGCGAGGAAGAGATCCGCCGGCGAAACTTCTATGCCCCGGGCCAAAGCACCCCGTACGGCCAAGAGGTCAGCCAAGCCAAACGCATGAATGACATCTGGGAGACGCTCAAAAAGACCAGCGACTATGAGAACCGGTTGGCCCGGGTCGCTGAATTCAATGCCGCTCACCAGCACGTCAAACGTGGCCTGGCGATCACCCCGGTGAAGTTCGGCGTCTCCTTCAACAAACCGGTCTTGAACCAAGCAGGCGCCCTGGTGTTGATCTACCGCGACGGCTCGGTGCTCATCAACCACGGCGGCACCGAGATGGGCCAGGGCCTGCACACCAAGATGCTGCAAGTCGCGGCGACCACGCTTGGATTGCCCCTGCGTCGGGTCCGCCTGGCCCCGACCCGGACCGACAAGGTTCCCAACACCTCGGCCACCTCCGCTTCCACCGGTTCGGACCTCAACGGCGGTGCCGTCAAGAACGCCTGCGAAGCGATCCTGGACCGCCTCGCACCGGTGGCCGCCGGCATGCTGGGTGTGCACAGCAACGACGTACGCATCACCGGCGATATCGTCAGCGCACTGGGTGTGGAGAAGACCGTCTCCTGGACGGAACTGATCGAGACGGCATACCTGCAACGGGTGTCCCTCTCGGCAACCGGGTACTTCCGCACCGAGGGCATCCACTTCAATCTGGCCACGTTCAAGGGCAACCCGTTCAAGTACTTCTCTCGCGGGGCCGCGGTTGCCGAGGTCGAGGTCGACGGATACACCGGCGCCTACACGACGCGGCAGGTGGACCTGCTCCACGACGTCGGCAGTTCGCTCTCACCGCTGATCGACCTCGGACAGATCGAGGGAGCCTTCGTCCAGGGAGCAGGGTGGCTCACCCAGGAGGACCTGCGTTGGGACACCAGCGACGGACCTGACCGCGGCAAGCTGCTGACCCAGGCCGCGAGCACCTACAAGCTACCCTCGTTCTCCGAGCTGCCGCAGGTGTTCAACGTGGACCTGTACGTGCACCCCACCGATGATGGCAGCGTGTACGGGTCCAAGGCCGTGGGCGAACCGCCGCTGATGCTCGCCATCGCGGTGCGCGAGGCGTTGCGCGTCACCGCCGCCGCCTTCGGTGAACCCGGAGTCCAGGTGGAGCTTCCCTCCCCTGCCACCCCCGAGGCGGTTTACTGGGCATTGGAGAAGGCACGCCGGCCGGATACCACGCCGGCCCCGGTGGCCGAGTGATCACGAGGGGACACCATGGACTGGCTTGACGGTCTCAGCGGTGCCCGTGCCGCCGGGGTGCCCGGGGTGCTGGCCACGATCATCGAGGTCCGCGGCCACTCCCCCCGCGACACCGATGCGAAGATGTTCATCTGCGCCAACACGACGTCCGGAAGCATTGGCGGGGGCAACATGGAGGCCACCGTGATCGCCCGTGCCCGCACGATGCTGGCCAACGGCGCCAATGTGGTGGTGGAAGCAGAATTCGGTCTCAATGAACGCGCACCTGTCGCCTATGGCACCCAATGTTGCGGTGGCCAGGTGCGGGTGCTTCTTGAACCAATGGGCAAACGCCCCACCGTCGCGATCTTCGGCTCCGGGCATGTCGGCAAGGAGCTGGCACGTATCCTCAGCCGGCACGATTTGATCCTGCACCTCGCCGACTCGCGGCGGAACATCATCGACGAGGCCCTCGCCGCGACGCTTCAGGGCGGACCGGCCACGGTGCATATCCATGCCTTGCCTGCGCCCGAGACGCTCATCGCGGACCTGCCGGATGACGCGCATGTCTTGATCCTCACCCATGACCACGCCGAAGATTTGATCCTCTGCGACGCGGCTTTGAGGCGCGGGGGCCTCGGGAGCATCGGAGTCATCGGATCTTCGGCAAAATGGGCGAGGTTCCGGACGAAGCTCGCCGCCGAGGGACACAGCGAATCGGTGATCGACCGTATCTCCTGCCCC
>JAUNVO010000002.1:34256-41019 GCA_030540695.1 Micrococcaceae bacterium | reverse complement strand
GCAAGCGTTCGACCAAGGCGCTGATCGCCCATGTCGACGGCATCGAGGGCCTGGCCGTGGTGGGCGTGCCCGCCGGGCCCCTGCTGGCGGTGCGCAGCGAGGCCGCGGCAGGCAGCGCGAGCGCCGTCGACCCGCATTTATGGGCCGACGCGATGGTTGCCGCCGGCTGGCACATGCAACTTCAACCCGGCTACAGGCAACCCGACGGAAGCTGGCTGGCGCGCACCACCCACCTGACCGTCACCCCGGTCACGGAATCGGTGTTGCCGCAGCTTCGTGCCGCAATGACCGAGTGCGCCCAAAAGGTTCGTGGCGTCAAGGGCATCGAGCCGAAACGGGTGCTCGCCGCGCCGGGACCGGACCGAGGGCTCGAGGCCATGGGTATTTCCGCCGGGGACGGCATGCTGCCGGCTCAGATGGCACCCTTGCTCGCGCTGGTCGAGGCACTGCCGCGCGAGGTCACTGCGCAGCTGCTCATCGACCTGCTGGCCGGCATCGTGGCGCCTGGAAACCAAGGCCTTCCGGCGCCACCGAACAGAGGGAGCGGGTGCACCCCGGGGACGTGAGGTCGCTCACGCCGGTCCCGCCAGGGGCCCCATCCGCACGCGGTGCGCGGGTGCCGGAGCGAGGGCCGGGAATTGACTAGCAGGGAGCAAGCCATATGATGAATTTGCGACTTAGGTGAACAGACCCCCACCATTGGGCAAACAATGCGGGACAAATCGGAGTCACCCAACGCGAATCGGCCCTCGCCCGTAACCCCACGATTGGTTTATACATGGATCTGACGCTCATCGTCGTCCTGGTCATAGCACTTGCCCTGTTCTTTGATTTCACCAATGGCTTCCACGACACCGCCAACGCGATGGCCACGCCCATCGCCACCGGTGCCATCAAGCCGAAGACCGCGGTGGCACTGGCCGCAGTCCTCAACCTTGTTGGTGCCTTCCTTTCGACAGAAGTCGCCAAGACCATATCCGGCGGCATCATCAAGGAGGGCGGGGACACCGGCGTGCAAATCATGCCGGCAATGATCTTTGCCGGCCTGATGGGCGCCGTCGTCTGGAACATGCTCACCTGGCTTCTCGGTCTTCCCTCCAGCTCCTCGCACGCGCTCTTCGGCGGACTCATCGGCGCAGCAATCGTGGGTGCCGGGTTCGGTGCCATCGACTACTCCGTGCTGATGTCCAAGGTGCTGCTTCCGGCCCTTGTTGCGCCGGTGATTGCCGGTACCTCTGCATATCTGTGCACCAAACTCGCGTACTCGGTGACCAAGCGCCAGTCCGGCCTCGCCTCGCCGAAGCGCGGCGGGTTCCGCTACGGACAGATCTTCTCCTCATCGCTCGTGGCACTGGCACACGGCACCAACGATGCCCAGAAGACCATGGGTGTCATCACCCTGACGTTGGTCGCATCCGGGCTGCAGGACGCCGGCACGGGACCGCACTTCTGGGTCATTGCTGCCTGTGCACTGGCCATCGCCCTGGGCACCTACATGGGCGGCTGGCGCATCATCCGGACCATGGGTTCGGGCCTGACCGAGGTCAAGCCTGCGCAGGGCTTTGCCGCAGAGACCTCCACCGCCGCAGCCATCCTCGTCTCCTCGCACCTGGGGTTCGCACTGTCCACCACCCAGGTCGCCTCGGGATCGGTGATCGGTTCGGGACTGGGCCGCAAGGGGGCGGAGGTGCGCTGGGGAACAGCGGGGCGCATTGCCCTGGGCTGGCTCTTCACGCTGCCCGCCGCCGCGCTCATTGGAGCGGCAGCCGCGGCATTGGCGCACTTCGGCAACGGAGGGTTGGTCATCGTCAGCATCCTGGGGATCGGCGCGTTGCTGGTGATCTGGGTGCTCTCGCGCCGTGACATCGTGGGCCAAGGCAACGCGATCAGCGATGTGGACGTCTCCGGTGCGGCCGTGAACATCCCCACCAAAAAGCAGCGCCGCAAGATGGCACGCGCCAAGGCGAAGCAGGAGAGCAAGTAATGAACATTGAGTGGGATTCATTCCTCATCGTCGCCGTTGTCACCTGGGTGTCCGCGCTGTTCATCGTTGCCGCCTACTCCATGGGCGTGCGCATGCTTGCCGTCGGCGAGGACGCCAAGGGCTCGGCCATGCCCGCGAAACTTGCCGCCTATGGCTGTTTCGCCCTGTGCGGGCTGGTGGTGCTCTTTGGCATCATCCTGATCGTTCCTTCGCTCAGCCTCAAGATCCTGGGTTCCTAGGCACCGCGCGCACCGTCCATCCCCGGGCCTTGCCCCTGGAATCGGACCCTGAGGTGCGTTTTGCCGGCGAAGCCTTTGGGTCGGCACCGTTGCCCGAACGCCACGCCTAGCTAGGATGGTGGGCATGACGCAATTCAGGTATTTCGTGGCGGCCTCGGTAGATGGCTACATTGCCGATGAGAACGATCGACTCGACTGGCTCACCGATTTCGAGGGCTTTGCCGGGCAGGGCGAAAGCTATGAGGCGTTCCGGGCCGAGATCGGTGCCATCGTGATGGGCGCCGATACGTACTCGTGGCTGCTCAACGAGCTTGGCGACCAATGGCCGTACGAGGGGCTTCCCGTTTGGGTCTTCACGCACCGGGAACTGGCCGCGTATCCCGGTGCCGACCTGACATTCGTGCGCGGGGACGTGACCGAATGGGCACCGGATGTAGCGCGCAGCGCCAACGGCAAGGACGTTTGGGTGCTCGGTGGAGGCTCGGTCGCCGGCCAGTTCGTCGACGAGGGGCTGCTCGATGAAATGATCCTCTGCACGATGCCTGTGCTGCTCGGTGGAGGCCGGCCACTCTTCGCCATGCGTGGGCGGGCCTCGCTGACACCGACGCTGGGCCGCGACTATCCCGGGGGAATCCGGGAAGTCCGGTACACCGTTCTCAAGGCCCCCGGGCAGCAACGCGAATACTAGGAACCGGCACCGAAGCGGCCTGCCTCAATCGAGGCAAGCCGCTTTCGCGTTCGGACCCATGTGCCATCGGGGCTGCCAACCGTTTTCCTCATCCACGTGCCGCTGCCGGCGACGCCGAGGTCCGGGATCGGCCCGGGCGTGGCCGTCATGGCGCGGGCCGCTAGCCTTCGAGCAACATGTTGGTGATCCGCGACGTGCACAGGCGGCGACCCTGCTCGTCGCTGATGACGATTTCATGGGTGGTCAGCGTGCGGCCCAGGTGGATCGGCGTGCATACCCCGGTCACCAACCCGGCGATCCCGGCGCGGTGGTGCGTCGCGGAGATATCCACGCCCACCGGCTTCTTCGTGCCCTCGCCGTGCACCGCCGCGGCAAAGGAACCCAGCGTCTCGGCCAGGGCCACCGACGCCCCGCCATGCAGGATGCCGGCCACCTGTTGGTTGCCCTCGACGGGCATCGTGGCAATCACGCGCTCACGCGTGATTTCAGAGAACACGATCCCCAGCTTCTCCACCAACGGGCCCACCCCGTGGGCGGACAGCATTGGCCACATCGACTCCGGGACCCCGTGTTCGGCCAGCTGGTGTGCATGCGGGTTGGACGGGGTCGCCCCGTTGGCGGCAAAGGTGCCGGATATCTCGGCGGTCCGTGCGTTGTCTTCGATGAAATTGTTGCCCATGCCAACTAGGCTGGCAGGTGTGAGCGAATCAACCAAACTTGTGGCAACCGATCCCCAGCGACTGCTCGTCATCGACGGGCACTCGATGGCCTTCCGGGCCTTCTACGCCTTGCCGGCGGAAAACTTTTCGACCGACACCGGGCAGTACACCAACGCGGTGCACGGTTTCGTGTCAATGCTGCTGACGATGATCCGGCAGCAGAAGCCCACCCACGTGGCGGTGGCCTTCGACCTGGACACCCCCACGTTCCGCTCACTGGAATACACCGAGTACAAGGCGGGGCGCAACAAGACCCCCGAGGAGTTCCACGGCCAGATCGCCTTGATCCAGAAGGTCATGGAAGCCATGAACATCCCCTCCATCACCATGGAGGGGTTTGAAGCCGACGACATCATCGCCACGCTCGCCGCGAAGGGCGAAGCGGCCGGACTGGATGTCCTGGTGGTCTCCGGTGACCGCGACGCTTTCCAGCTGATCACCGAGAAGACCTTGGTGCTCTATCCCAAGAAGGGCATCTCCGACATCCCGCCGATGGACGGGGACGCCGTCGAAGCCAAGTACTTCGTGAGGCCGGAGGAATACTCCGATCTCGCCGCCCTGGTGGGGGAAACCGCAGACAACCTCCCGGGCGTGCCCGGTGTGGGGCCCAAGACGGCCGCGAAGTGGATCAACCTCTACGGCGGGCTGCCCGGCATCCTGGAAAACATCGAGTCGATCAAGGGCAAGGTCGGGGACTCGTTGCGCGCACACGTTGAAGACGTCAAGCGCAACCGCCACCTGAACCACCTGCTGCGAGACCTGGAACTTCCGGTGGGCTTCGATGCGATGACCCTGGAGCGCCCGAACCGCGAAGCCATCGAGGAGCTTTTCGATGCCCTGCAGTTCAACACACTGCGCAAGCGGCTCTTCGACCTCTTTGGCGATGACCCGCAGGACGCCGCCGAGGAAGCCACCGTCCCGGAACACGAGCTGCTGAGGGACGCCAAGGCCCTGGATGCGTGGTTCGCGGCCCACGGCGCCCAGCTGCTGGGGGTGCATGCGGCAACGGTCGGTGGTGCCGGTGGCACCGATGCCGTCGGTCTGGCCTTCGCTTCGAACGACGCGACCGCCTACGTTTCCCTCGAGGAAATCGACGAGGACACCGAGCAGGCGCTGTCCAAGGTCCTGGCCTCGACCAGCTACGCCAAGGCCGTCCACGACGCCAAGAGCACCTACAAGTTGCTCAGGAACCGCGGCCTGGAGATGGCCGGGGTAGTTGATGACACCATGATCACCGCCTACCTGATCCAGCCCGATCGCCGCAGCCACGAGTTGCCGGACATCGCCCAGCAGCACCTGCGCATCTCCCTTGATGACTCCAAAGCCCCGGCGAACGGGCAGCTGGCCCTGGATTTCGAGGGCCCCGACCTGGCGACCCCGGCGGTACGTGCTGCGCACGTGGTCCGCGCGCTGAGCCAGCACCTGGCCGGCATGCTTGTCGAACGCGGGGGAGAGAGCCTGCTCAAGGAGCTTGAAATGCCCCTCTCGATGGTCCTGGCCGACATGGAGCTGGCCGGCATCGCCGTTGACACCGCGAAACTCGACGAGCTCTACGAGGATTTCACCGCCACCATCACCCAGGCCACCGCGGAGGCGTTCGACGCGATCGGCCACGAGGTCAACCTGTCTTCGCCCAAGCAATTGCAGGTGGTGCTCTTCGAGGAACTTGACCTGCCCAAGACCAAGAAGATCAAGACCGGGTTCACCACCGATGCCGAATCTCTCGCCGACCTGCTGGTGAAGACCGGACACCCGTTCCTGGTGGCGCTGATGGCCTACCGGGATGCCACGAAGCTGCGCCAGACCGTCGAGGGCCTGCGCAAGGCCGTTGCCACCGACGGGCGCATCCACACCACCTACGCCCAGACGGTTGCCGCGACCGGCCGGCTGTCCTCGTTGAACCCGAACCTGCAGAACATCCCGGTGAGGTCCGAGGAGGGCCGGCGCATCCGCGAGGTCTTCGTCGTCGGTGAGGGCTATGAGACGCTGCTGACCGCCGACTACTCGCAGATCGAAATGCGCATCATGGCGCATCTCTCCGGGGACGAGGCGCTGATCCAGGCCTACCTGGACGGGGAGGACCTTCACCGTTTCGTCGGCTCGCACGTCTTCGACGTCGAACCGGAGGACGTGAGCTCGGAGATGCGCTCCAAGGTCAAGGCCATGAGTTACGGGCTGGCGTACGGGCTGAGCTCCTTCGGGCTCTCCAAGCAGCTGAAGATCTCCGTCGATGAGGCCCGGACGCTGATGAAGGACTACTTCTCGCGCTTCGGGGCCGTGCGTGACTACCTGCGCGCCGTTGTCGACCAGGCACGCAAGGACGGGTACACCGAAACCATCTTCGGGCGCCGCCGCTACCTGCCCGAGCTGACCAGCGACAACCGCCAATTGCGCGACATCGCCGAACGTGCCGCGCTCAACGCCCCGATCCAGGGCTCGGCGGCCGACATCATCAAGCGTGCGATGCTCGGGGTCCAGGAAGGCCTCGACGAGGCGAAGCTGAAATCACGCATGCTGCTCCAGGTCCATGACGAATTGGTGCTCGAGGTGGCACCCGGGGAGCTGGAAACCGTGGAGAAGATCGTGCGCGAGCGTATGGGGGCCGCGGCCGAGTTGAAGGTGCCGCTCGATGTCCATGTGGGCATCGGCACGTCCTGGCAGGACGCCGGGCACTGATGCTTGATCCCCAATTGCGCAGCGGAAATGTCGCTACGGCCCTCAGCGCCGATACCGGCGCGCCATCGCCGGACTACGCCGCCTGGCTGAACACCGTCAGGGAGGGTTTCTACCAGAAGCCGGCCACCGCCAGCCAGCTGGAGGAGTTCTTCCGGGCCCACCTCGCAGATACCCGGGTGCTCACCGGGGTCTGGGACGACTCGGCCCCCAAAACGCTCGTGGACCCGTTGGTGCCGGTGGCAACCTACGCCACGTTCTCCAAGACGCTGAACCTCGGGGCGGAGCTGGTCCCGGCACACCTGATCACCTCGATCACGGTGCGGCCCACGCACCGCCGGCGCGGCATCTTGCGCGCCCTGCTGACCACCGACCTGGCCCGGGCGAAGGCCGCAGGCAACCCGGTGGCGGCGCTGACCGCCACCGAGGCCACCATTTACGGACGCTTCGGCTTCGGCCA
>JAUNVO010000002.1:0-34156 GCA_030540695.1 Micrococcaceae bacterium | reverse complement strand
TCACCGGGCCGCCGTGCACCTCGATGATGCGGGCCGGATCGACGGATACGTGACCTATGCCTTCGCCGGCTGGGATCCCAAGCCGATCACCCTCGAGGTCCGCGACCTGGTCACCACCACCGCCGCGGCCCGGCGCGAACTCTTCCGTTTCCTGGCCCTGCACGACCTTGTCGAGCGCGTCTCCTATCCGGTGGCCGCGGCAGATGACCCCCTTCCCTGGGCGTTGGAGGACCCGGCTCGGGTGACGTACGCGGAGCGCGGGCACTGCCTGTGGGTGCGGGTCCTTGATGTCCCGGTGGCGTTCGCCGCCAGGCACTACAACGGCAGCGGATCCTTCACGCTGCGGGTCCAGGACCCGATGGGCCTGGCCGGCGGATGCTACGGATTCGAGATCCTCGATGGACGTGCCACGGTGACGGCGCTGCCCGAGGGCACCGTGGGCGATGCCGCCTGCAACGTTTCGGCATTGGGCCCGTTGTTGCTCGGTGCCGCCGGCATCGCGGACCTCGCTGGTGCCGGGTTGCTGGAACCGGCCTCGGAACGGGTGCTGGGCATGCTTGCCGGGTTCCTGGATCTCCCGGGGCTTCCCCACGCCATCAACGAGTTCTAGGTCCCACCACCGAAAAGCCCGCCGACCCGTCTGTGAGAACCTGATGATCCGCCTTGAACGCTTCAAACCCGAACTCGTCAACGGCGCGGTGCCCCCACGGACCGCTGAATTCCTCAGGGCCGTCAGCCGGGGCTTCCACGAATCGGTGCTGGATGCAGAAGACCTCTTGGTCCTGGCACGGCTCGGGATCAATGACGGGTCCACCTTCACCGCGATCTACGACGACGCAGCCGTGGTGCCTTCGCTCCATGCCCGGGCGCCGGTGGCAACCTACGCGGGGTTCGCCGGGACGCTGAACATCGGGGCAGGCACGCTGGTGCCGGTGCACCAAATCACCTCGGTCACCGTCAGCCCCACGCATCGGCGCCGCGGCCTGCTGCGCCGCATGATCACCGCCGACCTTGCTGCAGCCCGTGAATCGGGTTTCGCCTTCGCCGCATTGACGGCCTCGGAAGCCACCATCTACGGGAGGTTCGGCTTTGGCCGGGCCACGCAGCGCGTCCGCTTCACGCTCAAGACCGAACCCGCGCCGGCCCTGCGCGTCGCGCCCGAAGGCACCGTGGTGGCGATCGACCCGGCCGAACTGCGCAGGATCGCACCGGGAATCCAGGCCGCCGCGCACCGGCGCACGACCGGCTCCATCGCTGCCTCCGAGTTCGAGGTGGGCCAAGCGGCAGGCCAATGGGAAGACTTCGATTCACTCAAACCGCCAAGCAACCTGCGCGCGGCGCTGCACCTGGATCCGGAGGGCGCCCCCGACGGATTCATGAGCTACACCTTCAGCGGCTGGAAGGACCCCGTGCCGTGCCTGAAGATCGGCCAGATGGCCGCGGTGACCGGAGCGGCCCGCCGTGAACTCATCGCCTACCTCGGTGCGCACGACCTGGTCGAAAAAGTCACCGGCCGCGGACCTCTGGACGACGCCTTCCCCTCCGCGCTTCAGGACGCCCGGGCGTACACCATCGAAACAATGGGGGACCACCTGTGGCTGCGCATCCTTGATCTCCGGCGCGCACTTGCCATTCGGTCCTACGGGGCCGACGGCGCCATCCGGCTGGGCGTGGGCGATGAACTGGGGTTCACCGATGGCATCTGGGATCTGCTGGTTGCCGACGGAGTGGGAACCGCCAGCCCGGCACCGGCGGATGCGGTGCCCGATGCATCGATTCACATTAGCGACCTGTCCTCGCTGTATCTCGGTGGATTCAGGGTTGCGCATCTGGCCGAGGCCGGCGTGCTCAGGATCCACGCACCCGAGGCGCTGGCGAAAATCGAAGCCATGTTCGCCACCACCGCAATTCCCTACTGCCAGGCGGAGTTCTAGAAACATGCCAACCCTTGACCCCGGACGCCGCAGGATCCTCACCGGCCTGCTTGGGCTCGGCTCCCTGGCCCTGGCATCGTGTGCCGCGCAGCGGCAATCACCACCAACACCCGCGTCGACCCCGGCTCCCGATGCCGCTTCGGCGCCCACTGTGGGCAGCTCACCGAGTCCAACGCCCACGGCCGCTTCGTTTCCCACCCGCACTCAGGTCCTTGCACGGCACAAAGGCCAACCGGCGGGGGAATTCGGGCTGGAGGTCACGGGCATCGAGCTCGGACTGCCGGCCAAGGCGCGTGGCGCCGCGCTGAGCTTCGACGCGTGCGGCGGGCCCGGCGGCGAGGGCTACGATGCCGCGCTGATCAAGGCGCTGCGCCAGCACCAGGCGCCCGCGACGTTGTTCATCAACCGCCGCTGGGCGAAGGCAAACACGTCACTGGTGCGCGAACTGGCAGCCGACCCCTTGTTCGAGATCGCCAACCACGGCACCACCCACGCACCGCTGGCGACCCGGGGACAGAGTGCGTACGGGATCCCGGGCACCGCGGACAGCGGTGCCGCTTACGACGAGGTCATGGACAACCAGCACTACCTGGCCGATAAGTTCGGCATCCAGGCGCGGTTTTTTCGCTCGGGCACCGCTCACATGGACGAACTCGGAGCCGCCCTGTGCCGGGAAGTGGGGTTGATCCCGATGAACTTCACCGTGAACCTCGATGCCGGGGCGACGTTTCCCGCGGGTACCGTCACCGCACAGACGATGTTGCTTGCGGCCGGTGACGTGGGTATCGGGCATTTCAACCGCCCCGGTTCGGGAACAGCTGCCGGTGTGGCCCACGCGTTGCCGGGGCTGCTGGAGAACCTCGCGTCCGCGAAGCTGTCCCTGCTCAAGCTCTCCGAGGCCTTTGCCCCGGCGGGAAGTTGACCACCAAGTTGACCACCCGACCCGGAAACTTGTACCCTCGGCGTTTTGACCCGGCCGGGTGCCAGGGAATAGACTGGTTGAGCGCGTCGCGGCCATAGCCGTGCCCGCACCCAAGAACAATTCGGAAAATGCCGGGGCTTCCGGCTGCCCGACTCATATAAGACTATCCACATCGGAGTCCCTACTACATGACCATCACCTCCAACGAGAAGACCAGTGCCCCGGTCGTTGCCATCAACGACATTGGCTCTGCCGAAGACTTCCTCGCTGCCGTCGACGCCACCATCAAGTACTTCAACGATGGCGACCTCGTCGAAGGCACCGTCGTCAAGGTTGACCGCGACGAAGTCCTGCTCGACATCGGTTACAAGACCGAAGGTGTCATTCCTTCCCGCGAACTTTCCATCAAGCACGATGTTGACCCGGGCGACGTAGTCGCTGTCGGCGACAACGTCGAGGCCCTGGTCCGCACCAAGGAGGACAAGGAAGGGAGTTTGATACTGTGCCAGAAGCGTGCTCAGTACGAGCGTGCCTGGGGCGACATCGAAAAGATCAAGGAAGAGGACGGCGTCGTCACCGGCACCGTCATCGAGGTGGTCAAGGGCGGCCTTATCCTCGACATCGGCCTGCGCGGCTTCCTGCCGGCATCGCTTGTCGAAATGCGCCGTGTGCGCGATCTGGCTCCGTACATCGGCCAGGAAATCGAAGCCAAGATCATCGAGCTGGACAAGAACCGCAACAACGTGGTCCTGTCCCGCCGTGCATGGCTCGAACAGACCCAGTCCGAGGTTCGCTCCACGTTCCTCAACAAGCTGGAAAAGGGCCAGGTCCGTCCGGGCGTCGTTTCCTCCATCGTCAACTTCGGTGCCTTCGTGGACCTTGGCGGCGTAGACGGCCTCGTCCACGTTTCCGAGCTGTCCTGGAAGCACATCGACCACCCGTCCGAGGTTGTCGAGGTTGGCCAGGAAGTCACCGTCGAGGTTCTCGAAGTGGATCTGGACCGCGAGCGTGTATCGCTCTCGCTCAAGGCCACCCAGGAAGATCCATGGCAGACCTTCGCCCGCACCCATGCTTTGGGCCAGGTTGTTCCGGGTAAGGTCACCAAGCTGGTTCCGTTCGGTGCGTTCGTTCGCGTCGAAGACGGAATCGAAGGCCTCGTCCACATCTCCGAGCTGGCCGTGCGCCACGTGGAGCTGGCAGAGCAGGTCGTCTCCGTTGGCGACGAGCTGTTCGTCAAGGTCATCGACATCGATCTCGAGCGTCGCCGCATCTCGCTGTCGCTCAAGCAGGCCAACGAGGGCGTCGATCCCGAAGGTGCCGAATTCGATCCGGCTCTCTACGGCATGGCCGCGGAGTACGACGAAGAGGGCAACTACAAGTACCCGGAGGGCTTCGATTCGGAGACCAACGAGTGGCTCGAAGGCTTCGAGACCCAGCGTGCGGCTTGGGAGCAGCAGTACGCTGACGCCCAGACCCGCTGGGAAGCACACAAGAAGCAGGTTGCCCAGCACCTCAACGACGACGCTGTGGCAGAATCGGCTCCGGCCGAGTCCGCCGGTGGCGGCTCGTCCTACTCCTCGGAGGCCCCGGCCACCGATGCAGGCACCCTGGCATCCGACGAAGCCCTCGCCGCACTGCGCGAGAAGCTCACCGGAGCCTAAGCCTTCCTCCAGGACCGGATCATTGATCCACCCGAGGTAGCTTGACGAAGGGCCCCGATCCACCACTGGTGGATCGGGGCCCTTCCGTTTGTGTTTTTGCCCTCCGCGGGCCGCTACTGGATTTCGCTGTCCGGGGGATTGATGCGGTACGTCCGCTCCGGGTCAACGGAATACACTCCCTCGACGGCGGCGATGCTTGCCTGCCGGGAACCCTCGGCATGCCCGTGGACCTGGCCCAGCGTGCCGAGCACCCTGTCGACCTGAAGGCCCGCGGTCTGAAGGTTCCTGGCGACCTCCTGCACCCGGCCCATGTAGGGCCCCGACACGGTGACGACGAATGTCACCGGCTCGGGCGCCGGGAGGCCCGGGACCTCATTCATGGCATGTCTGTCCTTCGTCGGCCGGCTCGGTGTCCTCCGGTGGCGGGGCCTGCGCCAGCCCGGCGCCGACATCGACGGAGAACTGTTCGAGCCGCTGGGCTTCCTGGGCGAGTTCGGCCCATAGCTCGCGTCCGCGGAAACCGGTGGCTTCGCAGAGCAGGGCCGCAACGCCGGCGACGTGCGGTGTCGCCATCGAGGTGCCGCTGATGGTGTTGTGGAGTTTGGGTGCCGGCCACGAGGAATAGACCCGGACGCCGGGTCCGGAAACATCGACCTGCCCGCCGCGTCCGGGCAACGTGCGCGCGGAGAAGTCGGCGACCTGCAGTTTCTCATCCAGGGCCCCGACGGCCATGACGTAGGGGCTGTTCGCCGGGGTGCCCACGAATCCGGGGTCACCGGCCGAACGCTTGGCGTTGTTCCCGGCGGCGGCGATGATCAACGTGCCAAGTTCCAGGGCGCGGTTGCCGGCCGCGACGTAGGGCGGGTGCACCTCGGGCACGTCGGCGCCCAGGGACATGGAGATGATGTGGCAGTCGTTTTCCAGGGCCCAGTCGATGCCGGCCAGGATACCGGTGTCCGAGCCGGAGCCCGAGTTGCCCAGCACCTTGCCGGCGTAGATGCTGGCTTCGGGTGCGACGCCGTAGCCGCGGCCATCGGGCAACGTACGCGGACCGCATGAGGTGCCGATGCAGTGGGTTCCGTGGCCATGCATGTCCTGGACGTCTTCGCCGGCGATGAACGATTTGGTGGTGATGTCGCGTCCGGTGAAATCGGGGTGCCCAACGTCGAAACCGGTGTCCAGCACCGCGACCCGGATGCCGGCCCCGGTGTAGCCGGACTCCATGGCACGTACCGCCTGCACGCCCCAGGTGAGCTCGTCGGTGTCGTGGAATTCCGCGGCAGCCGGATCATCGGCCAGGACGTGGTAGATCAATTCGGGAACCACACGCATCGGCATGCGCGCCGAGGCGCAGCGTTCGCCCAGCTCCGCCAGCTGGGCGGACTCGCCGTCCACCACCGCCACCCCGAGACGTGCGAAGTAGGTGTCCAGGGAGAACCCTTGGGACTGGAGCATCGTCGGGACTTGTTCCTGGAACGTGGCGCGAACGCCGAACCGTCCCGTGGCGGCAGGGGTCCGGGTGTCGAAGACCACCACGTACCTGCCCGGGACGGGGGTGGCGCTGGCTGTGGAGCGCGGTGCGTCGGGGCTGATCATGGCTTCCTCCTGAAGGGGCGGGTCGCCGTCATCAACCGGTGGGCCATGACGGAAACCGTTGCCGGATATCGTGGATGGGCACTAGCCTGCACCATACCGCCGGCACCGGGGTCTTGGGTAGGGATCTTGGCCCCGGCGCCGCTTAGTCGTTCACGGTCACCGGGGCAAAGACGACCTCGGCGGCCCGCATGAGCAGGAAATCCTGGTTCGGATAGTCGAGCCCGGCGAAGTAGGCGTTGGTGTGCGCAATGATCTGGTCCCCGGTCAAGGACTGGCCCTCGAAGGTCTCCGCACCGGTGGTGTGCGCATCGCGGACCACGGTCACGTCGTAGCCCATCGCCGCGGCACGGCCGGCGGCGGTGCGCAGGCAATAGTCCGACTGCGCGCCGCAGATCACCAGGCGGCCGACGTCCTCGGCGATCAGCGAGGCATGCAGCCCGGTGCCGGTGAACGCATCGCGGTAGGATTTGAAGATCCGGTGCTCGTCTTCCTGCTGCTCAAGCCCGGCGGTCAGCTTCCACGCAGGGGAATGGCGCTCGAACTCGCGTTCGTCCTGCACCCAGTAGATCGGGGTGCCGGTGTCACGGGCGCGCACCAGCAACTCCTGGATGCGCGAGACGACCTTCTTGGGATGCACGCAGTAATCCATCACGCCCTGTTGCATGTTGACGATGACCAGTGCAGTTTTCGTTCCATCACGATGTTCGTCCATGCCAGAAGTATGTCACCTTCGGCTGCCGGTTGCCCGGCATTTGGCGCGGGGACCCTAGCGTTTTTCCGACACCGTCACGGTGAACTTCGGGTTTCGGGCGACCTGGCGGGTGGGACCGACCAGCTTTTCAAGCTGCGCGCGATAGCCCAGATGCGAATTGAAGACGCACCAGAGCGTTCCGCCCGGGGCCAGCACGCGGCCGGCATCGGCGAAGAGCTTCAACGCGATCCCGGCATGCACGGTGTTTCCCATGTGGAAGGGCGGGTTGAGCACCACGAAATCCTCGGAGGCCTCGGGCAGCGAGGACAGGGCATCGTCCTGCGCCGCGGTGATCCTCCCGTCCACGGCGTTGGCTTGTGCCGTGGCCCTGGTCGAGGCCACGGCCGAGGCCGACTGGTCGCAGGCATAAACCGTGAGCAGCGGGTGCCTGAGCGCGAGGAACGTGGCGATGGTGCCGTTGCCGCAACCCAGGTCCACCGCTCGTTTGATGTCGGCCGGAACTTCAAGGTTCTGAAGCAGGAACCGGGTCCCGGGATCAAGCTTGGCCCCGCCGAAGGTCTGCGCATAGGCACGCAGCGCCAACGGCGCCTCCAACCACAAAGAGTGTTCGGAGTGCAGCGGGAAGCGTGCCACGGGCTGTGAAGCCACCGGTCGCAATCCGGAGGCGGTGAGCACCCGGGACTTCTGGCGTCCCAGCGAGGCCGTGACGGTGGTGAAGTAGCGGCCCAGCAGCTCGTTCATCGTGTGGTTCATGTGCTTGATGCGCCCGGTCGCCATCACCGCGACATCGCGGGCCGCGTGCCCGGCAACGAAAGAGAGCATTTCCTCCAGCGCGTCCAGCGACCTCGGCAACGCGATGAGCACCAGCGTGGCACCCGTAAGCAATTCGGCGCCCAGCGGCAGCAGGCGGAACTCCCCGGCCAGTGCGGGCAACAGCTCGTTGGCGTTGGCTTCGATGGCCCGGGCCCCGGAGAGCGAGTCCTGGTGGACGCGGATGCCGCGCACCCCGGAATCCAGCGCACCCAGTGTCAGCGCGCCGTAGTGGTCGCCCAGGATCGCCACCGTGCCAGGTTCAACGGGCCAACCGCCATCGGCGGCAAGGTCCAGCAGCAACCTGTCCGCGGCATCCACCGCGTGCAGGTTCGCCGCCTCCACGTCAGGGAAGCGGCGCAGCAAATCCAGGTCAAGGTTCACGGTGCATCCACCCATTCGGTCCCCAACACCCGTGCGGTGCAGCTGCCGGCGCTGAGCGTCGCCAGGCGATCGGTGAACGCCGCAAGGATCCCGGACTCGTCGGCCACCGCGACCTTCAGCGTGGCGTGGCCCGGTCCGTATTCGGTGCCAAGGACCTGGACGCCGCCGGCGCGCAGGTCGTTTTCGAGGCGTCCGGCGGTGCCGTGGTCCACGTCGACGCCCAGGATCCGCAGGCGCTTTCTGCGCACCAGCGGTGCGGCGCCCAATGCGCCGGACACGGACTCCGAATAGGCGCGCACCAGCCCGCCGGCACCCAGCAGGATCCCGCCGAAGTAGCGCACCACCACCGCAGCGATGTCGGACAGGTCGGTGGTCCCGGATACGGTTTCCCGCTTGGCCAGGGCATCGAGCATCGGGACGCCCGCGGTGCCCGAGGGCTCACCGTCGTCGTTGCTGCGCATGGCGGTGCGGTCCGCCCCCAGGATGAAGGCGCTGCAGTGGTGGCGCGCGTCGAAGTGCTTCTTGCGCAGCTCGGCAACCAGGGCGCGCGCCTGCTCCTCGGTCTCGACCCGGCGCAGGTAGGTGATGAAGCGCGATCGCTTGATCTCCAGTTCGTGGACGAAGTCCCCGTCCACCGTCGTATAGGCCGTCGCCACAGAATCTGTCTCCATTACCGCACCAGTCTAGTGTTTGGCGTCTTCGCGTGCCCGCTGTGCATCGGTATGCTGGGACACATGCTCAATGTGGGACTCACCGGCGGGATCGCCGCCGGCAAAACGGCAGTGGCACGGCGCCTGGTTGAACTTGGCGCCGTGCTCATCGATGCCGACGCCATCGCCCGCGAGGTCGTGGAACCGGGCACCGAGGGGCTCGAAGGGATCGTCGAGGCCTTTGGCCCCGGGATCCTGGCGGCCGACGGATCCCTTGACCGCCCGTCGCTGGGTGCACTGGTCTTTGCCGATGCCACCGAGCGGGCAAAGCTCAATGCGATAGTGCACCCGTTGGTGCGCGCCGAGGCGGCACGGCGAGCGGAGGCAGCACCGGAGGGGGCCGTCATCGTCCAGGACATCCCGCTGCTGGTGGAAAGCGGGCAGGAATCCGCCTTCGACCTTGTCCTGGTCATCGAGGCCCCGCTGGAGGAACGCGTGCGCCGGATGGTCGATGACCGGGGGATGGCAGAGGCCGACGCCCGCGCCCGGATCGCCGCCCAGGCCACCGATGGCCAGCGCGCCGCGGTGGCCGATGCCGTGATCGTCAATTCGGGCTCGCTTGAGGCCCTGCACCACCACATCGACGAATTCTGGGAGAAGCACATTGGTCCATCCACCAGCCATGCCGGCTAACAAGGACGAAACCAGGGAGCAGCTGGCGTTGCTGATGAAGGCCGAGATGGCCAAGGCCCGCACCGAGATGCGCATTGTTCACGCGCTCTGGGCGGTCGCCGGTGTGGCGCTTGCCGCGGCGATCCTGCTGTGGCTGTTCGCCGACGGGCGGGCGCAGTACATCGCGCAGGACTCCGGCCATGGCTCTGCGGTGCTCATTCCCGCGTGGCTTGCCCTCGCCGGGCTGCTGGCCGCCGCCGCGGCAACCGTGTTCTTCATGATCAGGTTGATGCGCGGGGCGCTGGGGAACATCGTGCAAAGGCAGGCGCGCAAGTGAACACCGCCATGATCGCCGAGTCCTTTGTCGCTGCCGATCCCCCCGGACAGCTCATCAGCATCCAGCGCGACCCCGAACGCGCCGCGGCGGCCGGCGGCACCCGCGGATCCGTCCAGCTTCGCTACCACTCCTTGCAGTTGGTGCCCGTCGATCTGATCGACGGGCTTCCCGGGATCTGGGCCGCGTTGCTCGATGTCGCGGGATCATTCCTGGCCGAGGGGCGGGGACAGGGGCGCTACCCGGGCCTTGACGCGGAGATCGTGCTGGAATCCACCGGGGGAACCGCGAAGTTCACCGCCGGGAAGGTGCGCCACATCGTGGATGCCGGTGAGCTCATCGGTGCCATCCTGGGCGGCGCCGCGGCCTATCACCGCTTCGCCGGCAGTGCCGAGCCACGCATCGCGGAGCTGCGCGGCCAAGCGCTCGCCGCGGGGATTTCAGCCTAAGGCGAGCGCGCCGCCCACCCGTGGGTGCCAGGGCGTAACCTAGGACCATGAGTCTTGCGCAGCAAATCAAACGCGTCGTGGCGCCCTTCGAGGTCATCAGCGACTTCAAGCCCGCCGGCGACCAGCCAGCGGCCATCAAGGAGCTCACCGAGCGCATCAACGCCGGTGAGAAGGACGTGGTGCTGCTCGGCGCCACCGGCACCGGCAAATCCGCCACCACCGCCTGGCTCATCGAGCAGGTCCAACGTCCCACTCTGGTGCTGGTGCAGAACAAGACCCTCGCCGCGCAGCTGGCCAACGAGTTCCGCGAACTGCTGCCCAACAACGCGGTGGAGTACTTCGTCTCCTACTACGACTACTACCAGCCCGAGGCCTACGTCCCGCAGACCGACACCTTCATCGAGAAGGACTCCTCGGTCAACGAGGAGGTCGAGCGGCTGCGCCACTCGGCCACCAACGCGCTGCTGACCCGTCGTGACGTCATCGTCGTGGCCACCGTTTCGTGCATCTACGGCCTGGGCACCCCCGAGGAGTATGTCGCCGGGATGGTCACCCTGGAAAAGGGGATGGAGATGAACCGCGACGACCTGCTGCGCAAGTTCGTCTCGATGCAATACGCCCGCAACGACATGGACTTCCACCGCGGCACCTTCCGCGTGCGCGGGGACACCGTGGAGATCATCCCGATGTACGAGGAGCAGGCGCTGCGGATCGAATTCTTCGGCGACGAGATCGAATCCCTGCACACCCTGCACCCGGTCACCGGGGACGTGATTCGCGAGGAAAACGAGATGTACGTCTTCCCGGCCAGCCACTACGTCGCCGGTGCCGATCGGATGAACCGCGCGATCACCGACATCGAGGACGAGCTGCGCAACCGGCTGGAGACCCTGGAGGGCCAGAACAAGCTGGTGGAAGCCCAGCGCCTGCGCATGCGCACCACCTACGACCTGGAAATGATGGAGCAGATGGGGTTCTGCAACGGCATCGAGAACTACTCGCGGCACATCGACGACCGTGCCTCGGGCACCGCCCCGCACTGCCTGATCGATTACTTCCCCGACGACTTCATGCTGGTCATCGACGAATCCCACGTCACCGTCCCGCAGATCGGGGCGATGTACGAGGGCGACATGTCGCGCAAGCGCACCCTGGTGGAGCACGGCTTCCGGCTTCCCTCCGCGATGGACAACCGCCCGCTGAAGTGGGACGAGTTCCTCGAACGTATCGGTCAGACCGTGTACCTCTCGGCGACCCCGGGCAAGTACGAGCTGGGCAAGGCCGACGGGGTGGTGCAGCAGATCATCCGTCCCACCGGGCTGATAGACCCGGAAATCATCGTCAAGCCCACCAAGGGCCAGATCGATGACCTGCTCGACGAAATCCGCGCACGGGTGGAACGCAACGAGCGCATCCTGGTCACCACGCTGACCAAGCGCATGGCCGAAGACCTGACCGACTACTTCACCGAGCATGGGGTGCGGGTGCAGTACCTGCACTCGGACGTGGACACGCTGCGCCGCGTTGAGCTGCTGCGCGAGCTGCGGATGGGGTTGTTCGACGTGCTGGTGGGTATCAACCTGCTGCGTGAGGGCCTCGATTTGCCCGAGGTCTCGCTGGTGGCGATCCTGGATGCGGACAAGCAGGGCTTCCTGCGCTCGGCGACCTCGTTGATCCAGACCATCGGGCGTGCCGCACGCAACGTCGATGGCCAGGTGCACATGTATGCGGACAAGATCACCGACGCGATGGCGCAGGCGATCGAGGAGACCAACCGGCGCCGCGAGGTGCAGCAGAAGTACAACTCGGACCACGGGGTGGACCCCCAGCCGCTGCGCAAGAAGATTGCGGACATCACCGATTCGCTGGCCCGCGAGGATGCCGACACCCAGGAGCTGCTGAGCAACCAGCGTCTTGCCAAGAACGCCAAGCGCTCGAGCGCCGGAACCAAGAAGGCCCACGAGTCGGTGCGTGCCGACGGACTGGCAGCGGCCCCGGCGGAAAACCTGGTGGACATGATCAGCCAGATGACCGAGCAGATGCACGCCGCCGCCGCCGAACTGCACTTCGAGGTCGCCGCGCGGTTGCGCGACGAGGTCTCGGAGCTGAAAAAGGAACTGCGGCAGATGAAGAACGCGGGGCACGCTTAGGCCGCTGCCCGGTCGGTGCGTTAGACTGGGCCAAGCGTAGGGGAGTATCCCAGTAGTGCTGTGATCGTCAACACGCGAGGCATCGACGTCTCGCCGGGCGCAGCGGCCGTCCCGATCTGAGCGGGCGGCGGAGAGACTTGCGGTAATTCGACGTACCCCGCTTGAAAGGCCCCACATTGGGAAACCACGGTTTATCGCTGCAATTCGAGATCATTTCTCTGTCGGCACTATGCATCATCCTCCTGCTTGACCTGCTCTACGTGGTCAAGAAACCCCACCTTCCCTCGATGAAGGAATCGGGGATCTGGGTCGCGTTCTACGTCACCCTCGCGCTGGTCTTCGGCGCAGTCATCTGGTGGCAGGCGGGCCCCGACCTCGGCCAGCAGTTCATCGCCGGCTGGGTCACCGAGTATTCGCTGAGCATCGACAACCTGTTCGTGTTCATCATCATCATGGCCCGCTTCTCGGTACCGCGAAAGTACCAGCAGGAAGTGCTGATGTTCGGCATCATCATCGCGCTGATCCTGCGCGGGATCTTCATCCTTGCCGGTGCCGCTGTCATCGAGAACTACTCATGGGTCTTCTACATCTTCGGAGCCTTCCTGCTCTACACCGCCTGGAAGCAGGCCACGGAAAAGGGCGAGGACACCTCGGACGGCGCCAACAGCGGCATCGTGTACAAACTGACCAAGAACCTGCCGATCTCCAAGGACTTCGACGGCAACAAGCTGCGCACCACCATCGACGGAAAGCGCCTGTTCACCCCGATGGTCATGGTCTTCATTACCATCGGCATGACCGACCTGCTCTTCGCCGTCGACTCGATCCCGGCGATCTTCGGGTTGACCCAATCCCCGTTCATCGTCTTCACCGCGAACCTGTTCGCGCTGATGGGACTGCGCCAGCTCTACTTCCTGCTGGGCGGGCTGATGGACCGCCTGGTCTACCTCAAGCACGCGCTGTCGATCATCCTGGCCTTCATCGGCATCAAGCTGGTCTTCCACGCCATGCACGTCAACGAGCTTCCGTTCATCAACGGCGGCGAGCCGATCACCTGGGTCCCGGATTTCTCGATCACCACGTCCTTGCTGGTCATCGTCGGCACCGTGGTCATCGCCACCGTTGCCTCGCTGCTCTCCCCGGCCGGGCGCCGCGCCGCAGCCGCAACCAAGGCGCAGCAGCAAGCCGAGAACGACACCGAGTAACACCTTGGGTGCGCCATTGCTAGGCTGGAGGGTGTGACTACCTCCGAGCATCTTCCGGCCATGCAGCGCCCACCCCAGAGGGTCCGGGCCCAACGCCGGACGGTGTCCGCACTGTCGGTGGCCCAGCTGTTCAGCGGCGTCGGAAACGGTGCGGGACTGGCCATCGGTTCGCTGATGGCCGTGGAACTGACCGGGTCCAACGCCTTCGCCGGGGCGGCAACCGCCGCGATCTCGGTCGCCGGCGCGCTCAGTGCCCTCCCGTTGGCGGCCCTGGCCGTGAAACGCGGACGCCGGGCGGCACTGTCCTTCGGTTACCTCCTTGCCGCCCTCGGCGCCATCGGCATGATGCTTGCCCCGGTGACCAACTCCTTTGCCGTGCTCCTGGTGGGTGCCGCGCTGCTGGGCGTGGGCAACGCCGCAAACCTGCAGGCCCGGTTCGCCGCCACCGACCTGGCCGATGACGCGACGCGTGGCCGCGACCTCGGGCTCGTCGTCTGGGCCATCACCATCGGTGCGGTGGCCGGCCCCAACCTCATCGGCCCCGGGGCGGTGTTGGGCCAGGGTCTCGGACTGCCCCCGATGAGCGGACCGTTCCTCTTCTCCGTGGCCGGGATGCTGCTGGCCATCGGTGTGCTGAACATCGGTCTGCGGCCGGACCCCATCGACCTGGCCAGGGCCTGGGACAAGGCCGACGGGGTGGCCCCGCATGCGCCGGAGGTCGGTCGCCGCCGCGGGTCCCTGGCCACCGGGCTGACGGCCGTGCGTGCCTCGCCCGGGGCGACACTGGGCATCTCCACCATCGTGGTGGCCCACCTGGTGATGGTCGGGGTCATGTCGATGACCCCGGTGCACCTCAAGGACATGGCCGCGACTCCGGGGCACGCGATGCACGGGGGCACCGCCGACATCCTGGTCGTCGTCGGATTCGTCATCTCGCTGCACATTGCCGGCATGTATGCGCTCTCCCCGTTCATCGGGGCCTTTGCGGACAAGGTCGGCCAACCGAGGATGATGCTTGCCGGACAAGGCGTGCTGGTTGCCGCGGTGCTGGTCTCCGGGATCGGCGCCGACTCCCAGGCCGCGGTGACCACCGGCTTGGTGCTGCTGGGCATTGGCTGGTCGATGGCCACGATTTCCGGTTCCGCGTTCCTGGCCGAACGCGTCGAACGCCGGAGCCGCGTGCTGGTCCAGGGTGTCTCGGACACGCTCATGGGCGCCGCCGGCGCCATCGGGGCCGCGGGATCCGGGCTGCTGCTGGCCTGGTTGGGCTTCGCCGGCCTGGGCTACCTCTGCCTGGTCTTCATCCTGGTTGTCGCCGTCTTCTGCGTGCGCGAACTCAAGAAATGAACAAATGGTTCCTGCTGGGCACCGCGATCACGCTTGAGGTGATCGCGACCCTTTCACTCAAGGCCGCCCTTGACCACCACTGGTTCTACCTTGGCGTGGTGCTCGGCTACGCCGGTGCATTCACCGCTTTGTCCCTGGCCATGCGTGCGGGCCTGGGGCTCGGGGTCGCCTACGGCATCTGGGGGGCGCTCGGGGTCGCGCTGACCGCGCTGTTCGCGATGCTGCTCTTCGATGAATCGCTCACCCCGGTGATGCTGCTTGGCCTTGGCGTGATCATCGCCGGGGTCGTCCTGGTCGAATTCGGATCGCAGCAGGCCCAACGGAACCGGGCACGCGGGAAACCGGAGCGCATTTCATGATGTGGGCGTTCCTCGGCGTGGCGATCGTTGCCGAGGTGGCTGCCACGATGTCGCTGCGTGCGGCGGTGACCGGGTCCAAGGCCTGGTACGTTCCCGTGGGCCTGGGCTACCTGTTGGCGTTCAGCATGCTGTCCTTCGCCCTGCAGGCCGGCATGGGCATCGGGGTGGCCTACGGGATCTGGGCGGCCACGGGCGTAGCGCTCACCGCGACCCTGAGCAAGTGGATTTTCGATGAACCGCTCACCCCGGTCATGGCCGCGGGGATCGCGTTGATCGCCGCCGGGGTGCTGCTGGTTGAGCTCGGTGCCGCCGGCTGAAACCGCAGTGTGCTACGTGGCCGGTTGGGTCATTTCCAGGAGTTTCGCGAAGATCATGGCACCCTCGTCCGAGATGCCGTCGTGGTGGAAGTCGTCGGTTTCCCACACCTGTAACCCGTTGACGGCCTCTGCGGTGGCCAGGGACAGGCCCCTGTCGACGTACACGTCGTGCGTGTACACGGCGGCCGCCACCGGCACCGTGTTGCGGGCGAGCGCCTCCGCGTCGTAGAGCGTGCCCCAGCCCTGGTGCTCCGCGAGGATCCGTGCTGTTTCCTCCAGCGGGCGCAGCGCCGGGTCGGCGTCGAAATACCAGCGGAACACCATTTCCCCGGTCAGCAGGGGGACTTCGGCCTCCGGGGAGAACGCGGGGAATTCGGCCAGCACCCGTTCCGCCGCCCAGTCGGTGGCGGGCCCCTGGGAGTATATGGATTCGTGCATCAAGGCGTACAACGGGTTCGTGGTCCGGTCCACCTGGTCCTGCACCGCGGCCAGGAAGGTGTCCGAAAGCCGATTTCCGCCCTGGGTCGCGATGAATGCGCCCTCGAAAACGTGGTGTAGCGAATGGACCCGCGAGTTGCCGCCCAGGAATTGGCCGAGCACCTGCACCATCGGTACGGTCAAGCGCCGGCCGTTGGATAGGTGCTCCTGCGTCCGGCCCAGGTGCGCAACGATCCCGCGCAGGGTATCCAGGTCCTGCGGATACCAGGAGAAGTACTCCCTGTTGCGTTCGGCCATCCGCGCGTAGGTGGCCCGGTACACGGTTTGGGCGTCGGCGGTGATCGAGGCCAGTCCGCCGGTGACCAGGCAGCGGTCAAGTGCGTGCGGGGCCATGGACAGGTAGGTCAGCGTGCAGAATCCGCCGTAGCTTTGTCCCAGGGTGCTCCAGGATGCTATGCCCAGTGCCCCGCGGATGGCCTCGGCGTCGTGCACGATCGAATCCGCGCGGAAGTGCGTGAGGTAGGATGCCTGCGCCGCGGCGTCCCCGCGCAACGGGAGCGACTGCCGGTTCGCCGGGCTGCTCAGCCCGGTGCCGCGCTGGTCAAGCAGCAGTACCCTGAAGGTCTTGGTGGCCTCGGCCAGCCAGCCGGTCAGCGATGCCGGGCGTGGGGCCTTGCCGCCGGGCCCGCCCTGCAGGAAGAGCAGCCACGGCAAGGCCGAGGGATCGGCGTGATCGGTGGAAGAAACCTCACGGGCGAAGACGGTGAGCTGTTCACCGTCCGGGCGGTCGTGGTCCAGCGGAAGCATGAAGTGGTGCTCGGTGGTGTTCATCCCGCGAAACACCTGGGTGGTGCTCATGCGGTGGCCCCCAGCTCGGCCAGTGCCGCGCCTTCGAGGCGGCGGACCGTCCAGCCGTCCATGGAGCCCGCCCCAAGGGAATCGTAGAAGCCGATCGCCGGTGCGTTCCAATCCAGCACGCTCCATTCCACGCGCCGGTACCCGCGCTCGACGGCGAGCCGCGCCAGTTCGGTGAGCAATGCCTTGCCGTGTCCGGCCCCGCGGGAGGTTTCGCGCACGTACAGGTCCTCGAGGTGGATCCCGTGGGTCCCCTCCCACGTCGAATACGTCAGGAACCACAGCGCGAAGCCCAGCACCGTTCCCTCCTGCTCCAGTACATGCGCGTAGACCTGCGGATCGGGCCCGAAGAGGTGGGATACGAGCGCCGGCTCGGTGTTTTTCACGGCATCGGGCTCGCGCTCGTAGATCGCCAGTTCGTGGATGAGGTCAAGGATGTCGGCAGCGTCGCCGGGACGGGCGGGACGGATCAAAGGCATGTGACCAAGCCTACCGGCGCCGGTAGCGTGCCGTGAATCCAACCCGTGGGAGCAGACCCATACAGTGGGGGACGATCAAGACCCCCCTGTACGAACAACTCCAAGGACGGCACCAACCACCATGATGGGCGGCCACCACGCGGCCACGGGCGCAGCAGCCTGGATCGCGTTGACCACGAATTTCCAGCTTCCCACCGGTGTGCTCGCGGAGCGCACCGGGTGGCTTCCGGAAGCCATCCCGCTGGGTTTCGGCCTGTTGGAACAGTCCCCGCTGGCCGGGGTCGCCGGCGCGATGGTGTGTGCCGGGGCCGCGTTGCTACCCGATGCAGACCACCGCCGGGCCACCATCGCCCACTCGCTGCCCCCGGTGTCCAATGCGATCTGCGCCGGCATCGGCGAGGTCTCCGGGGGACACCGCAACGGCACCCACTCGCTGGCCGGCATCGCCGTGTTCACGGCCATGGCCTGGGTGCTGGGTCTGTGGACGATGCAGACCTCGTCCTTCGGCCTGGTCTACCCCGGTGCCGGGCTGTTGGCCGTGCTGCTCGTGTCGTTTGCACTGAAGGCGCTGAAATTCATCCCCGACTCCATGGCGAAGCTGCCCTGGATCATTTCCATCCCTGCGGGCATCTTCGTGGCGGTTTTCTCGCCTGATGAGCAGAACTGGTTGGTGCTGGCCGTCGCAGTGGGCTGCGCCATCCACGTTGCCGGTGACATGCTCACCGTGGGCGGGTGCAACCTGTTGTGGCCGATCAAGATCAAGTCGCCACGTTTCATCCGCCGCATCCCGCTGCTCAAGGACGTGTGGAAGCCCGGCGGACGCATTGCCGTCCCGGTGCTGGGGCGCGCCGGCTCGCTGCGGGAATGGCTGATGTGCGTGCCGGTTTCCATCTACGCGCTTGCCGGGTTGGTGGTGCCCCTGGTGATGCTGACGCACCACCAGGTGCAGCCGTTGACCAAACTGCTCGGCTTCTAGTCCTGCCGCCCCACCCCGGTCACGGTGATCACCGGGGCACCTGCCTCGTCGGATTCTGCCAGGTTGACGGTGGCGTCGATGCCCCAGTCATGGTGGTTGGCCGGGTCGGCGAAGACCTGGCGCACCTTCCAGGAGTCCTTGCCCGCAGTGATCAGCAACAGGTTGGGTCCGCGCCCGCCGGGGCCATCGTCGATGTCCTCGTGCTCCTCGAAGTACGCATCCATGGCGTCGGCCCAGGCATCGGCGTCAAAACCGCTAGGCCCGTCCAGCTCGCCCAGGGCACCGTCCTGCTCGTCGGCGAAAAGCTTGACGCGGCGGAACATCTCGTTGCGCACCATCACCCGGAAGGCGCGTTCGTTGGAAGTCAGGCGATCGGGCGCCGGCGGGATGATCTCCGCATCGGGTTCGTGCAGCACTCCCTTGGACAATTCCTCCCATTCATCCAGCAGCGAGGAGTCGATCTGGCGGATCAATTCCCCGAGCCACTCGATCAGGTCTTGCAGGTCCTCGCGCAGCGCGTCCTGGGGCACCGTCTGGCGCAGCGCTTTGTAAGCGTCGGTGAGGTAGCGCAGCAGCACGCCCTCGGAGCGGGCCAGGGAGTAGAACGCCACGTACTCACTGAAACTCATGGCGCGTTCGTACATGTCGCGGACCACCGACTTGGGAGCCACCTCGAAGTCGCCGAGCCACGGTGCCCCGGCCCGGTACTGCTCAAAGGCATTGCCCAGGATCTCGGCCAGCGGCTGCGCGTAGGTGACATCCTCGAGCGCGGCCATGCGGTCGTTGTATTCCATGCCGTCGGCCTTCATCGCGGCAATCGCCTCGCCGCGGGCCTTCTTCTCTTGCGCAGAGAGCACCTGGCGCGGCTTTTCCAGTGTTGCCTCGATGACGGAGACCACATCCAGCGCGTAGCTGGGGGACTCGACGTCAAAGAGTTCAAGGGCGGCAAGCGCGAAGGGGGAAAGTGGCTGGTTCAGTGCAAAGTTCTCCTGCAGGTGCACCGTGAGCGCGAGCATGTTGCCGTGGCGGTCGGGGTGTTCGAGGCGTTCGACGACTCCGGTGGCCAGCAGTTCGCGCAGGATGCCCAGCGCCTTGCGCTGCAGGATCCGCTGGCGCACCGGCGGTTCATGGTTCTCGGTGAGCAGCCGGCGAGCCGCGGCAAAGGAATCACCCTCGCGGGCCAACAGGTTCAGCAGGATCGAGTGAGTGACGGCAAACGAGGAGTTCAGCGTCTCGGGGGTCGCGGCAATGATCCGCTCGTAGGTCTTCTCTCCCCAGGTCACGAATCCCTGCGGGGGCTTCTTCTTGATGACCTGGCGGATCTTCTTGGAGTCGTCGCCGAACTTCGCCAGCGCCTTTTCCATGTTCTTCTTGTTTTCGATGGAGTGCTCGGGTGCCTGGACCACCACGGTGCCGGAGGTGTCGTAGCCGGCACGTCCGGCACGTCCGGCGATCTGGTGGAATTCGCGGGCGTTGAGGATGCGGGTACGCACCCCGTCGTATTTGGACAGCGCGGTGATCAGCACGGTGCGAATGGGCACGTTGATGCCCACGCCCAGGGTGTCGGTGCCGCAGATGACCTTCAGTAGCCCGGCCTGCGCCAGCTGCTCGACCAGCCGGCGGTATTTGGGAAGCATGCCGGCATGGTGCACGCCGATGCCGTGGCGCACCAGCCGGTTCAGGGTCTTGCCGAAGCCCGGTGCAAACCTGAATCCGGCGATGAGCTCGGCGATCCGGTCCTTTTCCTCGCGGGTGCAGACATTCACGCTCATCAGCCCGCTGGCCCTGTCGATGGCTTCAAGCTGGCTGAAGTGGACCACGTAGATCGGCACCTGCTTGGTGCTTAGCAGTTCCTCGATGGCTTCCTGCACCGGGTCCTGCGAGTAGTAGTAGTGCAGCGGGATGGGACGTTCGGCGTGTGCCACGGTGGTGGTTTCGCGCCCGGTGCGCAGCGTGAGCTCGTCCTCGAATCTACCCACGTCGCCCAAGGTGGCACTCATCAGCAGGAATTGCGCCTGCGGAAGTTCCAACAGCGGTACTTGCCAGGCCCAACCTCGCTGGGGGTCGGAGTAGAAGTGGAACTCGTCCATCACCACGGGGCCAAGGTCCGCGTTCTTGCCTTCGCGCAACGCCACGTTGGCGAGGATCTCGGCGGTGCAGCAGATGATCGGTGCGTCCTGGTTCACCGAGGAATCCCCGGTGACCATGCCGACGTTCTCGGCACCGAAGATCTTGCACAGGTCAAAGAACTTCTCCGAGACCAGTGCCTTGATCGGCGCGGTGTAATAGCTGCGTTCCCCGCGTGCCAGTGCGTAGAAGTGCGCGGCTACAGCAACCAGCGACTTGCCGGACCCGGTGGGGGTGGCAAGGATGACGTTGTTGCCCGCCACGAATTCCATGACGGCTTCGTCCTGTGCAGGGTACAAGCCGATGCCGCGATCCTCCACCCACTTCACGAAGGCTTCATAGACTGATTCGGCGGTGGCGCCGCGCGGGGGAGTGTTGGGCAGCAACTCGGTAAGTTTCATGATGTCTCCAAGACTATCGGTTTACGAAGGCCTTTCCGTTTAGCCTGAGGTTATGAAATGGGATCCGAAACAGTACGCAGAATTTTCCTACCACCGAGACCGCCCCTTCCATGACCTGACGGTCCGGATCACCGCCGCCGACCCGGAGCTGGTGGTGGACCTGGGTTGCGGTCCCGGGCCGCAGACGCACTCACTGGCGAAACGCTGGCCCGCGGCACGAATCATCGGCCTGGACTCCTCGGCGGAGATGATTGATCAGGCGCGCTCAACGCAGCAGGCGCCGAATCTGTCCTTTGAGATAGCCGAAGCAACGACCTGGATGCCGGATCCGGACACCGACGTGCTGGTATCCAACGCGATGCTGCAATGGATACCCAACCACCGGGAGATCATGCGGGGTTGGTTGGATGCGTTAGCGCCCGGTGCTTGGTTCGTTGCCCAGGTTCCAGGCAACTTTGGTGCACCCTCCCACGCCTTGATGCGGAAGCTCGCGGACTCCCCTCGATGGGCCCCGCAATTGTCCGGGGTGCTGCGCCATGACGATGCGGTGGGAGAGCCAGCTGACTACCAGAGGCTTTTGCTGGCGGCAGGGTATGAAACGGACGTCTGGGAAACCACTTATGGGCAAGTCCTGCTCGGACCGGATCCCGTCCTGGAGTGGGTCCGGGGCACTGCTCTGCGTCCGGTGCTCGATACCTTGGACTCCGAGGATGCCGCGGTGTTTGAATCCCAGTATGCCGAGCTTGTTGCCCATGCATACCCGGTCTTCGAGGATCCAATTCGCGGAAAGATGACAGTGTTCCCTTTTCGCCGGATCTTCATGGTCGGAAGGAAGCTATAGGTTTCCGGTGCGGGCCATCGCTTTACCCTAAAATGGGGGTATGAAACGTGTTCTACCCATGGTCGCAGCTGCGGCACTGATGCTTACTGCCTGCGGAGGACCTTCCGCCGATGAGTTCCGGCAGGACGATTCTCAAGGAAACACCGCGTGCCTCCATTTTGGCAGTGGTTACGAGGATGGAGGCAACGTCGCTCGGACGAATATGGCCAAGGCTGCCGTACACGGTGCAGCTGCATCCACTGACGAGATTCGAGTTGCGGTCAGCGTCGATCAGGCAGGTACCCCTGTGATCACGGATCGCGAGGCCTTCAAGCAAGCCTGTGAAGCTCAGGGTTTCAAATTCAACTAGTATAGGCGGCCATAACAGTAGGTCGAATACTTTTCTGCATATTTTATTTATACGATCTGACTAGGTGTTTATCGATTCAGGAAATTCCAACATCCCTTCACATACATGCTTTCGGCGCGTATAGTAGTAAGTATGTTCGAAGAGTACGAAGAGTGCCAATCGAACCCGAGATCGCTCTCAACGGAGGTTGCCGGGGAGCTGCTCCTTGGCCACCGTCATATTCCTTCGGATATGGTCGATTCCGCCCGCGTGAGGGCTGCGGCCGAGGGACCAGGGGACGGATACGTTGATTTCATAAACGACATGTCGGAGGCAATGTCATATTTGCCACAGACTGTCGGTGAGCAAGTCCGGGTGGCCCGGATTGCCGCGATGGAAAGGGCAAAGGCTGCAATTTGCGCGGCCCAGGCGAAGGAAGCCTACGGCCTGGAGCAAGACATCATTGCGCGACACGAAGACGAGGGTGTCTATAAGGAGAACCCAAGCCGTGGGGCCGGTGCCGAAGTGGCCCTCGCGCGAATGGAAGCCCAGTATCTTGGCCCACGCTTTGTTTCTTATGCAAAGTCCGTGATCGAGCACATGCCTTTCACCTTCGACGCACTGCTCAGAGGTGAACTGAATGAGGAACGCGCCATGCTTCTGGCACGAGTAACCAATCACGTGAACCCAGGTGTTCGCGAGCTGGTAGACCGGGGGATAGCGGGTGAGCGAGGATCACTAGAAGGCGTCGGCACCAAGGAGTTGTTAGCCCGCGCCAAGAAGGAGATCCTTGCCTACGACAACACCGTTGACATGATAAATCATGCTGACGCCATGAGGAAGCGCAGGATATCGCTGACCATGATGCCTGACGGGATGATGCGATTCAGCGGACTGCTTCCGGTGATGCAAGGCGTCGCTATCAAGGAGGCGTTGGTTACGGCTTTGGCCAAGCGGCGCCGAATTGACGATGAACGTACCGATTCCCAGGTCGTGGCCGACACCATTGTCGAACGAATTACGGGCCAGGAGAGTGCCTCACGCATTCCGCTGATGATCAATCTGGTGATGACCGACCGGACCTTGCTAATTGGAGACAGTGAGCCCGCACTCATCAAAGGCTACGGCACCATTTCCGCCCAATACGCTCGCTGGTTGATTACCGGTGACCGGACTGGGCCAGACGTGGCGAGCACAGCTGAAACGTGGGTCCGGCGCCTATACACGACGCCTACCAACGGCGAACTCGTTGCCATGGAGTCGGAAGCTCGGATCCTGCCGCAGAAGTTGAAAGACCTCGTAGCCGTGCGAGATCAATATTGTCGTACACCGTATTGCGATGCTCCGATCCGCCACTACGACCATGTCTATCAAGTGGTGAAAGGCGGGAAAACCACCGAAGCCAATACCGATGGCCGTTGTGTTTGGTGCAACCAAACCAAGGAAACCTCGGGATGGGAAGAAGCTGTCGTCCTGGGGCCGCGGCACACGATCCTGATCACCACTCCGAGCGGACAGATGTACAGATCGATGGCACCGCCGCTCCCCGGGACATATGAGTCTCCACCTAGACCAGCGAATAGACTTCGACCTACCAGCCCCTGATGCGCCACGCAGCCAGGTTCGGACGTTCCGCCCCTAAAGTGGTGGTGCTCCCATGGCCCGGCAGGACAAGCGCATCGTCTGGGTACGCTTCAAATAGACGAGACGAAACATCGTCAAGCAGTGAGGCGAATCGTGCTGGGTCGCCCTGCGTATTTCCCACACCACCAGGAAACAAGGAATCTCCGCTGAAGATCACCGTGGAACCTCCGCTATCACTCAGGACGAAGGCAATGGACCCGGGGGTGTGGCCACGTAGGTGAACGCATTCCAATGCCACGGAACCTACAGCAATCGAATCTCCGTGACTCAGTGGAACAGTGATAATGACATTTGCGCCCGCCGCAATTCCCTCAACATCATCTACGCCGGCGTACGTCACAGCTCCTGTTCGTTCCACATACTCCCGCAGTGCCCTGATGTGGTCCCAGTGTTGGTGTGTCGTCGCTATCCCTGCAAGCGTCGGCGGAACCTTCGAATCCGAAGAAGCCGACGCGAACAGCTCGTCAATGGCAGATACGTCGTCTGCAGCATCGATCAACAGCTGGGATCCATCAACCTTCGACGTCACCAGGTAGATATTGTTGGACATTTCGGAGACACTCACGGACCGTACTGTTGCATCGGCGAGGTCAAGGAAGGTTTCACTCATGTCAACACCTTACGTGGAGAGGCGAAGGCCACGCGGTAGTCTGGGGCGCAGGCCCTGCCACCGTATCCACGAAAGGATGGCATCTATGGACAGCAATCCACTGGCATTTATCGAGTTGGACAAGACTGACAAAACCTCTCCCTACCAACAGGTTCGAATGCAGATCCTTGTGGCCATTTCGAAGGGACGCCTCAAAGCCGGAACCAAGCTGCCCTCTGTCCGGGCGCTCGCCGAACAGCTCGGGCTGGCGGTGAACACCGCAGCTAAGGTTTACAAGGAACTCGAAGCCACTGGAGCTGTCGTCACCCGGGGTCGACACGGAACAATAGTCCAAGCAACCGGAGACGAAGGTTCCATTGCCGTGGCGGATGCTGCGTCGGAGCTCGCAGGGGTTGCGACACGGTGGGGAATCTCAGAAAAGGCGGCTCTGGGCTACGTTCGGGCGGCCTTCAGCTCTCAGGTTGGATAGAGCAGCGTCTTCTTGCTCACAACTTCGCGCAATTCGAACCAGTTTTCGATTAGCATGTTCTGGTGGCTACTTCCCGCTCCCCAGAAACCTCCCGTCCGCACGACTTGACCCGCCTGGTGGTCAAGGGCGCACGCGAGCACAACCTACGCAACGTCGACCTGGATCTTCCACGCGACGCCATGATCGTTTTCACCGGTCTTTCCGGATCCGGAAAATCTTCATTGGCCTTCGACACGATCTTCGCCGAGGGGCAGCGGCGCTACGTCGAATCCCTTTCCGCATACGCCCGCCAATTCCTGGGGCAGGTCGATAAACCGGATATTGATTTCATCGAAGGGCTTTCGCCCGCAGTATCGATCGATCAAAAATCGACATCGAAGAATCCGCGTTCCACCGTCGGCACCATCACCGAGATCTACGATTACATGCGGCTGCTCTGGGCGCGCGTGGGGCGACCGTACTGCCCTGTCTGCGGTGAAGCAGTGACGAAGCAAACCCCTCAGCAGATCGTTGATCAGCTGTTGGAACTCGAACCCAAGACACGTTTTCAGGTCTTGGCGCCCGTAGTGCGTGGCCGTAAAGGCGAATTTGTCGACCTCTTCAAGGAACTGGGTTCCAAGGGCTACTCGCGTGCTCGCGTTGACGGCGAAACGATCCAACTCAGCGACCCTCCAAAGCTTGGTAAGCAGTACAAGCACACCATCGAAGTTGTCGTTGACCGGTTGGCCATCAATGACTCGGTTCGGCAGCGGCTGACCGACTCAATCGAAACCGCGCTGAACCTTGCCGAAGGCCGAGTCCTGATCGATTTCGTGGACCTCGATCCTGACGATGACGGCCGCGTACGCACATTCTCGGAAAATCTTGCCTGCCCGAACGAACACCCGCTGGCGATCGATGAAATCGAACCGAGGTCGTTCTCCTTCAACAACCCATTTGGCGCTTGCCCCGCCTGCAGCGGTATCGGAACACGCCTCGAAGTCGACGAAGACCTCATCATCCCCGATATCGAGATGCCCCTGGGACAGGGTGCCATCGCGCCCTGGTCCTTGGGCGTCGCCACCTCCGAGTATTGGAACCGTTTGCTCGGTGGACTGGGCGCCGAGCTTGGCTTCACGCTGGAAACCCCCTGGAACAAGTTGCCGGCCGTTGCCCGCGAAGCCATCCTGCATGGCAAGGACCACAAGGTCGTGGTGCAGTACAAGAACCGTTTTGGCCGCGAACGCAAGTACTCCACCGGCTTCGAAGGGGTGGTTCAGTACATCCACCGCAAGCACCTGGAAACCGAATCGGACCATGCCCGCGACAGGTACGAAGAGTACATGCGGCAGATCCCGTGCCCGGAGTGCAATGGTGCGCGGCTGAACTCCGCTTCCTTGTCGGTCCTGATCAACGGCAAGTCCATTGCCGAGGTCTCGGCCATGCCCATGCGCGAATGCTCGGCATTCCTCAACGGACTGGTCCTGACCGGGCGGGAAGCGCAGATTGCCGACCAAGTGCTCAAGGAAATCCAGGCACGCCTGCGCTTCCTGCTTGATGTCGGGCTCGAATACCTGAATCTGGAACGGGCCGCAGGAACCCTTTCGGGCGGCGAAGCCCAGCGCATCAGGCTCGCAACCCAGATCGGTTCCGGACTCGTCGGTGTCCTCTATGTCCTGGATGAGCCGTCCATCGGGCTGCACCAGCGCGACAATCGCCGGCTCATCGAAACGCTGACCCGTCTGCGTTCACTGGGCAATACCCTGATCGTCGTTGAACACGACGAGGACACCATCGCCGAGGCCGACTGGATCGTTGACATCGGTCCCGGCGCAGGGGAACACGGCGGCGAGATCGTCCACTCCGGTTCGCTTGAGGGCCTCAAGGCGAACACCCGTTCCATCACCGGGGACTACCTCTCGGGACGGCGCAAGATCGAGGTCCCGGCCAAACGCCGCAAGATCGACAAGAAGCGTCAGGTTACCGTCGTGGGCGCTCGAGAGAACAACCTGATCGACGTGACCGCGCGTTTCCCGCTCGGCGTCCTGACTGCCATCACCGGCGTTTCCGGCTCCGGCAAGTCCACGTTGGTCAACGACGTGCTCTACAAGGTGCTCGCCAACCGTCTCAACGGTGCCAAACAGGTGCCGGGGCGGCACACCCGGGTCGAGGGTCTGGAGCACCTGGATAAGGTCATCCACGTTGACCAATCGCCCATCGGACGCACGCCGCGATCGAACCCGGCCACCTACACGGGGGTCTTCGACCACATCCGCAAGCTATTCGCCGAGACCAACGAGGCGAAAGTACGCGGCTACCTGCCGGGGAGGTTCTCCTTCAACGTCAAGGGTGGACGCTGCGAGGCATGCTCCGGTGACGGCACGCTGAAGATCGAGATGAACTTCCTGCCCGACGTCTACGTGCCCTGTGAGGTCTGCCATGGTGCGCGATACAACCGCGAGACCCTGGAAGTCCACTACAAGGGCAAGTCCATCTCCGATGTCTTGAACATGCCGATCGAAGAAGGGGCCGAGTTCTTCGCGGCCTTCACCCCGATCGCCCGGCACCTGCGCACGCTCGTGGACGTGGGCCTGGGCTACGTGCGCCTGGGACAGGCTTCGACGACGCTTTCGGGAGGCGAAGCCCAGCGCGTCAAGCTTGCCGCGGAACTGCAGAAGCGTTCCAACGGCCGCTCGGTATACGTCCTGGACGAGCCCACGACCGGTTTGCACTTCGAGGACATCCGCAAACTGCTGATCGTCCTGCAGGGGCTGGTGGACAAGGGCAACACCGTGATCACCATCGAGCACAACCTCGACGTGATCAAGTCCGCGGACTGGGTCATCGACCTGGGCCCCGAAGGGGGAAGCGGCGGCGGCTACATCATTGCCACGGGCACACCGGAACAGGTGGCCAAGAACGAAGCCAGCTACACCGGCCAGTTCCTCGCCCCGCTGCTCAAGTAGCACTCAAGGCCGTACGTACATGCCTGCCACGGCATGCATGTACGGCACAAACCCCCACTTCATGCGAGAATACGACAGTGATGATTGCTCCCTCCGCCGTGCTCCTTGACCTCGATGGAACCCTCGTGGATCCTGCCGGGGCTATCACCTCCGGTATCCGCCATGCGCTGGGGAAGGCGCAGATCCCCGATCCGGGTGAAGAAAAACTGCTTTCCCTCATCGGGCCTCCGCTGACCATCGGCCTGGCGACCATCGACGGGGTGAACGGGGAAAACATTGACGAGCTGATCGCCACCTACCGCGCGCAATACGCGCGCAGCGGCATGGCCGAGTCCCGTCCGTACCCGGGTGTTGTTGAGCTCCTGGGCGCCTTGCGGGCAGCCGGGGTCAAGGTCCTGGTGGCCACGGCCAAGCCGACACCGATAGCCACAACCCTGCTCGAGGTCCAGGGGCTTGACGGCCTGCTGGACGGGGTGTTCGGCAACGAGGGCGAGGGCGACGGACGTTCCTCCTCCAAGTCACACATCCTCGCCGCGGCCATCCGGGAACACGGCCTGGACCCGGCCCGTTGCGTGATGGTGGGGGACCGACGCTACGACATCGAGGCCGCCCACGAGAATCAGGTCGCATCCATCGGGGTCGGCTGGGGCTTTGCCGAAGACGGCGAGCTGGCAGCCGCCGGTGCCGGCGCGCATGCGACAGACGTGCCCGAACTGGCAGGGATGCTGTTGGGCGTCGCAGCGGTGGACTCCCTGCGCCAATCAATGCAAGGCACCACCACGACGGGAGCCAACGCCTAAATGAGCCTGTACACCATGACCCGCTCATCGATCCGCGGGATGCTCAAGACAATGTGCCGCCCCACCGTCACCGGTCTGGAAAACGTTCCGCGCACCGGGCCTGTCATTATCGCCTCCAACCACCTTTCCTTCCTTGACTCCATCATCATCCAGGCGCTGACCCCGCGCGACGTCGCGTTCTTTGCCAAGGCCGAGTACTTCACCACCCCGGGCATCAAGGGCAAGGCGATGAAGACCTTCTTCGAGTCCGTCGGCTCCATCCCTGTCCAGCGCGGTGAACAGGCCGCCTCGGTCGCGGCACTTGAATCGCTGGTGGATATCCTGGAGACCGGTGGGGGCATCGGGATCTATCCCGAAGGCACCCGTTCCCGCGATGGCAAGCTTTACCGCGGGCGCACCGGCGTGGGCTGGTTGGCGCTGAGTACCGGCGCACCCGTGGTCCCCGTGGGCTTGACGGGCACTGAAAAACTGCAGCCGGCCGGAAAGAACGCCGTCAGGCCGCACCACTTTACCCTTGCTTTCGGCAAACCGCTGCAGTTCGAGCACCTGGGCCGGAAGCACCCGCTCCCGCAGCGCCGCGCCGCCACCGATACGATCGTCGATGCCATTGCGGGGCTTACGGGCCAGGAACGCGTGAACGCCTACAACCAGACACCCATCAGCGACTGATACGGAGCAGCAGAAGTGGCAGACCCCAGAAGCTATCGCCCCGCGACCGGGGATATCCCGACGAATCCCGGGGTTTATCGCTTCCGCGACGAGGTAGGCCGGGTCATCTACGTCGGCAAGGCCAAGGTGCTGCGCTCGAGGCTGAACTCCTACTTCGCCAACCCGGCCGGGCTCAGCGCCAAGACCCACGCGATGGTGCACACGGCCACCTCCGTGGAGTGGACGGTTGTGGGCTCGGAACTTGAGGCACTTCAGCTCGAGTACACCTGGATCAAGGAGTACCATCCCCGCTTCAACATCGTCTTCCGTGACGACAAGTCCTATCCGTACCTTGCGGTGACCATGGGGGAGAAATATCCCCGAGCCCAGGTGATGCGTGGGGACAAGCGCAAGGACACCAAGTACTTTGGCCCGTTCTACCCGGCCAAGGCGATCCGCGAGACCCTCGACACGCTGCTGCGTGTCTTCCCGGTGCGCAGCTGCTCCATGGGCGTGTTCAAACGGGCGGAGTCCTCCGGCCGGCCCTGCCTGCTGGGTTATATCGACAAGTGCGCCGCCCCCTGCGTGGGACGGATCACCGAGGAAGACCATAAGAAGCTCGCCGCAGACCTGTGCCAGTTCATGGGAGGTGAGGGAACCAAGTTCATCAAGGAACTCGAGGCCAAGATGGTCCAGTCAGTCGGACGGCTCGAGTACGAGCAGGCGGCACGCTACCGCGATGACGTCGCGGCGCTGCGCCGGGTCTTCGAGCGCAACGCCGTGGTGTTGGCGGAGAACACCGAGGCGGACATCTTCGCCGTGCACGAGGACGAGCTCGAGGCCTCCGTCCAGGTGTTCCACGTGCGCAACGGGCGCATCCGCGGCCAGCGCGGCTGGGTCGTGGAAAAGGTCGAGGACGTCACGGCCCCCGAATTCATCGAGCACCTGCTCACCCAGGTCTACGGCGAGGCTGCGGGGGACGACAGGATCCCGCGCGAGGTGCTGGTCCCGGTGCTTCCTGAGAATGTGGAGGAGGTCGGGCGCTGGCTGCACGAGCGCCGCGGATCCGCCGTATCGCTGCGCGTGCCGCGGCGCGGGGACAAGGCGACGCTTGCCGAAACCGTGCGTGAAAATGCCGAGCAGTCCCTGCGCCTGCACAAGTCGCGGCGCTCCGGGGACCTGACGACCCGCTCGGCCTCGCTGCAGGAGCTGCAGGACGCCCTGGGCCTTCCGGTGCCGCTGCTGCGCATCGAATGCTACGACGTCTCCCACGTCCAGGGCACCAACGTGGTGGCCTCGATGGTTGTGGTCGAGGACGGACTGCCCAAGAAGTCCGACTACCGCAAGTTCTCCATCACCGGGGAAGCGGCGCGCGATGACACGGCCTCGATGTATGACGTGATCTCCCGGCGGTTCAAGAACTACCTGGAGGAGATGGCCGAAACCGCGCCGATGATCAGCGGTGAGATCGATATTGCCGACGCCGCCCAGAAGCTGCCGGCGCGCAGGTTTGCCTACCCGCCCTCATTGGTCATCGTCGACGGAGGTCCGCCCCAGGTTTCCGCGGCCACCCGCGCACTGGCGGATTTGGGCATCGACGACATCTACGTGGTGGGGCTGGCCAAGCGTCTTGAGGAGCTGTGGCTGCCGGACGACGAGTTCCCGGTGATCCTGCCGCGGGCCTCGAATGCCCTGTACCTGGTCCAGCGCATCCGTGACGAGGCGCACCGCTTCGCCATCACCTTCCACCGCAAGAAGCGCTCGGTCTCCATGACCACGTCGCTGCTTGACACCATTGACGGACTGGGCCCGACCAAGCGCGAGGCGATGCGCAAGCACTTCGGTTCGATGAAGAAGATGCGTGCGGCCTCCGTTGAGGAGATCATGGAAGTGCCGGGCATCGGCCCGGTGCTCGCCGCCACGGTGTTCGACGCGTTGGCGGCCTCCACCCCGGGTGCGCCGGCAGTGAACATGACAACCGGTGAGGTTCTGGACTGACGCGACAGGGCCCGCCGGGCGACTAGGCTAGGGGGTATGACCACCGAGCTTGCCCCAGTGAAACCACCCCAGTCCGAACTACTAGTGATTACCGGCATGTCGGGCGCCGGCCGCACGACGGCGGCCCACGCGTTGGAAGACCACGGATGGTACGTCGTGGAGAACCTGCCACCGACCCTGCTGGGCATGCTCACGGAGATCGTCGCGCATTCGGGGGGCTCCATCCCGAAGCTTGCCGTGGTGATGGATGTGCGCTCCAAGTCGCTTTTCCCGCAGCTGCGCGAGAACCTGCAGGCGCTCACCAGCGCCGGGATCGCCTACCGCGTCCTCTTTCTGGAGGCCGACGACGATCTTTTGGTCCGCCGCTTCGAACAGGGCCGGCGCCCGCACCCGTTGCAGGGGGATGACCGGATCGTCGACGGAATCAACCGCGAACGTGATGTCCTGCGTGAACTCAAGGAAGCCGCCGAGATCGTGGTGGATACCACCGAGATGTCGGTGCACGACCTGAACCGCACCATCACGGAGCTTTTCTCCGAGTCCGGGCCCATCGTGCTGCGGCTGAACGTGATGAGCTTCGGCTTCAAGTACGGAGTGCCCACCGATGCCAACTACGTCGCCGATGTCCGCTTCATCCCCAACCCGCACTGGGTCCCGGAGCTTCGCCCGCACACCGGCAAGGACGCGAAGGTCTCCGACTACGTCCTGAACGCCACCGGTGCGGCAGATTTCATCGAGCGCTACATCTCGGCCCTCGAACCGGTCTTTGAGGGCTACCGGCGCGAAAACAAGCATTACGCGACGATTGCCATCGGCTGCACCGGCGGAAAGCACCGATCGGTGGCCACCGCCGAGGAAATCGGCCGCCGGCTCTCCCAGCTGCCCAGCGTGCGGGTCAACGTCACCCACCGCGACCTGGGTCGCGAGTAGTCCGCGATGGCTTTTTTCACCGGGCCCATCCCCATCCAGCCGCCGGCCCGCGCAGGGGATGACAGCTCGTCCACGCGCGTCGTCGCCCTGGGCGGGGGGCACGGGCTTTCCGCCTCGCTTTCGGCACTGCGCCGGCTCACCACGGATTTGACGGCCATCGTTACGGTGGCCGATGATGGCGGATCCTCCGGGCGTCTGCGCGAGGAACTAGACGTGCTGCCTCCCGGGGACCTGCGCATGGCGCTTGCCGCACTGTGCGACGACACCGACTGGGGGCGGACTTGGCGTGATGTGATGCAGCACCGCTTCACTTCGAAGCCGGGGTCGGCCGCGGCACTTGACCAGCACGCGGTGGGCAACCTGCTCATCGTCGCGCTGTGGGAGCTGCTCGATGATCCGGTGGCCGGTCTGCGATGGGCCGGCGCGTTGCTCGGTGCCCGCGGCCAGGTGCTTCCCATGAGCACCACACCGCTGACCATCACCGGGGACGTCCTGCTCGAAGACGCCGGGAACGGACTGGTGCGCCGGCGCATCAGCGGGCAGTCCAACCTCGCCGAGGCGGGGGAGAGTGCCTTGGTTTCCAACGTCCGCCTCGAACCCACCGACGCCGCGGCCTGCACCGAGGCGCTTGACGCCATCGAACTGGCGGACTGGGTCGTGCTGGGTCCGGGATCCTGGTACACCTCGGTATTGCCGCACCTGCTGCTGCCCGAGATGCGCGAGGGGCTGCAGCAAACCCCGGCCCGCCGGCTGCTGACCATGAACCTGTCGACGGATACCGCCGAGACCGGCGGGATGGATGCGGCGGCCCACCTGGAAGTCATTTCCCGCTACGCCCCGGACCTGCGGCTGGACGCGGTGCTGGCCGATCCAACGACGATTTCTGACCATGAGGCCTTCACCCATGCGGCGGCCCGACTAGGTGCCCGCACGTTTTTCGGTAAAGTGGGGGTTGGCGCCGGTCGAGCGATCCATGATCCATTGAGGCTGGCTGCCGCCTACCATGACGTTTTCACCACGTTCAGCACAGACGAGCCCAGCAGTTAGGAAACAATCCATGGCACTGACGGCTTCCGTCAAGGACGAACTGTCCCGGCTTGAAATCCGCAGGTCCTCGGAACGCAAGGCCGAGGTCTCCACCATGCTGCGTTTCTGCGGCGGCTTGCACATCGTCTCCGGACGCATCGTCATCGAGGCCGAGGTGGACCTCGCCTCCACCGCCAGGCGGTTGCGTGCCGCCATCGCCGATGTCTACGGGCACACCTCCGAGATCGTCGTGGTCTCCGGCGGGGGCCTGCGCCGCGGCAACCGCTATGTGGTCCGCGTGGTCCGCGAGGGCGAAGCCCTGGCACGCCAGACCGGCCTGCTTGACGGACGCGGGCGCCCGGTGCGCGGGCTTCCCTCGGTCATCGTCAACGGCTCCACGGCCGACGCCGAGGCCGTGTGGCGCGGGGCCTTCCTCTCGCACGGTTCGTTGACCGAGCCCGGACGCTCCTCGGCCCTGGAAATCACCTGCCCGGGTCCCGAATCGGCGCTTGCCCTGGTCGGCGCCGCCCGCCGTCTGGGCTTGGTGGCCAAGGCGCGAGAGGTCCGCGGCGTGGACCGCGTGGTCATCCGCGACGGCGAAGCCATCGCGCAGCTGCTCACCCGGATGGGGGCCCATGACGCCCTGATGGTCTGGGAAGAGCGTCGGATGCGCAAGGAGGTCCGTGCCACGGCCAACCGGCTGGCCAACTTCGACGACGCGAACCTGCGCCGCTCCGCGCAGGCTGCGGTCGCCGCCGGCGCCAGGGTCGAACGCGCCCTGGAGATCCTGGGCGAGGAAGTCCCCGAGCACCTGAAATACGCCGGCGCCCTGCGCGTGGCCCACAAGCAGGCCAGCCTCGATGAACTCGGCCGCATGGCCGAGCCGCCGATGACCAAGGACGCCATCGCCGGCCGGATCCGCCGGTTGCTGGCCATGGCCGATAAAAGGGCAACCGAACTGGGAATACCCGGCACCGAGGCCAGTGTTCCACTGGATATGCTCGAACACTGAGCACCACAGGTTTTCCGCCTCGTGCGGAGATGCAGTAATCAATAAGAATGCATCCAGCTGTCACTGGATGCCCAAGAGAATGAGGAGTCGTTTTGGCTATTTATACCTTGCCTGAGCTGCAGTACGA
>JAUNVO010000210.1 GCA_030540695.1 Micrococcaceae bacterium | reverse complement strand
CGACAGGTGCCTTCCATGCCCTCGAACAGCTGTTAAGGTCAAGGCAATAGGCAGGATTGGTGAAACCGGCACCCGCTTGCACCCGGCCGATTCCCCCCAAAGGCTCACCACGTTTTGCGGAATCGAAGTACCTCCACCCCGAAGGCAGTGCACAACGTGACACACAAAAGAGCCGACAGCCCGGCCTCCTCACCCACCCGCAGCGATGTGTTCCTCCTGTGGTCGGCGCGGATCGTTGCCAGCCTCGGCGTGCTCTTCACGGCTTGGGCAGCTCTTCGGACGGGGTCCATGGTGGTGCATGGCCATCCCGCCTATGTGGTGCTGCTCGCCATCGTTTTTGTCGCCAGTGCCGTGCTGGCCCTCCGGACATGGCTCACGCGCACGGTGCAGCGTCGCCGCTTCAAGGCCCTGAGGACGCTGGGCCTGGTGGCTTGGTTGGGTGTAGCGGGCGCTCTCTGGTGGCTGGTGCCGTTTTCCGCGATCGAACCCGCTGTATCTGCCATGGATTCCAGCGCGAACCTCACCGTCACCGAAAGCGCCGGACAGATCGTGATGGCGCCGACCGGGACCGTCAGCGAGGTCGGCGTGTTCTTCCAGCCTGGCGCCCGCGTCGATGCCAGGGCCTATGCCGCGGTGTTGCGGCCCCTGGCCGAAAACGGATTCACTGTTGTCATTCCGAAGCAACCCTTCGGCATCGCATTTCTCGCCACGGGTGCCTTCGATGCGGCGCGGGCAGAACATCCACCCGTGGATCGCTGGGTACTGGGAGGCCATTCACTCGGCGGAGTGGTCGCGGCGATGGACGCGGAGTCCTTTGCCCAAGCACCCAACGACCCGGCCGCCGGATTGTTGTTCTATGCTTCCTACCCGGCAACCGATATGAGTTCCCTGGATCTGCCAACACTTTCGATCTCCGGATCGCAGGACGGGTTGGCCACCCCGGCAAAGGTCAACGACTCCAAGGCGGCAATGCCCCACGGCTCGCTCTATACCGTGGTCAAGGGTGGTTCACACGCCAACTTCGGAGACTACGGCCCGCAACCGGGCGACGGTCAGCCAACGATTTCACGCGATACCGCCCGGGAGCAGATCTCAAAAGCCAGTCTCGAGTTTGTGCGGTCGCTGGCGCGATAGCTTGGAGTTTCCTGTCTTGCTGCGCAGCGCAGACCGGAAATCACCTGTGCTGCCTAAGTGGACAGACCCGGGGATACCGGAACGAAGCCGACGGCGTTCTTGCGGTGGATATTTGTCGCCGGCGAGCGCGAATAGCCCTTGGCATCGAGGTTGTTTTGCAACCTGTAGTCGGCCAATGCCGCATCGTAGCGATCGTTCATCGTGCTCCCCTTGACCACTTCCTGTGTTCCATCGGCAAAGGTGACGGTGATATCCACCGACCGGGGAAAACGTTTCGGCATCCGGACATTGCCATCGGAGTCCTGCTTGAGGTGGATCATGGGTTTCCTGCTTTCATCAAGGGGTATCCCCAGTCTTCACCACTATCGCCGATTTTCACCGTGCGCCACCAGTGCCGGAGCTCATTTTCTTGACTCGCACGATGCGCTCAGGAATCCGTTTTTCCGGCCAAGAAGAGTGCACCGTGCACCGGGTCCACCTCAAGGAAGCGGATGTCCTGGAATCCCGCGGCCGACAGTGCTGTCTTCAACCGTTGCTGGTAGAGCCGCACGTTGGTTCCCAGGCCCCCTCCGATGACCACGGGACCCAAGATGCCCAGGACCTTCGAGACATCACCAAGTGCCTCGAGGACATAGGCCACTGCCGCATCGATGATCTTGCCCGCGTGGGGATCCCCCAGCGCGTGGGCAGCGAAGACCAACGGGGACTGCTGGGCCCAGTAACGTCGGTCCGTGGCCCCGTGAAAAAGCCCGATCAGCTCATCGGGTGAGGACACCTTGTTGGCCTCAAGCACGAGCCTGCCCAATTCACCGACCGGTTCTTCGCGGTTGAAGGCGCGCAAGGTGCTACGCACCGCTTCCCGGCCCATCCAGTAGCCGCTGGATTCATCCCCCAGCAGGTAGCCCCAGCCACCGGCCCGGGCCTCGGCCCCCGCGGGGTTGATCCCCCAGACCGCCGAGCCGGTGCCCAGGATCACCGCCATCCCCGTCTCGGCCCCTCCTGCGGCAAGGATGAGCCGTGAGTCGTGGACGACCTGGATCCGGGCATTCGGTGCATGGACGCCGATCATCGCACGCAGCCGCTGCGCGTCCTGCTCGGTGTCGATGCCGCCGGCACCGGCCACCACACGGTCGATGGCCCCGGCGTCGAGGTGATCGAAAACCTCCGCGATGCCGGCTTTGGCGGCATCGAGGCTGACGTTCTGGATATTGGCGCTGCCGGCAGTGGCCTCGGCAACGACGCTTCCCTGCCTCCAGCACATCGCGTGCGTCTTGGTGCCGCCGATATCCAAGCCGACCAGTGTGCTGGCTTCGCTGCGCCGAGGGGTCATGGTTTCCTTCTGTCATTTATCGATTGCGCCACCGCCCCCTTGCGTGCAGGAGCATGGCCACTCATCCGGGCCGGTCACCATTACATCACCGAACAACCCTCCGCCGGAGCCTTGGTGCCCGGGCCCACGGCGCGCCAAGGTCCCCGACTCGCCGCTGTTTTCCCCCGATCCATCGAACCGCTCTCCGCTAGTGTTGGCCCCAAGGTGGTGAGTGATCACCATCCCTTCGCCCCGGAAACGAATGGATCTCAGTCACCGTCGGCATCAGCGATGCCCCCGGAAGTCGAACGACCTTGTGAAAGGCATTCATGCATGACGACACGGCATTGACCACGGCACGCGCACGGCGGGTCTTGGACGAACGCATCGTTCCTGCCATCTACCCTTCCCGTGTGCCCCTTGCGGTAGCCTCGCACCAGCTTCCCGCAGGGCCGATCGACCCCGCCGAGGCCATGGGCCTGGGCTTTGCCCCATACCGCGTCGGTACGCCCTGGGGCCCGGCATGGGGAACCACATGGTTCCGGATCCGCGGCGAAGTGCCCTCCGACTGGGCGGGCAAGCACGTCGAGGCCCTCATCGATCTCGGTTTCGACCCCTCGATGACCGGCTTCCAATGCGAAGGCCTGGTCCACCGCCCGGACGGGCATACGGTGAAATCGATCAATCCACGCAACCAGTGGGTTCCGGTCTTGGCATCCGCGCATGGCGGGGAATCGGTCGAGTTTTTCATCGAGGCCGCATCCAACCCGGTGCTGCTGGAGCACCACCCGTTCCTGCCCACGCAGGAGGGCGACATCCTCACCTCTTCCACCGAGCCGCTCTACACCACCCGGGCCATGGACCTGGCCATCCGGGACACCGAGGTGTACGAGCTGTCGCTGGATATCGAGGTGCTGCTGGAACTGCAAGCCGAACTGCCCGTTGGCCCGCGCCGCGCGCGCATCCTGCAGGGCCTTGACGACGCCTTGGACCTCCTTGACCTGGCAAGCATCGGGACGACGGCGCAGGCGGCCCGCGCCGTGCTGGCCCCGGTCCTCGCGCAGCCGGCCGAGGCCAGCGCGCACCGGCTCGCCGCCATCGGGCACGCGCACATCGATTCGGCATGGCTCTGGCCGATCCGCGAGACGGTCCGCAAGGTCGCCCGTACCACTTCCTCGATGCTCGAACTGCTCGGTGCGGACCCCGACTTCATCTACGGCATGTCCAGCGCCCAGCAATACAAGTGGCTCAAGGACCACCGTCCCGCCCTCTTTGAGAGGGTCAAGCAAGCGGTCTGCGCCGGACGCTTCGTGCCGCTGGGTGGCATGTGGGTGGAATCCGACACCGTGATGCCCTCGGGTGAGTCGCTGGTGCGTCAGTTCCTGCACGGGCAACGCTTTTTCGAAGAGGAGTTCGGGATCACCTGCCACGGAGCGTGGCTCCCGGATTCCTTCGGCTACTCCCCGGCGTTGCCACAGATCATGCGCCGGGCCGGGCTTGAGTGGTTCTTCACCCAAAAAATCTCCTGGAACCAGACCAACACCTTCCCGCACCACAGCTTCGACTGGGAAGGCATCGACGGTTCCCGCGTTCCCACCCACTTCCCGCCGATGGACACCTACAACTCCCGGCTCTCCGGGCACGAGGTCGCGCTGGCCTCACGCCAGTTCCGTGAGTCGCGCCGGGCCACCGGTTCCATCGCCCCGGTGGGGTGGGGAGACGGCGGAGGTGGCACCACCCGCGAGATGGCGGACAAGGCCAGCCGTCTGGCCAACCTCGAGGGCAGCGCAAGGGTCCGTTGGGAACACCCCGACGTCTTTTTCCGGCGCACCGGATCCGAGATGCCGGATCCCCCGGTCTGGGTCGGGGAGCTCTATCTTGAGCTGCACCGCGGAACGCTCACCTCCCAGCACCGCACCAAGGCAGGGAACCGGCGCAGCGAGCAGTTGCTCGTTGAAGCCGAGCTCTGGTGCGCCACCGCGGCGGTGCGCACCGACTTTGGCTACCCGTATCAAGAGCTCGACTCATTGTGGGAGAGCGTGCTGCTTCACCAATTCCACGACATCTTGCCAGGGACCTCCATTGCCTGGGTGCACCGTGAGGTCGTTGCCGAATATGCACGCGTCATCTCCGCCGCCGAGTCCATCATCGCCACCGCGCAGGCCTCACTCCTGGGCGCCGGGGCAACGCCTTTTGCCTTGAACCCCGCCGCCTGCACCCGCAACGGCGTCCCTCCCGGCGCAGCTGCTCCACTCGCCGGGCTTCCGGGTCCCGGTGCCACCGTGAATGCGCGGCAGCACCCGGGGGGCTTCGAACTCGAGAACGGGCTGGTCGCCATCTCCATCACGTCCAACGGACTGATCTCTTCGGCCATCGACCTGTCCACCGGAAGGGATGCCATCGCGCCGGGCCAATTCGGGAACCTGCTGCAACTTCACCAGGATTTCCCCAACAAGTGGGACGCGTGGGACGTCGATGCCTTCTACCGCAACCACGTCACCGACCTGCGCGACGTCGACACCATCTCGCTGGCCAGCGATCCCGACGGCTCGGCAAGGATCACCGTGGCACGCACTTTCTCGAACTCGCGCCTCACCCAGGAACTGGTGCTCTCCCCCGGCTCGAGGATGCTTGAAATCCACCAGCACACCGACTGGCGGGAAACGGAGAAGTTCCTCAAGGTCTCTTTCCCGCTGGACATCCGCGCCGAGCAGTCGATCGCCGAAACCCAGTTCGGCTACCACCGGCGCCCCACCCATGTGAACACCAGCTGGGAGGCAGCCAAGTTCGAGACCTCGATGCACCGATTCGTGCTTTTTGAGGAGCCCGGCTTCGGCGCCGCCTTGATCAACGACTCGATCTACGGCTTCGACGTCACCCGCCAGGTGGATAATGCCCGCACCACCACCACGGCGCGGCTTTCGCTGCTGCGCGCTCCGCGCTTCCCCGACCCGAACACCGACCACGGGGAACAAACCCACCGCTACGGACTGCTGGTCGGCGCGGACACCGCTTCGGCCACCGAGGCCGGGATCTTGATGAACACCGCACAGCGCGTGGTAGCCGGTGCCCACGCCTTCGACCCGTTGGTGGAGCTCCGGGGCGAGGGGTTGCTGCTCTCGGTGGTGAAGCTTGCGGCCGACCGCAGCGGGGATGTCATAGTGCGCCTCTACGAATCCCTCGGACGTCGGGCCACCGGCACCTTGGT
>JAUNVO010000001.1:39495-41787 GCA_030540695.1 Micrococcaceae bacterium | reverse complement strand
GGAACCCGCTACCGAACGTGTGCGAATGACCTTGAGGTATGACGACGGCCACTGGCGGTTCTGGGAAGTGAAATCAATTAGGTAACGGCCCGCGATGGCCGGTGTGCCAGAATCCGCTAGGGGGCACACCGGCGGGGCACTCTTAGCTAAGACGGGCATCCAAGGTGATGGACGGGACAGCTGACAAGGCAACGGAGACAGGGCATCCTTCCTTGGCGGCTTGGGCGTGCTTCTGGAATTCCTCGTTATCGAGACCAGGGACGGTTGCCTTCAAGACGAGCCTGATTTCACTGATTTTGGGACCGTTGCTGGTATCGAAATCAACTTCCGCAGTGGTTTCAAGCCTTTCAGCTACGTGGCCAGCTTCCTTCAAGACATTGCTCAGTGCCATCGAAAAACAGGCGGAGTGCGCGGCAGCGATCAATTCCTCGGGACTTGTCTTGCCCTCTGCCGCTTCGGCCCGTGCGCGCCAGGTGATGGGGAACGTTCCGATCCCCGAGGTTTCGAACGTGGTTTCGCCGTTGCCCGACGGAAGATCTCCGGACCAAACGGTGCTTGCGTTTCGTGTTACTGCCATGGTGATAACTCCTTGAACATGCAACGGGACGAAGGCGGACGCCTTCACTGCCCATCCTAGGACGCGTAGTGGAGGAACCGAAGGGGCTTAGGTTAAACGTCGATGCGGTGGTTCACCAGAAGTCCTGGTGAACCACCGCATCGGTAGCCGGAATATACCGCAAAATCTAGGTCAGGGAATTAGACCCAGAGAACCGCAACAGCGATGGCGATCAAGGCGGTGCCACCCGTTCCATGGGCCAATCCCTTGGGAACTTCCAAACCGTTCTTGATCTTCTTGCGGCCCAGCAAGGCCGCAACGAACACACCGATGGCAAGCAGGAGCTTGACGCCGATCTTGAAGTTGTTCACTTCACCGTCGCCCATTTCTGCCAAACCAACCAGTAGCAGGCCAGTAACCAGCTGGGCGATGGCACCGTACCACTGCCAGATATTCACGGTGGGGGTCTTGAAATTGGCCAGCCATCCGCCAAAGATTGCTGCTGCACCCAAAACGTGCAGGAAAACGAGGAATGCGTGCAAGAAAGTCATGTCCTCAACCCTAATCGAAAGTGACGACCACTTGGCATTTGGTGGCTCAAAGGTGGCTGAGAACATAGCGAGAGGGGGTGGTCACCGCATAAAGCAGTGACCACCCCCTCGTGCTACTGGCTCTTAGAGGCCCAGATCCGCTTCGAAGGCGCCTTCTCCAAGGCGGGCCTTCAGCGTCTGCAGGAATCGTCCTGCGTCTGCACCGTCAACCAAACGGTGGTCGTAGGTCAGCGACAGGTACATCATGTGGCGGATGGCGATGGTGTCGTCCCCGTCGGCGTCGGCCACGACGACCGCACGCTTGACGATCGCGCCGATGCCCAAGATGGCAACCTGAGGCTGGTTGATGATCGGAGTGTCAAAGAGCGCTCCGACCGAACCGATGTTCGTGATCGAGAACGTTCCGCCGGACAGCTCGTCCGGACCGATCTTGTTGTTGCGGGTACGCGTTGCGACATCGGCGATCTTGCCGGCCAGGCCGGCAAGGTTCAGGTCGCCGGCGTCGTTGATGACCGGAACCAGCAGGCCCTTGTCGGTATCCACCGCGATCGCCAGGTGCTCGGCGTTGTGGTAGGTGATTTCCTGCTTGGACTCGTCGTACTCGGCATTAAGCTTCGGGTGCTGCTTCAGCGCCTCGGCAACTGCCTTGGCAATGAACGGCAGGAAGGTGAGCTTGGTGCCGTTCACGGCAGCAAAATCATTCTTGGCGGCATTGCGCAGCTTGAAGATACGGGTCATGTCGACCTCGTGCACCTGGGTCAGCTGGGTGGAGATTTCCAGCGACTCGCGCATGCGCCGGGCGATGACCTGGCGGATGCGCGGTGCCTTCTCAGTGGTTCCACGCAGCGAAGAAGCGGCAACCGGTGCGGCGGCCTTGGCAGCAGGTGCAGCCGAAGGGGCTGCCGGTGCGGCGGCTGGGGTGCTCTTGGCTGCGGCAGCTGCATCAACGACGTCCTGCTTGCGGATGCGACCGCCAACACCGGTACCGGTCACGGTGGACAGGTCGACGTTGCTCTGGTTAGCCAAGCGGCGAACCAACGGGGTGACGTATCCGTCGTTCCCTGCCGCTGGAGCCGGGGCTGCCTTTTCCGCTACGGGAGCTGAAGGAGCCGACGGGGCTGCCTCAGGCGCCTTAGCGGGTGCTTCGGCTGCCCTGGTGGGTGCCTTCGCTGGTGCTTCGGGTGC
>JAUNVO010000001.1:7620-39485 GCA_030540695.1 Micrococcaceae bacterium | reverse complement strand
TAACAGCCAAAACAGCGCCTACTTCGGCTGTCTCGTCTTCCGGAACCCGGATTTCCAGCAAGGTGCCGGCAACGGGGGACGGGACCTCGGTGTCGACCTTGTCCGTGGATACCTCGAGCAGTGGCTCGTCCACGGCTACTTCTTCGCCCACGGCCTTGAGCCAGCGAGTGACAGTTCCTTCGGTGACGGATTCGCCCAAGGCAGGCAGAGTGATCTCGGTGCCCGATGAGGGCGTTGCGGCTGGAGCCGACGGTGCGGATTCAGCTGCGGGGGCCTCTGCTTCTGCCGGAGCTTCTTCCTTGGCCGGAGCTTCTGCTTCCTTGGCGGGTGCCTCTTCGGCAGGCGCCTCGGAAGCCGACCCGGAGCCATCGCCAATGCGAACCAGTGCGGCGCCGACCTCGGCGGTCTCGTCCTCGGGGACGAGGATTTCCTCGATGACGCCAGCTACCGGCGAAGGGATTTCGGTGTCAACCTTGTCGGTTGAAACTTCCAGCAACGGCTCGTCGACCTCGACGCGGTCTCCGACCTGCTTGAGCCAGCGCGTAACGGTGCCTTCGGTGACGCTTTCACCCAGGGCGGGCAAGTTCACGGTTTCGGACATCTTGTTCCCGTTCTCCTAAAACTAAATTTCTATGTGCGAGAGATCCGCGGTTTCCCGCTTTTCCCATGGGAGGTCAGTGCCTCCGAGCTTAGTGCACGGGGCACGGATTCCTCGGTGGAATGCGTGCCCCGTGAAGCAATTGTGACTAACCGTGCAGCGGTTTGCCGGCCAGTGCCATGGCGGCCTCGCCGAGTGCTTCGTTCTGCGTCGGGTGTGCGTGGATGAGCTGTGCCACATCCTCCGGGTAGGCTTCCCAGTTCACGATCAGCTGTGCTTCGCCGACCTGCTCGCCGATGCGTCCGCCGATACCGTGAACGCCCACGATGGGACCGTTCTTCACGCGGATCATCTTGATCAGACCCGAGGTCCCCAGGATCGAGGACTTGCCATTGCCGGCCAGGTTGTACTCGACGGTTTCGATCTGGTCGTCACCGAACTTGGCCTTGGCGGCCGGTTCGGAGTATCCGACCGAAGCGATTTCCGGTTCGCAGTAAGTGACCTTGGGGATGTTGATGTCCTCGACGATCACCGGGTTCAATCCGCCGATTTCCTCGGCGACGAAGATTCCCTGCTGGTAGCCGCGGTGCGCGAGCTGCAGACCCGGGACGATGTCGCCAACGGCGTAGATGTTGCCCACGCCGGTGTGGCAGCGCTCGTTGGCGAGCACGAAACCACGGTCCATCGGGATGCCCTGCTCTTCGTAGCCCAGGCCCTCGGTGACCGGGCCACGGCCCACGGCAACCAAAACGATGTCTGCCTCAAGGGTCTTGCCGTCGGCCAGGGATACCTTGACGCCGTTGTCATCCTGCTCGACCTTTTCAAAGAAGACGCCGGTGTTGAACTTGATGCCGCGCTTCTTGAAGGCGCGTTCCAGTGACTTGATGATCGCCGGGTCCTCGTTGGGCACCAGCGAAGGCAGGCCCTCAACGATGGTCACCTCGACACCGAAGGATTTCCATACGGAGGCGAACTCGACACCAATGACGCCACCGCCGAGCACGATGGCGCTCTTGGGCAGAGTATCCATGTTCAGGGCCTCGGTGCTGGTGAGCACGCGTCCGCCGATTTCCAGACCGAAGGTCTTGGACTGCGAACCGGTGGCCAAGATGATGTTCTTGCCCTTGTACGCCACTCCGTCAACGTCGATGGTGTCCTGGGACACCAAGCGGCCGTTACCTTCGATAACGGTCACCTTCTTCATCTTCAGCAAGCCGGTGAGGCCCTTGAACTTGCCGGCGACAATGCCGTCCTTGTAGCTGCGTACGGCGCCGAGATCGATCGAATCGAGCGTGGTGTTGATGCCGTACTTGGCGCCTTCGCGAGCGTTCTCGGCCAATTCGGCGGAGTGCAGGTACGCCTTGGTGGGGATGCAGCCCCAGTGGAGGCAGGTGCCACCGAGCTTGGCCTTTTCAATCAAGCCAACGGTGAAACCCAGCTGCACGGCGCGCAGGGCTGCCGAGTAGCCGGCGGAACCGCCGCCGAGAATGAGGATGTCGAATTCTTGCGTTGCTGCCGATTCGGCCACGTGAACGCTCCCTCGTTAAGAGTAAGTGGCCGACGAAGCGGTCGACCTGGTGTCTGTATGGGTGTACGTGCCGGCCCGTGCGGGGCCAGCAGAACTGCGGTGGTGCTAGTGATCTATCAGGTTTACCTTAGCCCCCCGAAACGCGCTCGGCCACATACGGTGAGGCAGATTGCGTGTGCATGTGATGTGTTGCACAGCGGTGGCGGCCCTTCGGAATGGCCGATGGGCCGCCGTTGCACTGACATGCGGTTTCTTCTACGAGGCATAGAATTCACCGGGTGGCGGGGTCCGCCCCGGGTCTACTTGGCCGCGGACATTTCCTCGGCCAAGGCCACGAGTGTGCGGACGGAGGAGCCGGTCCCGTTCTTGTGGGTGTAGCCGTAGGGTGCCTGTTCGTTGAAGGCCGGACCGGCAATATCCACGTGTGCCCACGGGATCTTGGTTCCGTTGACTTCGCCAACAAATTCGTTGAGGAACACGGCTGCAGTCATCATCCCTCCCATGCGCTCACCGATGTTGGCCAAATCGGCCACCTGGGAATCGATACTCGGGCGCAGTTCCTCGGGCAACGGCATGCCCCATGCGGTTTCCCCTGCCTTGTCGGCTGCGGCAACCACCGCGTCGCGAAGAACCGGATCGCCCATCACTCCGGCGGTGCGCAGGCCAAGGGCCACCATCTGGGCGCCGGTGAGGGTGGCTACGTCGATCAGTGCATCGGGCTTCTCGGCACTGGCTGCAACCAACCCGTCGGCCATGACCAGGCGGCCCTCGGCATCGGTGTTGAGCACCTCAACGGTTTTGCCCCCGAAGATGGAAATGACATCGCCGGGGCGCGTGGCGCCGCCGCCTGGCATGTTCTCGGCCAGACACAGCCAGCCGGTAACCTTGACCGGCAGGCCGAGTTCGGCCATCGCGACGATGGCCTGGAAGACGGTGGCGGCGCCGGCCATGTCGCACTTCATTGCGTGCATGTTCGCTGCGGGCTTGATGGAGATGCCACCGGTGTCAAAGGTGATGCCCTTGCCCACCAGCGCCAGGTGCTTGATGGCCTTGGCCGGGGTGTACTCGACCTTCACCATGCGCGGCTTGCGCACGGAGCCGCCGCCAACTCCCATCAAACCGCCGTAACCGTCCTTTTCCAGCTTCTTTTCGTCGAGGATCGTGACCTTTAGTGGCAGGTTTTTCGCGGAATCCTTCACCTCCTGGGCAAAGGTCTCCGGGTAGAGCACGTTGGGCGCAACATTGACCAGGTCGCGGGTGGCGCGCACTGCGCGCCCCAGGATTGCCGCACGCTTCAGGGCTGCGGTGAGTCCCTTGTCCGCCGATGCTGCGGTGGCGATGATCGCTTCGCCCAAGGGCGACTTGGTCTCAGGGGTGGATCGGTGGTTGTTGAATCCATAGGCTCCCAAGGCAATGCCCTCGGCGACTGCGGAAGCTTGTTCCAGGGTGGCTGCCGGCAGGGCGAAGAGGACCGTGGGGACTCCCTTGAGCTGGCGGGTGGCCGAACCGGCGGCACGGCGCAGCGCCTCTTCGGTCAGGGTGGATTCCTCGAAGGAGCCCAGGCCGGCGAAGGCGAGCAGCTGGGCCTTGGTCTCGGCGACGGCCGGCAGTCGGACCAATTCATCGGCGGCGCCGGTGATGTTCAGGGCGGCCAAGGAGTCCTGAAGGGTGTCGGTCACCTTGGCGCTGAAGGGGGAAGCCACCAGTACGGGGCCATCGGTGCCCTTGACGACACCGAGGACCAGTGCGCCGGCGCCGATCCGCTTGATGTCGGTGGAAACGGCGGTCAGCTTGAGATCGATGGAGTTGATCACAGAACGATTCCTGTTCATTAGATTCTGTACATGCGCGTCAAATGCACATGCTTCGAAGGAGCCGCAACGTCGGCGTAAGACCCGGGTCGCGGGTACGCGAAAGACGATCGGCCTTTACCGATCGTATCGCTGAGACGGAGCACACAGCACATCGGAGGGACTAACAGCTTAGAATTGGGGATGGACCACGGGAAGAAATCGGCTTCATAAGCGGTTGACTCATGCTGTAGGTAACCGCACGAATCATTTTTTGGGTTCTTCCGGCCCACACCCACCAGTGGATTTCCTTGGATTGAGATGAACGAAGCCCGTTCTGGGCCAATCCCGGGATAAACACGGGGCAAATTTCTTGGATCACTTTTCCGAGGTGGAGGTGTGGCCGCTGGAACCCATGGACACAACCTGAAAGGAGCAGCGGCGATGCTTGACCCCCAATCCCTGATCAGGTTCGAAGACCACGAGTTGGATGCGCTTGAGCTTCAAGGCCTTGACCTGCTTATTGGCCTCAGAGGACACGCCGATGCCGGCCATGCACTGTCGCAGGTGCGCACCGAACTGCTGGAATCCCTTAATCCGCGGCTTATCGCCTCCTTCGACGCGGACCAGCTCATCAACTACCGTGAACGTCGTCCGCAGATCTCTTTTCTCGGGGACTCCTTTGCCGCCTATCAGCAACCGCGCCTGGAACTCTATCGGCTGACCGACGGGCTCGAACAAGACTTCCTGTTCCTTACCGGTCCGGAGCCGGACCTGGCCTGGGAACGGGTCACATCCGCGATTCTTGGTTTGGTCGAGGCTTTCAACGTTGGCCTGACTGTTTCCTTCGACGCGGTACCAATGCCCGTTCCGCATACGCGGCCCCTTGGCGTCACCGCCCATGGCAACCGCAAGGACCTGATCGAGGGGATCTCGACCTGGTCGCCGACCGCCGAGCTTCCGGCCAGCCTGTCCAGCCTCATTGAGGTCCGGTTGATTGAAGCGGGTCGGGATGCCGTCGGCTACTCCCTGCATGTGCCGCATTACCTGTCAGAAGCCGAGTATCCCCAAGTGGCCGTCGGTGTCCTTGAATACGTCGGCGCAGCCATGAAGCTGGGTCTGCCCACCGATCAGCTGCGTGAGGCTGGACGCGATCTCGAAACGCAGATTGCCGAGCAGGTCGCCGCCACCCCCGACGTGGCCCGGATGGTTGAGAACTTCGAGGAACGTTTTGACGAGCATGTCCCGGAGAACGAGCGGCGCTCCCTGCTGGTGACCGCCGATGCCGAAGTTCCCGACGGCGAAGAACTTGCCCTGGCCGCCGAGGCATTCCTCTCCGGATACCCCGAAACCGGTGGTCCCTCCGCCAAGGACTCCTAGTGATCAAGGCCGAACATCTTGACTCCGCCCGTTCCTGGGGGGTGTGGGCGGCCAGTCTCGGCGCGTACCTGATCGCTGTCACGCAGCGCACGAGCTTTGGCGTGGCCGGACTGGAGGCAACGGACCGCTTCAATGCATCGGCATCGATTCTGGCGACCTTCTCCGTGGTGCAACTGGTGGTTTACGCCGGGCTGCAGATTCCCGTTGGCATCTTGGTGGACCGCTGGGGCCCGCGTGCCATGATCACCGGGGGAGCGGCGCTGATGATGATCGGCCAGTTCCTGCTCGCCATGGCCGATTCCGTCGGGGCCGGACTGGTGGGCAGGTTCTTCGTCGGCGCAGGGGACGCGATGACCTTCGTCTCGGTGATCCGTTTGCTGCCAGCCTGGTTCTCCGGCTACCGAATCCCCATGCTGACACAAGTAACCGGCATGGTTGGCCAACTGGGCCAACTGCTTTCGTTGATCCCGTTCGTGGCATTGCTGCACCTGTGGAGCTGGACTCCTGCATTCCTTTCCCTGGCTGCCTTGTCCGTGGTGGGATTCGTCCTGGCACTTGTCGTGGTCAGCAACGGTCCGCACAGCTCCGAGGCGCGGGCGGCACCGATCAAGGCCAAGACACTGTTGTCGGAAGCCTGGCGGGAACCCGGTACCCGTTTGGGTTTCTGGACCCACTTCACGACCCAATTCACCACGAACGTCTTCTTGCTGACGTGGGGCTACCCGTTCCTGGTATCCGGCCAAGGGGTAAGCCCCGCAACGGCTTCGGGGTTGCTCTCGATATTCGTGCTGGTCGCCATGGTTGCCGGCCCCTTGCTGGGTGCAGCCGTGGCACGGCATCCACACCGCCGCTCAGCCATCGCATTCAACGTCATTGGGTTGATCGCCACCGCATGGCTGGTGGTGATCCTGTGGCCGGGTCCTGCGCCCCTGTGGATGCTTGTCGTTTTAATCGTTTGCGTCGCACTGGGAGGGCCGGCGTCGATGATTGGTTTCGACTTCGCGCGGACCTTCAATACTCAGCGCGTGATTGGCACGGGAACTGGAATCGTCAACGTCGGTGGGTTCCTAGCCGCATTGATTACCGTGTATGTGGTTGGTTGGCTGCTTGATTTCCAGCAGAAGGCCGGCGCAGGTGGCGCCGAGCTGTACAACCTCGATGCGTTCCGCTGGGCACTTTCCTTCCAGTTCGTCGTGATGCTCTGCGGTACCACCGGCATGCTCGTCACCCGGAACAAGGCTCGGAGGGCCATGGCACTGCGCGGCGAGTATCCGCCCCCGGGCAGCCGGCGTGCGGGCAAGGAATCCCCGCGGGACCAGCTGTAGCGATGCGGGAGGCCCGATCCACCGGGCCACAACTACTCCTTGCACGGTTCCGCACAAGGACGGGCCCGGGACGCCGCCCGAGCCCGCTCCCATCCACAGGTTTGCCTGAAGCCCCGCCGCGGGATTGCGGCGGCGGGCACCATGGGGCCATGACTACTCAACCTTCAGCCTCCAGCTTTTCCTTGGCCAGCCCCGAAGAAGTCCTGGCGTATATTCCGCATGCCTTGGGGTTCTACCCCCGCAACGCCGTGGTCCTGTTGATCATGCAGGGAACGGGTTTGGCGGCGACCCTCCGGGTGGATTTGCCGCCAGCAGGATGCGGTGAGGAGCGCTGCCTCCATTGGGCGAAGCAGCTGGTGCGACTGGTGCACAGGGTCCCGAAGGCAACCTCCGTTTTCGCGGCCATCTACACGGGGCAAACACCGGGGGAGAAACACGGCACGCTGCCCGGGCAGGAACTGGTGGAGCAGCTGGCTCCGGCGCTGGTGCGATCGGGAATCCAGGTTCGAGATGGCTGGTACGTCGGCGCCCAAAGATGGCACAGCTATTTCTGCGGCAATGGAAACTGCTGCCCGAGCGAGGGGTTCGAACTGCCCGACCTTGCGTTGACCGAAACCCACTTGCGGATGGTCGTTGCCGGTTCGGCACCCGAGGAACACATCTGGGACGGTAGCGGTGTCGCTGATTGGAACAACAAGCGAACGATCCGCGAGTATGTGGAGATTCTTGCGCGTGAATACGTGGGAACGGAGAAACGGGAGTCCATGATCCGGGATTGGGCCGACCTGCTGGACGGTGACCCCGTGCTTGCCGAACGGCGGCTGCGGCACGACGAATCGTTTTGTGCCTCGATGTTGGTCTCGCTCAAGGACCGTGCGGTTCGTGACATCCTGCCCTATTTGGCGGGCCGGGGAAAGGCCAGGGCCCTTGAGGCCTTCACGGAAGTCAGTCGTGAAGCAGAATTTGGTTCCGCGTCGCAGGACTTCTCCGCGTTCCTCTTGGGGACGTCGTCCTGCATCCCCGACTGGGATCGGATAGATCGCCTGTGGCATTTTTGCCGGGACCTGCTGGGGGTGGCCCAAGGCCCCGAGGAGACTGCCCTGTTGTGTCTTTTGGGTTGGGTGAATTGGGCCAAAGGCAAAGGGAGCTCTGCACTGGGCCTTTTCTCCACCGCGCTGGAAAAAGATCCGGACTATCGGTTGGCCCAGCTCATGGGCAGGCTCCTGGAGTCCGGGGAGATGCCGTCCTGGGTGGCGGATCCGCAACGCGCTTGGCGGTTGCGGCTTGGAGGCAGGCTCAGCGCCTGAGAGCCTAAAGAGCATGTTGCTGCCCAAGCTTGCCTGCCCGCCGCGGCTGAAATGAATCGGCGGCTCCCCGAAACGTGAGACACTATTAAGCAACAGACCCGGTTGGGTTCGTGATCCATGGCTATCAAGCCAGCACCGTCGAATGATCGACGGGAACAAATGGCGGGAATCAGGCGTTCCATTTATTGGACCCTGAATCCCGACTCGCCTCTATCCGGCGGGACGCGGACTTGACAGGGTCATAGTGGTGTTACCGGTAGGTGGCATCGCGGACGAACCGTGAGAAAGGTATTTCGTGTCTTCTGAGACGACCACCAATGGCAAGGCAGCAGATGCTGCCGCCGATCTGCAGGAAGCACCTGCGGAAAAGGCAGCTGTAAAGCCGGCTGCTGCGAAGGCCGCCACCGCGAAGAAGCCTGCTGCAAAGCGTGCTCCTGCAAAGTCCCGTGCCAAGGCCGCGAAGGCAACCGAGGAAGTCGAGGCCGAAGAGGTCGAGACGGACGAAGATGCCGAGGAGACCCCGAAGACGCCCGCCGTCGACGAGAACTCCAAGGGTTTTATCCTCACAGCCGACGAAGATGACGCACCGCAGCAACAGGTCATGGCTGCTGGCGCCACCGCCGACCCTGTCAAGGACTACCTGAAGCAGATCGGCAAGGTCGCCCTGCTGAACGCAGAGCAGGAAGTTGACCTGGCACTGCGTATTGAAGCGGGACTTTACGCCACCGAGAAGCTGAAGGCAGACGACGGCGTCAAGATCGAGAAACGCCTGCGCTGGGACTATGAGCAGATCGTGCATGACGGCAAGATCGCCAAGAACCACCTGCTCGAGGCCAACCTGCGTCTGGTGGTGTCGCTGGCCAAGCGCTACACCGGTCGCGGCATGCTCTTCCTCGACTTGATCCAGGAAGGCAACCTCGGCCTGATCCGCGCGGTGGAGAAGTTTGACTACACCAAGGGCTTTAAGTTCTCAACTTACGCCACCTGGTGGATCCGTCAGGCCATCACCCGTGCGATGGCAGACCAAGCGCGCACCATTCGTATTCCGGTACACATGGTTGAGGTCATCAATAAGCTTGCACGCGTGCAGCGCCAGATGCTTCAGGACCTGGGTCGCGAACCGACTCCTGAGGAACTGGCCAAGGAACTGGACATGACCCCCGAGAAGGTTGTCGAGGTCCAAAAGTATGGACGCGAGCCGATCTCCTTGCACACGCCCCTTGGCGAAGACGGTGACTCCGAGTTCGGTGACCTCATCGAGGACTCCGAAGCAGTGGTCCCCGCCGATGCCGTGTCGTTCACCCTGCTGCAGGAACAGCTGCACTCGGTGCTCGATACTCTGTCGGAGCGTGAGGCCGGGGTTGTGGCCATGCGCTTTGGCCTCACCGATGGCCAGCCGAAGACACTGGATGAAATCGGCAAAGTCTACGGCGTGACCCGCGAACGCATCCGCCAGATCGAGTCAAAGACGATGTCGAAGCTGCGCCACCCGTCACGATCGCAGGTTTTGCGCGACTACCTGGACTAAAAAGCCAACGCGTGGGTCTAGACCCTCGCGAGTTCAGCGGCTTCCGGAATCCCAGTTTCCGGGAGCCGCTTTTCTCGTGAAGCGGTGGCTTTATCGGGATCTTCGGGCGGAAGCGTGCCATTAACGACAGTGGGACCCCGGCGTCATCCCGGGGTCCCACCTTTTAAGCCCGCCCCAGCGCAAGTCCGGGGCAGAGCTACTAATCCTCGTCGTCGAAAACAGGCTTCTCGTGGAGGCGTGCCGTTTCGTCTTGCCACTCGGTGGTCAAGGGACGCAGCTTTTCTTCCACGGACCGTGCGTGGTGTCCGCAGAAGAAGAGCTCGCCACCGGAGGTCTCCAATACTGCACGCACGTAGGCTTGTGCGCCGCACCGGTCGCAACGATCAAGGGCATTTAGTTCTCGGGTTACCGTCGCCGTCATCATGATGACCTCCTTCAGTCGATGTGTATCTAATACAACCAGCAAACCACCATTTTTCTTCTTGAATGATTGCCCTTTCGCTCACCGCGTAGCCCGGACTGGGGTGGGATCAAGCCCAAATGCCCGGGGTTAGAGCGAAATGACAGGGCCAGAGACTATTGTGGAGAGCGTCGTTCCGAGGTTTTGAGGAGTTTTAACAACCGTGGCCAAAAGCACTGACTACAACGCCAGACACCTGTCCGTACTGGAAGGTCTCGAGGCCGTACGTAAACGCCCGGGCATGTACGTCGGGTCGACCGACTCGCGTGGACTCATGCACTGCCTATGGGAGATCATCGACAACTCCGTGGATGAGGCACTTGCCGGTTATGGCCAGTCGATCAAGATCCTCCTTCATCCAGATGGGTCCGTGGAGATCCACGATGACGGCCGAGGCATCCCCGTGGACATCGAGCCGAAGACCGGGCTCTCTGGCGTCGAGGTGGTCTTCACGAAGCTTCATGCCGGAGGAAAGTTCGGCGGTGGATCTTATACGGCTTCCGGCGGCCTGCACGGTGTGGGCGCCTCCGTGGTGAATGCGCTCTCATCCCGCCTTGATGTCTTGGTGGACCGGGGTGGGAAGACCTATGGGATGCAGTTCCGGCGGGGAGAACCGGGGCGCTTCACCGATTCGGGCAAGCCCAAGCCCGATGCCGCCTTCGAACCCTTCTCGACAGCCTCCGTGCTTGACGTTGTGGGCAAGGCCAAGCGTGGCGTTACCGGGACGCGCGTGCGCTACTGGGCCGACCGGCAGATATTCACTCCCGATGCCAAATTCTCCTACACCGAATTGCAGGCCCGAGCACGCCAGACCTCATTCCTGGTGCCGGGACTGAAGATCACCTTACGCGACGAGCGCCGCCTGCCCGACACCTTGGGCGCCGATGGTCCCTATGAAGAGGTCTTTCAGCACGACGGGGGCATATCTGAGTTCGTGGAGTACCTGGCCAATGACCCCGCGGTCACCGATATCTGGCGATTCCACGGATCCGGGACGTTCAAGGAATCCGTGCCGGTGATCGACTCCTCCGGGCATAGCCGGATCACGGAGGTGGAACGTACCTGTGAAGTCGATATCGCCCTGCGGTGGGGCATCGGGTACGAAACCAGCCTGCGCTCCTTCGTGAACATCATTGCCACGCCAAAGGGGGGCACCCACCAAACCGGCTTCGAACAGGCCCTGTTGAAGACCTTTCGCAAGGTCATCGAGGCCAACGCCAGAAAACTCAAGGCGGGTAACGACAAGATCGAAAAGGATGATGTCAGCGCGGGGTTGACCGCAGTGCTGACCGTCCGACTTGCCGAACCCCAGTTTGAGGGGCAGACCAAGGAGATCCTTGGTACCTCTGCTGTGCGCCAGATCGTTTCCAAAGTCGTGGAAAAGGACCTGGGTGCCAAGCTGAATTCCTCTGCCAAGGGGGAGAAGACCCAAGCTGCCATGTTGCTGGAAAAGGTGGTCAGCGAAATGAAGTCGCGCATTTCTGCGCGGGTCCACAAGGAGACCCAGCGGCGCAAGACGGCGCTGGAGACTTCATCCCTTCCCACCAAGCTGGCGGACTGCCGCAGCACGGACACCGAACGCAGCGAGCTGTTTATCGTGGAGGGAGACAGCGCGCTGGGCACCGCCCGCTTGGCGCGGTCCTCGGATTTCCAGGCACTGCTTCCGATCCGCGGCAAGATCCTGAACGTGCAAAAGGCCTCGGTCGCGGACATGCTCTCGAATGCTGAATGTGCGGCGTTGATCCAGGTCGTCGGTGCCGGCTCAGGGCGAAGCTTCGACATCGATGCGGCCCGATACGGCAAGGTCGTGTTGATGACCGACGCCGATGTCGACGGCGCGCATATTCGCACGTTGCTGCTGACGCTTTTCTTCCGCTACATGCGTCCCATGGTTGAAGCGGGCAGGGTCTATGCGGCGGTGCCTCCCTTGCACCGTGTGGAGATCGTGAACCACGGCTCCAAGGAAAACGAGATGGTCTACACATACTCTGAGAGTGAGCTGCACGAAGTCTTGGCGGAGCTGGAGAAGAGCGGCAGGCGCTACAAGGAACCGATTCAGCGATACAAGGGCCTAGGCGAAATGGATGCAGACCAGCTCGCGGAAACCACGATGGATCCGCGCCACCGGACGCTACGCCGGGTAGGGCTGGAACATGCCGAATCCGCCGAACGGGTATTCGATCTGCTGATGGGCTCGGACGTGGCGCCGCGCAAGCAGTTCATTATTTCCGGGGCGGAGCGCCTGGAGCGCGATCGCATTGACGCATAGCAGGATCAACCCAGATCGGCGGGTATCCCTGAGGGGACGCCCGCCGCAACCGTTTTCGAGTCGACGCAGTGCCACGTTGATCTGCTAACTGAAGAGTTCCGGAGCGACCAGCATCGTTGTAGGCAACGCGATGAGCAGTACCGCAGCCGAGATGGTCAGGGTCTGCATGGCCCGGGACAATGCCGGCTTGGGGGTGAGCAGTCGCCGCAGGCGATGCGAGGAGATCTCTTCGGTAGGTGCCCCGCCAGTGCCTGCCGCGGGCAGGGCAGGGGAGCTTTGGCCGGAAGGATCGCCCAGGGCGCCGGTGGCAACAGTGAGCAAGGCGCGCAGCAGTACCGGGGCGGCGACCTCACGCAACGCAACATCATCGGCAAGCATTTCCACCAATTCCTGGACCGCAGCCAGGGACAGCTTGGAGGTCGGCAGCCAGGGAAGCGCATCGTTCCACGAGGTGAATGCCAAAAGGAGTAGATCGTGGCGCTGTTCGAGGTGGGCCCTTTCATGGGCCAGTACCGCCCGGAGCTCTTCGGCGTTCAGCTGTTGGACCAAGCCGCGTGAAAGGACCGTGACCGAACCTGTGAAGCTCGGCAGGCAATAGGCGATCGGGGTTTCATGATCAAGAACGAGCGTGCCGGGATTCGCGGCGGATTCCTCTGTCAGCAACTTCAGGATGTGTCTATGCCTGGACCTTTGGCGGGTGATGCGCCACGCGGCCCTGATCAAGGTGAGCACCAGATGGAACCCCAATAGTGCTGCGGTGCTCAAGGCAAAGATATGTATTGGTCCGGGGGTCTTCGCGCCCGCGTCTCCCCGAAGGAGCCTGATACTTCCACCCACCGCATCCAGGAGCGTATTGCCCAATGGTTCGAGTCCCCAAAAGAGCAGGGCCCCGATCATCGAAAGCCCACCGGCCAAGGCAATGGCTTGCCAAAGGACCATGGCCGCAAACGGGGATCTTGCTGTCCACTGGGCACGCGAGAGGGCAATGGGTATGGGCCATGCAAGCAACACGGCCAGCCCCGCCAGGAGGTAGGAAGTCAGCAGCACGTTGGGTGGCGGTGCCGATCGTCGCTAGGCGTTACGTGGTGCGTCGAGCAGCTGGCGCAAGGACTGTGCCTCTTCTGCGGAGATGCCGCCAATGAACCGTGCCAAAACCGCTTCGCGATCCAGCACGGTTCCCAGTGCTTCGTTCATCAGTGCCACGGTGTGTTCCTCGCGGTTCGTCACCGAGGTGTAGCGGTGTGGGCGGATGTCGCGTTCGCGCGCGACCAGACCCTTTTTTTCCAGTCGCGCCAGCACGGTCAGGACCGTCGTGACAGCAAGTTCCTTGGCCTCGACGCTATCGGGTGCTGCAAGCTGGTCGCGTAGTTCGTTGGCGGTCAAGGGGGACACTGCATCCCAAAGGAGGTCCATTACTGCGCGTTCAAGGTCGCCAAGAGTGGCCAATCTTCATTCCTAACAGAGTATCCAGGCCCCATGCAGCTGTAGCTGGTGGGCCGACGGGCGTCACCATGGGCAACGCTCGTTCTCTCCAGTTTACCGTGTCTGGCCCAAATGTTCTACACTCAGTAGAAACGACTTCTACGACTCGTAGAAACCATGGCAGCGCCCCGGTGCTGGCCAAACGATTTCTCAGTGAAGGGCAAGGCATGGACGCACTGGAAATTGCCAGATGGCAATTTGGCATCACCACCGTTTATCACTTCCTCATGGTGCCGCTGACCATTGGGCTCGGACTGGTGGTTGCGGTCATGCAGACCATGTGGCACCGCACGGGTAAGGAAGAGTATCTGCGCATGACGAAGTTCTGGGGAAAGCTGTTCCTCATCAACTTCATCATGGGGGTCGCCACCGGCATCGTCCAGGAATTCCAGTTCGGAATGGCCTGGAGCGAGTACAGCCGCTTTGTCGGGGATGTCTTCGGCGCCCCGCTGGCGATGGAGGCACTACTGGCGTTCTTCATCGAATCCACGTTCCTGGGCCTGTGGATCTTCGGCTGGGGACGATTGCCCAAACTCATCCACCTGGCCACGATCTGGATCGTCTCGGTGGCCAGCATCCTCTCCGCGTATTTCATCCTCGTCGCCAATTCATGGATGCAGCACCCCGTTGGCACCGAAATGATCGACGGTCGGGCAACGATGGTTGATGCCTGGGCGGTCTTCACGAACAACACCGCGCTTGTCACCTTCCCGCACACCATTTTTGGCGGCTTTGCCGTAGCCGGTGGATTCCTATTGGGGATCTCCTGGTACCACCTGCATAAACGTCGAAGCGGTGGTATTGACGTGGTTGACGCCGCCGGCAACCTGACCGTGGGGGAGTCCGCCACCCTGGGAAGGAACCGCGACAAGACGGACTACAAGGTCTGGATCAAGTCCCTTCGCATCGGTGCGGGAATCGCGCTGGTTTCCTTCCTGGGCGTCGCCTTCTCCGGGCATGCACAGGCGCAGCTGATGTTCGAACAGCAGCCCATGAAAATGGCTGCCGCCGAAGCGGCCTGCCACGACGGCACCGGCTTCTCGATTCTCTCCATCGGCAACCTGCGTTCCGAAGGTGCAACAACTTGTGATGACATGGTCGCGGTCTGGGAGCTCCCGGGGTTGCTTTCCTTCCTGGCGCACAATGACTTCGACACCGAGATCAAGGGTGTCAACACCTTGCTGCCCGAGTACCAGGAAAGATACGGAACCCACCTTCCCGATGATCCGATCTACGGCGAACGGGCCGGTAGTGAAATCAACTACCTGCCGATCATGGAAGTGACCTACTGGGGTTTCCGTCTGATGATCACCTTGGGCGGGCTCTCCGCCGTGGCCGCCGGTGTGGCGTTATGGCTGACGAGAAAGGGAACGGTCCCGCAGAGCAAATGGCTTTCCCGCCTGGCACTGTTCGGGATGCTTGCACCCTTCGGGGCAAATTCCGCCGGATGGATCTTCACTGAAATGGGCCGTCAGCCCTTCGTCGTTGCACCGAATCCAAGCTTCGAAGGCATCGACCAGGTGTTCATGTTCACGGCCGCGGCAGTCTCCCCGGGAGTCGGCGGCGGGGAGATGCTCTTCTCGCTGATCACCCTGACGCTGGTCTACGCGTTCTTGCTGGTCGTTGAAGTCGTCCTGCTCACCCGCTACATCCGCGGTGGCATCGGCTCCGCGATGCCCGAGCTCCACGACCACCCAGACGATGACAGCGAGGACACCGACGTGCTGTCCTTCGCCTACTGACCCGCCCGTTCAACAGAAAGGACTCTTTGTCGTGGATTTCCTGCCCACCTTGTGGTTCATCCTGATAGCAGTGCTCTGGGGCGGCTATCTCTTCCTCGAAGGCTTTGACCTGGGCGTAGGCATGCTCATGAAGACCTTCGCCAAAGACGAGAAGCAACGCCGCGTGCTGCTCAACACCATTGGCCCGGTCTGGGACGGCAACGAGGTCTGGCTCATCACCGCCGGGGCGGCAACTTTTGCCGCGTTCCCCTACTGGTACGCCTCGCTCTTCTCCGCCCTCTACATCCCGCTGACGCTGGTGCTCGTGGCGTTGATCTTCCGTGCCGTTGCATTCGAATACCGCGGCAAGGCGCACACTGACGCTGTCCGCAACGCCTGGGACTGGGCCATCAGCCTCGGCTCCTTCTTCGCTGCCTTTGGTGTCGGGGCGATGCTCGCGTTGAGCACCACGGGGCTTCCCCTGGATGGCAATGGGGACCGCGTCGGCGGACCTTTCGCATGGTTCAACATGTATGCGGTCCTCGGAGGGCTCGGGGTCGTGGCCTTCTGCCTGGTCCACGCGCTGGCCTTCCTTGGATTGAAGACCGACGGGGACATCCGCATCCGTGCGGCCAAACTGGTGGCACGCTGGTTGCCGGTGGCCCTGTTGCCGCTTGCCGCCTGGGCGGTATCGGTGGTCCTGCTGAACCTCAGCATGGCAGCGCTGGCGCCATTGGCACTTGCAGTGGCGGCCCTGGTGTTCGCTTTCATCCAGGCCCGCAAATACAACGAGGGCCTGGTCTTCCTGGGGATGGGCATCTTCTTGCTGGCCGGGGTCGCGGCGATCTTCGTCGCGGCCTACCCCAACGTCCTGCCTTCGAGCATTGACGCGGCCTACAACCTGACCGTGTCCAACGCATCCTCGACCCCGTACACGCTCAAGCTCATGAGCATCGTCGCGGCGTTCGGGCTCCCGTTGGTGCTCGTCTACCAGGGTTGGACATACTGGGTGTTCCGCAAGCGCATCACCGAGTCCCACATCCCCGATGCCCGCGCCGTGACCCCGATCGTCTAACCAGCCAAGAAAGAGGGCCAGCACCGTGAAACCGGTTCTTCCCGCAGGGACAGGCTCCCGCACGGTACTGGCCGTGTTGGCCGGGCTCGCCGCACTGAAAGCGGTGGGGATCGTGCTGATCGCCGATGCGTTGGCCACCGCCATCAGCCAGTTGGCAGCGGGGACCGAACTGGATGCGACGCGGTTGCTCGTGCTGGGCCTGGGAGGGACGTTCCTGCGCGCTGGCGCGGTCTGGGCCACCGAGTTTGCCGCGCACAGGGCAGGGCTGGGTGCCAAGGAAAGGCTGCGGTCCCGGCTGCTGGACGCCGGGCTACGCGGTTCCGGCACCACCGCAGGACCGGGGCCCGGGGCCCTGGCCGCACTGGCCAGCCGCGGGCTGGACGGATTGGACAACTACTACACCAAATATCTCCCCGCACTGGTCTCCGCCCTGGTCATCCCCGCCGTGGTCGGTGTACGGATCCTTTTCGCCGACTGGGTCTCGGCCCTGATCGTTGTCTTGACCATCCCGCTGGTTCCGGTTTTCATGATCCTGATCGGGCTGCACACCCAAGACCGGGTGAAGGCGGCTGCCGCCGGGTTGGACAGGCTCTCGAACCAGCTTTTGGAACTCGCCCAGGGCCTGCCCGCACTGATTGGCCTGCGCCGGGCCCAAGGCAAGGCCCGTGCCTTGGCAAAGGTGTCGGAAGACTACCGAAAAAGCAGCATGAAGACGCTGCGGACCGCGTTCCTGTCGGGGCTCGCACTGGAACTCATTGCAACCATCTCTGTTGCCGTGGTCGCCGTGTTCATCGGCGTGCGACTGGTCTATGGACATATGGGACTGGAAGCAGGGCTGCTGGCATTGGTCCTGGCACCGGAATGCTATCTTCCGCTGCGGGCACTGGGTGCTGCCTTCCATGCCTCCGAGGATGGCGTCGAGGCACTTGAACGCAGCGAGGAGTTCATCGGTGACGGCAGCCTCGAAACCGGGCAACCCCCGATGCCGATGCCCGCCAACGAATCCGAGGTGTTGGCCATCGAGGCACTGGGCATCCGGCACGCCCGCCGCGGCGAACCGGTGTTCGAAGACCTCACGCTGAACCTGTCCGCCGGTTCGGTGCACGTCTTGGACGCCGCCAGCGGAAGCGGGAAAACCACGTTGCTGCACGCGGTGCTGGGTCAGCTGGGGCCTGGTTCCCGATGCACCGGGGAGATCCGCGTCGACCTCACCCGGGTGGCCTTCATTTCCCAACACCCCCGGTTCACCGAAAACACCGTGGCCCGGGAAATCGACCTGCACGCGGGGAGTGATCTCGGGCCCTCCGGGCTTCGCCGCGCCCTGGACGCCGCGAACATCGGCCACCTCCAGGACCGCAGGCTTGTTGACTGCAGCCCCGGGGAGTTGCGCCGGGTTGCCGTGGCCCGGACCCTGTCCAAGGTGGAAACCGACCCGCGAATCAACCTGGTGTTGGCCGATGAGCCCACGGCACACCTGGATGAAGCCTCCGCGCACCTCATCAGGCAGGGGCTGGTCGCATTGCGCGGACGCTGCGCATTGCTGGTGGCCACCCACGACCGCACCCTGGCGGCCATGCTGCGGGGACAGGCCGGTACGGGCGGATCCGCCGCCGGGCTTGCGCCCCTACCGGTGGAAGGCGACCGGGCGTCAGCGGAGCCAGTGGCAACGGAACCCCCCGGCCGTCTGCCTGCCTCCTTGCAGGGTTCGCCGCTGGCCCACTGGGCGCTCCTGCGCTCGATGCCGTGGTTCCGCCACGGCATGGTGGCGGGACTGGTGTTGGCTGCCGCCGCGGCGATCTTCGGCGTGGGCCTGACCGGGATCTCGGGCTGGCTCATCGTCACCGCCAGCCACCAACCCCCGATGCTGCACTTGATGGTGGCCATCGTCGGAGTGCGCGCCTTTGGCATCGGGCGTTCGGTGCTTCGCTACGTGGAACAGCTCCGGGTGCACGACGCCGTCTTCGGCTTCGCCTCCAGATTGCGCCAGCGACTCTGGGATGCGCTGGTGGCCAAACCGGCAAACTGGGGCAGGCTGACGCGCTCGGGTGCGGCGCTGGGCCACCTGGTGGCCGAGGTCGATGAGGTGCGCGATGCAGTGCCGCGGGTCGTAGTCCCGCCGGTGGCTTCGCTGGCCACCTGGGCGGCGGTCACCACCGGGATCGGGTTCTGGGCCCCCGGTGCACTTCCGCTGGCACTCGTCCTTGGGGTGGCTGCCTTCCTGGTCCTTCCACTCGCCGTGCTTGCCGTGGAAAAGCGAAGCACCACGGAGGTTGCCGAACACCGCGTGTGGCTGGGTTCCCGGGTGCCGACGCTGCTGCGTGCGGCCGGGGATCTGCGCGCCAACGGGGCCCGGCAGCGGGCGCTGGCGGACTTCACCAGCGCCGACGCCCGGGCCACGGAGTCCCTCCGGGCCGCTGCCCGCGGGGCGGGTCTGGCCCAGGGCGGGGCAATCTTGATCTCATCGGTGGCGGCGGTGCTGGCCGTTGCCATGGCCGGCCCCACCGGAGAAGCCGCGGCGATCGCCGGCCTGCTGCTGCTGGCCCTGGGTGAACCGATCGCCAACACGGCGATCTCCATCCAGCAGCTGCCGCAGCTCGACACGGCGTTGCGCAGTGTCTGGGTGAATATCGGAGACGATGTGACGGCCCAGGAAACTGCCGGCGCACCGCGGATCGCGGCGGTGGACACCGGATCCCGCGCACCCGTACCCCACCATGGTCAAGGGCTTGCCCTGCGGCTGGAGGACGCAGACATCGGCTGGATGAAGGGCGAACCGGTGGTGAGCGACCTGAACGTTTCCGTGGCCCCGGGCCAATGGGTGTCCGTGACGGGTCCCTCGGGTTCGGGAAAGTCAACGTTGCTCGCCTGTATGCTCGGTGCCCTGGCGCCGCTGGCCGGTTCACTGGAGGCCAGGCGCGGTGAGGGCCGTTGGATGCCCGCAGGCGCGGCGGATCTGACCCAGGTTGCCTGGTGTCCGCAGGAGGCACACCTTTTTGATTCCTCGGTGCGCTCGAACCTTTGCCTCGGACGCGAAGCCGCGGACCAACCCACCGACACGGAGTTGGACGGGGTGCTGGCCAAGGTGGGGCTGGGGGACTGGCTTTCATCACTGCCCGACGGGCTGGACGAACGCATCGGATCCGGCGGCCACCATCTCTCCGGCGGACAGCGCCAACGCCTGGCCGTCGCCCGTGCCTTGGTGGCGCGGGCACAGGTGCTGCTGCTGGATGAGCCGACCGCCCACCTCGGAGCCGACGAGGCAGTGGAGCTGGTCACCGACCTACGCGAGGCACTGGTCGACCAAGCGGTGCTGCTGGTCACCCACGACGCAGCGGTGGCAGCGCTGGGCGATTCAAGGGTAAACCTGGCCGCGCCCACCGGGCTGGTTCCGGTGGGGTCCTAAAGGTTGCATGGGCCCCCTCCGCCGAGACCGGAGAAGCACCGGCTGATGCCGTCCATGACGAAATCGAGGTAGCGAACGCGCCCGCATTCACCGGGATCACCGTATCGTCGGAGCCACAGCCTGGGCATGGGCCGGTTCCGATGCGAAGGGTGTGCGCTGCACGATCTTCGCATCCTCGGACAGCACCCACCAGTTGATGCCGATGGGCGCCGGCTGGCGGACCGGCCCGCGGAGCCTCGTCAACTCGATGGGCCGTTGCAAGGACCACCAAGCGGGCAGGGAGGTGAAGGACGGGATGAAGCTCCAGGTACGTGGCCGGATCCACCGTCCTGCATTCATTTCCGGTCCGTCGTTGTACCCGGGCCATGGTTCACCGCGGATGTGCCGGCCCCTTGCGCAAGCGGACCCGTGGCATCGCTGCTACTCGTCAAGCAGCGAGTCCTGGATCGCGACCCTGCGCGCGGGCTCGACCTCGACCACCCCGGAATCGGCAAACGGCTTGCTGTCCGCCTCCGGGGCCTTCAGCGGTGCCCGTGTCGAGGTACCCGCTGCCGGCAGTTCCCCGGCGCCCTGAGCTTCATCGGCCGCGGATTCAACCACAGGCATCCCGCCAAGCAAATCGATGCCCTGGGCCAACGGCACACCGGAGCCATCGCGCCTGGAGTATTCGGTGGGCAGCGCCCGCACAACCCCGGCCGCGGAGGAAGCCCGGGCGGGGCCGGCGCCGGCATAGGCCAGTTCAAGATGGTCCTCGCCCTTGAGGAAGCGGTGTGCCCTCACCCCGGCGGTCGCCCGGCCCTTGAGCGGGTATTCGGTGAAATCGGTGACCTTGACCGAGTGCGTTGCCGTTCCCGGCAGCGTGTTCGAACCGGTGGCGATCGACACAAGGACCGGTGACGGGGCGTTGGCCTCCACGACGCCGAAGAAGATCACGGTGTCACCGGCGCCGAGCTTGATGCCCGCCATGCCGCCGGCGGTGCGGCCCTGGGCGCGCACGGCGGCCGAGGCCAGACGCAGCAACTGCGCCCCCCGGGTGACGAAGACCAGGTCCGCATCGTCGGGTCCCACCGCGGCACCCACCACCGTGTCCTTTCCCTTGAGCGTGATCGCTTCCCACTCGTCCCTGTTCAACGGATAGTCGGGGCTCAGCCGCTTGACCACGCCGTTGGCCGTGCCCAGGGCAATGACCTGGTTCAGCGGAACCAGGGCCACCATCTTCTCGCCCTTGGCCAGTTGCGCGAACTCATCGATCTTGACCCCGGATGTCAGCTGCGGGAAGCCATGGGCGGGGGGAAGCAGGGGCAGGTCGACGACCTGCAGGCGCAGCATCCGCCCCATAGAGGTGATTCCGCCGATTTCGCCCCGGGCGGTGGTCTCCAGCGCGGAGGAGAGGACATCGTGCTTCACCCGTGCCACGGAACCGTCCAAGGGGTCAGCCGAGGAGGTCCGGGCCACCTGCCCGGTGGCCGAGAGCAGCACCCGGCATGCGTCGTCCGCGATCTCCAGGTTCAGCGGCGCCGACTTGCCGCTCACCGGTGCGGCGGGCATCGCGGTGCCCCTCAGCGGTGTGCCCGATTCGGACTCCAGCAACACGGTGCGGCGCGGGGTGGCAAACTGCTCGCTCATCTGCGCCAGTTCCCCGGACACCAGATCCCGCAGCAACGAATCGGATTCCAGGATCGCCTTGAGCTCATCAATGCCCGAACGCAGTTCATCGGCCTCTTTCTCCAGTTCCAGCCGGGAGAACTTGGTCAGCTGGCGCAGGCGCAGTTCCAGGATGTGGTTGGCCTGTAGCTCGGAGAGATCGTAAATGGCCATCAGGCGCTCGCGTGCCTGGGCCGTCTCATCGGAGGAACGGATGATGGCGATGACCTCGTCGATGTCGACGATCGCGATCAGCAGGCCCTCGACCAGGTGCAGCCTGTCGAGCTTCTTTTGCAATCTGTACCCGGTGCGCCGGCGCACCACCTGCAGGCGGTGATCGACGTAGACGGTGAGCAGCTCAAGAAGGCCCATGGTGCTGGGCTGGCCCTGGACCAGGGCAACGTTGTTGATCCCGAAGGAATCCTCCAGCGGCGTGTACTTGTAGAGCTGGGCCAGCACCGCGTTGGGGTTGAACCCGTTCTTCAGTTCTATGACCAGGCGCAGCCCGTGGCTGCGGTCGGTCAAGTCCACCACGTCGGCAATGCCGGTGAGCTTCTTGGCGTTGACGGCGTCCTTGATCTTCTCGATGACCTTTTCCGGGCCCACCATGTAAGGCAGCTCGGTGACCACCAGGCCGGCGCGGCGCGCGGTGATCTGTTCGAGTTCGACCTTGGCCCGGGTGCGGAAGGTGCCGCGCCCGGTGCGGTAGGCGTCGCGGATGCCGTCCAGGCCCACGACCTTGCCGCCGGTGGGCATGTCCGGGCCGGGGATGAACTTCATGATCGCCGCCAGATCCGCCTCGGGATTCGCGATCAGGTGCCGGGCCGCGGCGATGACCTCACCGAGGTTGTGCGGAGCCATGTTGGTGGCCATGCCCACGGCAATGCCGGTGGTGCCGTTGACCAGGAGGTTGGGGAAGGCGGCGGGAAGCACCGAGGGCTGCATGAACTGGTTGTCGTAGTTCGGCACGAAGTCGACGACGTCTTCGTCCAGGTTCGCGGTCATCGCCACCGCCGAGGCATCCAGTCGCGCCTCGGTGTAACGCGGCGCCGCCGGACCGTCATCGAGGGAACCGAAGTTTCCGTGCCCGTCGATCAGCGGCAGGCGCAACGCAAAGCCCTGGCTCATGCGCACCATGGCGTCATAGATCGCCGTGTCGCCGTGCGGGTGCAGCTTGCCCATGACTTCGCCGACCACACGGGCGCTCTTGACGTGGCCCTTCTCCGGGCGCAACCCCATCTCGGACATCATGTACAGGATGCGACGCTGTACGGGCTTGAGCCCGTCACGGGCATCGGGCAGGGCGCGGGAGTAGATCACGGAGTAGGCGTACTCCAGGAAGGAGCCCTCCATTTCCTTGGTCACATCGATGTCCACGATGTGCTCAACGAAGTCCGCGGGCAGTGGTTCAGGCTTTTTGCGCGCCATAATGGGTGTGAATCCTCGATTCGATACTGATGCCGGCCCTTGGTCAAGTGCCGATTCCTGCAAAGCCAGCGGTCACCGGCGCGTCGATCCATGTATGCGTCTCGCGACGACCGCTAGGCTAAGCCTATGGTGGATGGTCGTAAACCCGGTGAATATCCGTCCCATTGGGAAGCAGATGTTGTCTTGCGCGACGGTTCAACGGCACATCTACGTCCGATTCAACCGAGCGACGCCGACAATTTGCAAAAGATGCACCGCAAACAGTCCGAATCCTCCGTCTACCTACGTTATTTTACGTACAAGTCCGCGCTGACGCCCAAAGAACTCAAACGTTTCACCCAGGTCAACCACGTTGACCGCACCGCATTCGTGGTGCTGCGCGGCGAGGACATCATCGGGGTCGGGCGCTATGACCGCCTCGATGACCCGGGTGAAGCGGAGGTCGCCTTCAACATCTCCGACGCCTACCAGGGCATGGGGGTGGGTTCGATCCTGCTCGAACACCTCGCCGCCGCGGCCCGTGAAAACGACATCGCACGGTTTTCCGCCGAGGTGCTTCCGGAAAACCGGAAGATGCTCACCGTTTTCGCCGAGGCGGGCTATGCGGTCAAGCGCCACTTCGACGAGGGTGTGGTGATGCTCGAGTTTTCCATCGACCCCACGGAGAAGTCCCGCGCGGTGATGGAATCGCGCGAACACCGCGCCGAAGCCAAGTCGTTGGCCGGGCTCCTGGCCCCCGCATCAATCGCCGTGATCGGGGCCAGCAGGGAATGGGGAACCCTGGGCTACACGCTGTTGCACAACATCATCGAGGGTGGATACACCGGGGCGGTCTACGGGGTGAACCCGCAGGCCTTCGAGCTCGGCGGGATGCGAAGCTACGGCTCCGTGTCAGAGATCCCGGGCCCTGTGGACCTGGCGGTGATCGCGGTGCCCAAGGACGGGATCCACGATGTCATCGAAGAATGTGCCCACGCAGGGGTCAAGGGGCTGCTGATCGCCACCGCGGGATTCGCCAAGGACGGCGAGGCCGGATTGGCCCGGCAGCGCGAACTGGTGCGCCTGGCCCGGGCCAACGGCATGCGGGTGATCGGCCCGGCGTCCCTGGGACTGGTGAACACCGAGACAGGCACATCCATGAACGCCTCGGTGGCCCCGGGGATGCCCAAGTCCGGGAGCATGGGGCTCTTTAGCCAATCGGCGGCCATTGGGGTGCTGCTTTACGCGGCCGCGGTCCGCCGCGACGTCGGGATCTCCTCGATTGTTTCGGCAGGGAACCGGGCGGATGTCTCGGGCAACGATGCCATGCAGTTCTGGGAGGACGACCCGGCAACCAGGGTGGTGGGCCTCTACCTGGAATCCTTTGGCAACCCGCGCAAGTTCTCCCGTATCGCGCGCAGGCTCTCACACTCCAAACCGGTGATCGTGGCCAAATCCGACGTGATGGGCCTGCGCCTGCCCCCGGGGCATGCCGTGCGCACCACCCAAGCGCCGACCGCGGCGGTGGACGCGATGCTGCGCCAGTCCGGGGTGATCCGCGTGCGAACCAACGAGGAGCTGATGGAGGTCGCACAGATTGTCGCTGCCCAGCCGCTGCCTGGCGGAAGCGGGCTCGCGGTGCTGGCCAACTCCGTGGCGCTGGCCTCGGTGGTTTCCGACGCGGCCGAGCAAAACCAGCTCGAGGTCATCGTCTCGGATCCCGATATCGCATTGGACGACGGTGCCTCGCGGGCGCTGCCGCGACTGGCCGCAGCCCTTCAGCGAGCGTTGGAGAACCCGCTGGTGCACTGCGGGATCGTCACCCTGCTGCCCGAGGCCGGTCTTTCGCCCACGGTGATGGCCAAGGCCATCCGCAAGGCGGCTGAGCCGTGGGGCAAACCGGTCATCGCGGTCTTCCCCGGGATCATCGACCCAGTGGCCACCGCCGACGGGCTCCTGGATGACGGGACCAGGCAAGACGGCAGCGGGTACGGGCTGCCGTGCTATTCCTCGCCGGGCACTGCCGTGAACGCGCTGGCCGCGATCGTGCGCTATGCCCGTTGGGTCGCGCGCGAACAAGGCGAAACCATCGAACCCGTCGGCATCGATGTCCCGGCCGCCTCCCGGTTCATCGAAGACGCGCTGGGTACGCTGCACGGGGTGGAGCTCCTGCACCTCTCCAAGGCGCAGTCCGCGGAACTGCTGGGCCACTACGGGATCCAAGTACTGGAATCAGTTGGATTCGAGAACCCCGACGAGGCCGTCGCCGCGGCCCACCGGCTTGGCTGGCCGGTGGCCATCAAGGCCCGCGACGAACATCTGCGCCACCGGCTGGACCTGGGCGGGGTGCGGCTGAACATCACCGATGAGGTTTCACTGCGTTCAAACCTCGAACACATGCGCGAGGCGATGAGCCCGTATGCGGCCACCGACCTGGAAGTCCAGTCGATGGCCCCGGCGGGGCAGGGGTGCGTGATCCGTGCCGTAGAGGACCCGCTGCTGGGTCCGGTCATCTCCTTCGGGCTGGCAGGGGACGCGGTGAACCTGCTTGATGACTGGGCGCACGCAACGCCGCCGCTGACCAACACCGATCTCTCGGACCTGGTGCACGCCCCAAGGGCCGCTGCCAGGCTGCGCGGCTACCAGGGTCTGCCCGGGGTGGACCTGGGCGCGTTGGAGGACCTCTTGAACCGGGTGGCGACGATGAAGGACAACCATCCCGAGGTGTCGTTGGTGGAAATCAACCCGGTGATGGCCGCTACCTCCGGCACCACCGTGCTGGCGGTGGAAGTCTGTCTGGGCAACGCCGAGCAGCGCACCGATTCGGCCCGCCGGGCCATGAGCCACTGAGCGGTCGGCGGCCTTGGGTAGACTAGGGGGCATGACCCCCCTTTCTTCGGCTGCGAGCCCTGACCTGCAAACCGACCTCATCCGTGCCGGGTTCTACCCCAAAATGGTCGAGGACATCATTGACGAAGCCCTTGACGGACGCAAACCCGGGGCCCACCTGGTCCACTTGGAGACCCACTTCGACCAGCACGAGGTCCACCGCCACATCACTGTTTTGGTGTTGGCCGAGGACGTCTTGCTGGTGACCCACGTCGATGACCAGCAGCTGGATGAAAAGGGCAAGGAAGTCATGGCCCAGATATCCACCGAACTGGTCCAGCTTTCCAAGGTCACCACGGTTGCCACCAGCTACGTCTACCACCAGCCGCAGAACTACGGCACCGGCGATCCGGTCAAGGAACTGACCGTGGGCATTGCCTGGGCCGGAGCCCAAAGGATCGACCTCGCCCCGGCGGGTTGCGCGGACGCCGCCTGCGACGCGGACCACGGCTACACCGGAACCTCCCAGCAAGAAGACCTCGTGCTGCGCGTCAGCGCGGAGGCGGACGGGGTGAACGCGGTCACCGCCGCGCGCGGCTTTGCCACCGCCATGCGACGGGCCTCGGCGCCCCGCGGCACCGAGGCGCGGGCCCTTCCCGCCCAGGGGCCCGCAACCGAAGTCCGCGGCCGCGTCAGCTCCCGCTTCGGCCGCAACACCCACCAGGGCTAGGGCCGCAAGGGATCACCGCGCGCCGTGGCAACCAACAGCAAAAACGTCCCGGCCACCGCATTGCCGGCGGCACCACCCTATGGCATCAAGACCATTGCCGAGCTGCTGCCCAGCGCAGCCTCGGCCCTGGGAGTGCCGGGCTTCCACAACCCGCTCTCACTGCCAGCGGCCAACCGCATCTGTGTGGTGATGGTCGACGGGCTGGGCAAGGCATTGCTGCGGGCCCGGGGCGGACATGCCCCGTTCCTGCGCAAACTCATGGAAAATTCGCAGACGCTGGTGGCCGCCTTCCCCTCAACGACCGCCGCCTCGCTGGCATCCTTTGGCACCGGGCTTCCCCCGGGACAACACGGCCTGGTGGGATACGACGCGGTGGATCCGCAACGGCGTCGGGTGGTCAACCAGCTCGGTGGGTGGCCCAAGGACCTTGACCCGTTGGCCTGGCAACCACACGCCACGGTCTTTGAAAGAGCCGCGGCAGACGGGGTGCACACCGCCACCGTCAGCCTGGGCCAATTCAAGGACTCGGCGCTGACCGGCGCCGCGTTGCGCGGTACCGAATTCATCCCGGCGGAATCCACGCACGCCCGGGTGCGCACCACGTGCGAGACCCTCGCCAAACACCGCCGGGTCTTGGTCTACTGCTACTTCAATGAACTCGACAAGGCCGGCCACCGCCACGGCAAGGGCTCGGTGAAGTGGGGAAACGCGTTGGAGGACCTTGACTCCTCCATGCGCACCCTGGCGGCCCGCGTCCCGCCCGGAACACTGCTGCTGCTGACCGCGGACCACGGGATGGTGGACGTCGATGAAAAGTGGCGGATCGACTATTCCCGGTTCCCGGAACTGGTGGACGGGGTCGAACTGACAGCGGGGGAGCCTCGCGCAGTCCAATTGCACTTCCATCCCGGGTGCCCCGCGGCCAAACGTGAGGACCTCGCACAGGCCTGGCGGGATCGCTTTGGTGCCAAGGCCTGGGTACTCACCAGGGACGAGGCCATCGCCCACGGGCTCTTTGGGGAGGTCGATGCGGCGGTGCGTGAGCGCATCGGGGACCTGTTGGTTCTCGCGGCCGAGGACATCGCCTTCCTGGACGGACGCCGGGTGAGCCCCTCGGCCTTCCTGATGGTCGGCCAACACGGGTCAATGACCCGTGCCGAGTGCGAGGTCCCGTTGTTGACCCTGGCACGTCCCGTAACCGGGAAATAGCCCAAAAAGCGGGCCCGGTCAAGGAACGGGAACCAGTCCCGCCCTTGACCGGGCCGATGAAACCGAGGCCGCCGTTGTCTCAGTCGTTGTTGTTGCGGCGTCCGAAGACGATTTCGTCCCAGCTGGGAACCGATGAGCGCTTGGCCTTCTTCTTGCCGCCGGTTTCCTCGTCTCCGGAGGGGTCCACGTCTCCGGCTGCGGCCTCGGGGGCCGCCGGCTGGGGTGAAGGAACCAGGGAGATCGATGTGGTGCGCGTGCTGACCCCGTCATAGAGCCGGGGCAGGCCGTCGTCCAGCGACTCGGGGCCGGCCAGACGCGGATCGTCATCGGGGTGCGGTGAACGTGAAAGCATCGAGGCAAGTGCGTCGTCGCTTTCCTCGTTGATGCCCAGGCGCTGTCCACGGCGTGCGCTGAGCACGTCCAAGAGCTCCTCGGAGTCGGCAACGGCGGACTCGAAATCCACTTCGTCGCCGTCCGCCTCGACATCGAAGGGGTGATCCGCCACGGCGGTCAGGCGACGGGTGCCGACAGTGGCGTCGAGCGGTTCAAGCTCGCTGAGCACCTGGGCCCACCGATTGGCGTTCTGCAAGGACTTGCGATTCGGGTGAAAAGACCATTTGGCCAACGTTTCCTCGTTACCCGGATCAAGGGAGATGCTGGTGTCTGATTCGGGCAACTCGAAGCGGGCAACGACGTCCCACGAACCATCCGATGCACGCCAGGCATCCCAGGCCACCGACTCGCTCTCTATGCCCAGGCTATGGATCCTGTAGGCAACCATTTCGCCCAGGTTCGCCGGCTCCTCGCCAAAGATGCTGCGGTACCCCTCATGGGCCTGTGGGGCGGAGACCTCGACGTTGCGGGCCTGGGAGGCAATGTACTCGCGTTCGGCCAACACGGGTCCCTCGTAGCGCATGATCCGTTCCAGCGGCATGCCGGACTCCGCGGCGACCTCGTCGGCGGTGGCGCCGGAGCGGATCCTGGTCTGGATCTCGCGTGGCGATAAGGGTGCGAGGGGTACCTCTGAACGATCGGCCCGGGCAGCTCGGGTCAGTGCACTGCGCAGCGCTTCATCGATGGGCAGCTCAAAGCTGTTCCCATCCTTGCTGCTCAGGTGCAGGCTCTCACCGTTCTCGTGGATGCCCACCAGTCGGAGTTGACGCATGACTATCCTCCACAAACCGTCGTGTTATGGGTAAAACTCTGCCACCTGCACCGCCAAATACCTAAGAGGTGCCTAGGTGTGGCGCGGCCGGCCTTCATGACATTTCCCACTGCGGGAAGCAAAGCCGGTAAAATGCTGGTCAGGCAACCCGGGACAGGGCCCGAAGATGCAATGATAAACAGGCCGTGGACCACCGGGCACAAAAATGACCGTTTACACGTTGAATCATAGGCGCATCCAAACGCGTTGATCGGCCACGCGGCCAATAACCGGTTCCCGCGCGAACCGAGGGTACGAAGAAGAGCTTTAACCAAGCGGAGTGTGAAGAAGCAACTATGGCAACCGACTATGATGCACCTCGAAGGCATGCCGGCGACGAGGGGCAACCAGAACCCGCCCCGGAACTCAAGGCGCAACGCAACACCAACACCAACGCCTCAAACCTGATCGACGAGGACGAATCGGCACTGGCTGACAGCTACGAGCTGCCAGGCGCCGATCTCTCCGGTGAGGAACTCCAGGTGATGGTGCTCTCGGCCCAGGCCGACGAGTTCACCTGCGCCTCGTGCTTCCTGGTGCGGCACCGCTCGCAAATCGCCCTCGAAAAGGACGGAATGCTTTACTGTTCCGATTGCGAAGGATAACTACGCAGTCGGTGCGCCCGTGGACAGGAGCAGGCGGACCAACATCAAAGCGCCCACCACCCCGTCTCCCGTTGTTCCATGGGAGGCGGGGTGGTGGGCGCTTTTCACGATTCCGGCAGATACCGGGCTAGGCCGATTCGGCCCCGGTGCTGTTGTCGGGAGCGGCGGAGGTGTCGGTGTCTTTGGACTCCGGCTCTTCGCGGTACTGGATCATCAAGCCGCCCAATGCCGCGGTGAGTTCCTCGGGACGCCGGGTGGACGTGATCCAGTACGGAGTGGCGTCGCGTTCGTCGGTGATCTCGATGCGCACCACGGGATCGATCCAGCCGCGCAGGCACATGAAGGCAATGCCGTTCAGGCCCGGGCCGCGCTGGTGGTAGGCTGCGGCACCCCGGTAGCCGGTCACCTCGCCAACGAACTCCCGTTCGATGCTCGCGCGCCCCACGCGCACGCCGTGTTCATCGACCTCGATGGTCGGGGTGCTCATGACCAGGGCAAAAGTGATCAGCGCCAGGGCAATCACTCCGGCGACGACACCCCAACGGATGCCGATCGGCATGAAGGCCACGGCGGCGGTGCCGCCCAGTCCCAGCGTGACGACCCAGATCCACCATGCGGGCCAGAGCTTCTCGCGGTAAGTGGTGGGGGAGGAATGCGTGGGTGAAGGGTTCTCGGCCATGTCTTCAAGCATAGGCGGTGGCTTAGTGTCTCCCTGCCATCGGGCAGGGGGCCGAGGGACTAGAATCGGTGCAGAAGCCCCGTGGGTCGCAGCGCGGCCCGCGGAACAAAAACCAACCCCCGGGAGTGGAAAACACATGTCCGAATCGAGTGTCGATGTCGCCCTGAAAATGCTTGACCCGGGACTCCCCGTTCCGAGTTACGCCCATGAGGGGGACGCGGGAGCCGACCTGTGCGCCCGTGAGGACGTCACCTTGGCACCGGGGGAGCGCGCGCTGGTTCCCACCGGCGTCTCCCTGGCGCTGCCACGTGGATTCGTCGGGCTGGTCCACCCCCGCTCGGGCCTTGCCACCAAGCATGGCTTGACCGTGGTCAATGCCCCCGGAACGGTCGATGCCGGGTACCGTGGTGAGTTGAAAGTCACGTTGTTGAACACGGACGCAACCACCCCGATCGCCCTGAAGCGCGGTGACCGCATCGCCCAGCTGGTGATCCAGAAGGTCGAACGGGCCCGTTTCATCCAGGTCCAGGAACTTGACGACACCTCGCGCGGCGCCGGCGGCTTTGGTTCAACCGGCGGATTCGAAGCCGTGCCCACCAGCCACTAGCCGCATCGATCCGGACGTCCCGCGTTTCGGCATCGACACAGCAAGAAAGCAACTTCCATGATTTTCAAGCGCAAGAAAAAGGTCGCCGAAGAGCCGCAGGCCGATCAGACGATCGCCGGACTCAATGCGGCGGCCGCAACCGAATCGACGCAGGCGGCCGACAAGACCCCGCCGGCCGGAAAGGCCCAAGCCACGGAAGACGGCGCTGGTGCCCCCATTGCCGAAAAGGCCCTGCGGGACACCTCGGAGGGCCCCTTCGACGGTGACGACTTCGAAGACCACGACGGCTACCTGGACCTGGGGGCACTGCTGATCAAGCCGGTGCCGGGACTCCAGCTTCGACTGGAAGTCGAAGAAGCCACCCAACGGGTCATTGCCGTGGCACTGGAAATCGGTGGCTCCCGGATGCAGCTGCAGGTTTTCGCGGCTCCCAAGACCGATGACCTGTGGCCCGGGATCTCCACCCAGATCGCCACCGGGATCGCGGATCAGGGCGGGGAAACCGAAACGGTTCCCGGTCGATTCGGCAACGAACTGCTGGCCCGCGTGCCGCAAGAGGCCCCCGACGGCCGCAAGGGCTACGTGGTCCTGCGCTTCCTGGGCGTCGACGGTCCACGCTGGTTCCTGCGAGCGGTGATCGGCGGTGCCGCTTTGACCGACGCGACCGAATCCAAGGCCATGGAAGATGCCCTGGCCCAAGTGGTCGTGGTTCGTGGCGACACCCCGATGCCCCCGACCGAACTCCTGGCCCTGACCGTGCCATCAGGCGCCTTGGCCCGCACGGAGCCCGAGGCCGAGGCCGATGAGGAAAGCGAAGACACCGAGCGGCCCGAGCGCGGCCCGGAAATCACCTCGATCGGCTAACCCCAGGTGCCCAAGGACAAACCGCTGAAGACCAAGCGCGGCCGGCAGGAACAACATCCGGTGGTGGCCCTCCAGGGCGTGCCGGAATCATCGGACCCCGGTGGCCTGCTGCGGATTTCCTCGCTGTCCGAGCTTCCGGTGCGCGGACGCATCGCCCACCGTGGCTATGTCGAATCCATGACGATCCTTCCGCCCCAGCAAGCCCCCGCGTTCATCGTGAC
>JAUNVO010000001.1:0-7520 GCA_030540695.1 Micrococcaceae bacterium | reverse complement strand
CGCCTCCAAGGAAAAAACCCGCCATGAGCGAGCACAGCGAAGAAACGCCCAACCCCGAGGACACTTCTCCCGACGCACAGGACGTGGCGCGGCGGATCGGCGCCAATGCGGGGATCGAGCGTCGGGGGGACGGGCAGATCGATGTCCTGAAGACCGTCGGCGGGGTCCGCGGGCTCGTCGAGTCGTTGTTGCCGGGACTGGTCTTCCTGGTCATTTTCACCGTCTGGCAGGAACTGAACCCGGCGCTCATCGCTTCGGTGGCGGTCGCCGTTATTTTCACCGTCGCGCGGCTGGTGCGCCGCGGAACTCTCACGCAGGCGCTCACCGGCCTGGTCGGGGTCGCTATCTGCGCAATCTTCTCCAGGGTGACCGGGGAAGCCAAGGACTATTACGTGCCGGGCTTCTATACCAACCTGGCCTATGGCGCGGCGCTGGTGGTTTCCATCCTGGTCCGCTGGCCGCTGATGGGCGTGATCTTCGGGTTCATCCGCCAGGAGAACACCGACTGGCGCTCCAGCAAGGCCCGTACCAAGCAGTATGCGTGGGCCACGTGGATCGTGGTGGCGGTATTCGTCGGTCGCCTGGCCGTGCAGGTGCCGCTCTACCTCGCCGACAACGTGCCGGCGCTGGGGGCGGCACGGCTGGCCATGGGCGTGCCGCTGTATGCGGCCGGGCTTTGGGCAGCATGGATGGTTTCGCGGCCGCTCGACGCGTCCAAGACCGCAGCGGGGCGCTAGCCCCAACGTCCGGGCCGGTTACGTCTCTTCGGTTCCGGAGTTGCGCAGCACGGCGCGCAATTGGTCCTCGGCCACGATCGTTGTCACGAAGAACAACTCGTCCCCGCCCTCGATGACATCGTCCAGGCTTGGCGTCAGCGGGACGTCATCGCGCAGGATCGCCACTACGGTGGCATCCGAGGGCCAGGGCACCGAACCGAGGGTGCGCCCGATGAGCTTGGAATCATGAGGCACGGTGAATTCCACCATCGAGACGACCCCGGACTGCAGGGTCATCAGGCGCACCAGGTCGCCGATCTCCACGGCCTCCTCGACCAGGGCGGTCATCAGCCGCGGAGTGCTGACCGCGACGTCCACGCCCCACGCATCATCGAACATCCAGTCGTTCTTCGGGTTGTTGACCCGGCCCACTGTGCGCCCGACCCCGAACTCGCTCTTGGCCAGCAGGGAGACCACCAGATTCACCTTGTCGTCCCCGGTGGCCGAGACCACCACGTCGACCTCGTCGAGCTTGGCTTCCTTGAGCACCGAGAGTTCGCAGGCGTCCCCGAAGAGCCAGCGTGCCCCCTGGACCCCGGCGCGCGAAACGACCTCCGGCTTTTCATCGATGAGCAGCACCTCGTGCCCGTTGGTGATCAATTCCTTGGCGATGGAACTTCCCACGGAACCCGCTCCGGCAATCATGACCTTCATTGTTGAACTCTATTCCGTGGTTGGCTTGGGCGGGGCGGAAAGGACCTTTTCTATGTCCTTGTCGGCGTTGATGGGCATCATCGCATGGACGATGTCGCCTTGCTGCAACCGCATCCCCGGAACCGGCAGGATGCCTTCGCCAAAACGCGAAAGATAGGCGATGCGGATCGGTGCGACGGCCTCGAGCTCTTCGAGCCCGGATCCGTACCAGCCCTCGTGGACGTTGACTTCGCCCAGGATCAAGCGGCCCGAGGCCTCGCGGAAATCGCCGTGCAGCGAATGCTCGGGCAGGATCCTGCGCAACACCTGGTCCGAGCTCCAGCGCACCGCGGCCACCGTGGGGATGCCCAGTCGCTGGTAGATCTCCGCCCTGCCCGGATCATAGATCCGAGCCACCACGTGCGGGACGTGATAGGTCTCGCGGGCCACCCGGGTGGCCAGGATGTTTGAGTTGTCGCCGCTGGAAACGGCGGCGAAGGCATAGGCCTCGGAGATGTTGGCCCGTTCCAGGGTCTCGCGGTCGAAACCGACCCCGGAGACCTTGAGACCGGAGAAATTACGGCGCAACCGGCGGAAGGCCCGGTCGTCCTGGTCGATGATCGCGACCGAGTGACCGGCATCGTCCAGCGTGTGGGCCAGGGTCACGCCCACCCGACCGCAACCCATGATGACGAAGTGCGCCATGATCCATCCTTTGACTCCAGCCGGGGTGCCGCGGTTTTGCGCTGCGGCACGCTACAGCCACCAGTCTTTCACGGTTGGCGGGTCCGATGCGTGATTCTTCACGTGGCGCCCGACGGTGTGGTGTATGACAGGGCGGGGCAAACCGGGCTAGTTTTGGAGCGTGCTCTCATTCCTCGCCGCTTTGAAGCGGATTCTGGTGGGGCGCCCCTTTAGGACCGAGAAACTAAAGCAGGCGCCGCTTCGCAAACGCCTTGCGCTGCCGTTCTTCTCGGCCTCGGCGTTCTCCTCGATCGCCTACGCCCCCGACGAAGTGATGCTCACCCTGGCCCTGGCTGGGCTGGGTGCCATGGCGTTCTCCCCGTCGGTGGGGTTGGCCATCATGGTGGTCATGCTGGTTATCATCGCTTCCTACCGGCAATCGGTGAAGGCCTACCCCTCCGGCGGCGGGGACTATGAAATCGCTTCGGTGAACCTGGGACACCGCGCCGGGACCACCGTGGCCGCGGCATTGCTGGTGGACTTCGTGCTCACCGTCGCCGTGTCCATTTCCTCGGCATCCCACTATGTCGTTGCCGCCTTCCCCGCTTTGGACGGCAGCCAACCCTGGATGGCCACCGCGGGAGTGGTGATCCTCACGTTGCTGAACCTGCGCGGACGGGGACGCTCGCGGCTGGGCAACGCGGCCCCGGTGTACCTCTTTGTGGGCGTGGTGCTGGTGATGCTGGCCATGGGCGGGATCCTTGCGGCCACCGGGAACCTGGGCACCGCCCCGAGTGCCGGCTTCGACGTCGTCCCGGATCCCAATTACCCCCACGGGCTCACCGGGGTGGCGGGGGTGCTATTGGTGCTGCGTGCCTTCTCCACGGGCTCGGCAGCGCTGACCGGTGTCGAGGTCCCGATCTCCAACGTGCACAAGATGGCAAGGCCCAAGGCACGCAATGCGGCGATCGTGTTGCTGTTGCTGGGCCTGATCGCCGGGGCGTTGACCCTGGGCACCATGTACCTGGCACGTGCCGTCCAAGTCCACGTGGTCGAGGATCCGGCCACCGGACTGCTGCTTGACGGCGGGCCGATTCCCGCCGACTACATCCAGAACCCGGTGTTGAGCCAGTTGGCCGAGGCAATCTTCGGCGATGCCTCGATCGGGTTCTTCTTGGTGCTGGCACTGACCGCGGCGGTGCTGCTGATGGCCTCGCACACCTCCTTCAACTCCTTCCCGAACCTCGCCTCGCACCTGGCCACCGACGGATACCTGCCCCGGCAGCTGCGCACCCGCGGGGACCGGCTTGGCTTCTCCAACGGCATCCTGGCCCTGGCGATCGCCGCGATCGCGCTCATTTGGGTGTTCAACGCCCATGTGCCGACCCTGATCCAGCTCTATGTGGTGGGGGTCTTCGTGTCCTTCACACTGAGCCAGCTGGGCATGATCAAGCACTGGGGCCGCGAGCTCGCCCAGACCCCCGAGTCCCGGGTTCGCGCCAGGATCCACCGCTCCCGCCTGCTGAACATCGTGGGGTTCGGGCTCACCGCCGCCGTGCTGGTGATCGTGCTGGGCACCCGGCTGGTGCACGGGGCATGGCTGGCGGTGCTGGGCATCGCAGTGCTTTTCTTCATGATGGACGCATTGCACCGGCACTACGTGAAGGTCGATCGCGAACTGGCGATCGGGGCCAACGACTCGGCCACCGCGCTTCCGGCACGCGTCCATGCCCTGGTGCTGGTCTCCACGCTGCGCAAGCCGGTACTGCGGGCCGTGGCCTTCGCCCGTGCCGCGCGGCCCTCGAAAATCGATGCCATCGTGGTGGATTCGGACTCCGAACGCACCGCGGCGACCCTTGCGCAGTGGGAGTCGCTGGGAATCCCGGTGCCGATCACCGTCCTGGCTTCGCCCTACCGGGAGATCTCGCCCCCGATCATCGAGTACATCCGCTCGATCAAGCGTGATTCCCCGCGGGATCTGATTGTCGTCTACATCCCCGAGTACGTGGTGGGCCGCTGGTGGGAGCAGCTGGTGCACAACCAGACCGCCATGCGGATCAAGAACCGCCTGCACTACGAGCCGGGGGTCGTGGTGGCCTCGGTGCCGTGGCGCCTGGATTCCTCCGACGTCTCGATGTTCCTGGGCCCCACCGAGCAAGGCTCGGCCGGGGCGAAACCCGCCATCACCGGCCCAACACCCCCGATTTCCAAACCGAAAGACATTTCATGAGCACCCAAGAGAACATCCTGCAGGTGCGCGTGGGCGCACCCGCCCACGGCGGACACTGCGTCGCCCGCCACGAAGGAAGGGTGATCTTCGTGCGCCACGGGATCCCCGGGGAACTGGTCTCCGTCGCGGTGCGCGAGGACGGTGAGAAGGCACGCTTCTGGCGCGGTGACGTCGTGGAGGTGCACGAGCCGGCCGCCAGCCGCGTGCCGCACTTCTGGGCCCAGGCCGATGCACTGGCCGCCGCCGGGCGCGGAGTGCTTCCCGTCGGTGGAGCCGAATTCGGGCACATCACTCTGGAGGCCCAGCGCGAGATCAAATCACGGATCTTCACCGAGCAGATGCAGCGCCTGGGTGGAATGGATGCCGCCGAGCACGGATTCACCGGTGTGCAGGCTCCCGAGGGCGAGGATCCGGAGGCGCTGGGGTGGCGCACGCGCACCGCCTTCGCCGTGGATTCCAAGGGCCGCCTGGCGATGAGCCCGTTTCGCTCCAATGACCTGATCCCCGTCGGGCAGATGCCCCTGGCACACCCGAAGATCAATGAGCTTAAGCTCTGGGAACTCCCGTTGGCCGGCATCAGCCGCATTGAGGTCGCCGTGGGTTCGGGGGAGAACCCCGGGGCGCTGGTGCTCTTCATCGAGGACGGTTCGATCGCCGGTGCCGCCGGACGTGCGGCCAAGCGGTTGCCCGAGGGCACCAGCGCCGCGGCGCTGACCCAGGTTCCCGGTTCGCTCGCCGACGGGCGCGGTGCCCTGACCCGGCTGCGCGGACGGACCTGGCTGGCCGAGTCGGTGGCCGGCCATGAGTACCGCATCACCGGCGAGGGCTTCTGGCAGATCCACCGACTGGCACCCGAGGCGCTGGTGGCCCGGGTGATGGCACAGCTGGAGCCGGGCTACGGGGCGCGGGTCGCCGATCTCTATGCCGGTGCCGGGCTCTTCAGCGCCCCGCTGGCCGCGGCCGTGGGCGATGACGGAATGGTGCTTTCCATCGAGGGTGCACCGGGAACCAGCAAAGACGCGCTGAAGAACCTGCGCAACCACAAACAAGCGCTCATCATCCAGGGGCGCGTGGAAAAGATGCTCGGTGCCCAGCTGCGCGAACGTAACGTGAAACTTGATGCCATCGTCCTTGACCCCCCGCGCACCGGTGCCGGGAAGCAGGTCATTTCCGCCATGGCGAAGTCCGGGGCCAAGAAGATCTCCTATGTCTCTTGCGACCCGGCGTCCTTTGCCCGCGACAGTGCCGATCTGTCGCGTGCCGGCTACCGACTCGATGCGGTCGAGGTCCTGGACCTTTATCCGCACACGCACCACATGGAGACCGTGGGACGCTTTGTCCGCCATTGAGCGATGATGTGACCCCGTTCGGCCGTCAAATGTCGGGCTGGCGGGGTACGAAGCGCGGCGTGGGGATAGACTGTTTCTAGCTCTGCCGCAAAAAACACAAGTCGAACTCAGTTAGGACCGCCTAACTGGATTTCCTTGTGAGCGTGCAACGAAGATGAAAATCCGGCGAGAGGAGTCCCAATGAGCAATGTGGACAGCTATGGTGCCAAGGGCGTACTGGACGTCAAGGGCAAAGAATACGAGATTTACCGGCTGAACGCCGTCGAAGGCGCCCAAAGCCTTCCGTACAGCCTCAAGGTTCTGTTGGAGAACCTGCTTCGCACCGAAGATGGTGCGAACATCACCGCGGACCACGTCAAGGCCGTGGGCCAGTGGGATCCGTCCGCGGAACCCAACACCGAGATCCAATTCACCCCGGCACGCGTGCTGATGCAGGACTTCACCGGTGTTCCGTGCATCGTTGACCTGGCCACGATGCGCGAGGCGGTCAAGGACCTGGGCGGGGATCCGACCCGCGTGAACCCCTTGGCCCCTGCCGAAATGGTCATCGACCACTCCGTGCAGATCGATGCGTTCGGCAATGCCGGTGCGCTCGAGCGCAACATGGAGATCGAGTACCAGCGCAACGGGGAACGTTACCAGTTCCTGCGCTGGGGCCAGACGGCCTTTGACGACTTCAAGGTCGTCCCCCCGGGAACCGGCATCGTGCACCAGGTCAACATCGAGTTCCTGGCACGTACCGTGATGACCCGCGAGGTCCAGGGCAAGCTGCGCGCCTACCCGGACACCTGCGTGGGCACCGACTCCCACACCACCATGGTCAACGGCATGGGTGTGCTGGGCTGGGGCGTGGGCGGCATCGAGGCCGAGGCGGCCATGCTCGGCCAGCCGGTCTCCATGCTCATCCCGCGCGTCGTCGGCTTCAAGCTCAAGGGTTCGATCGCCGCCGGAGCGACGGCAACCGACGTGGTGCTGACCATCACCGAGATCCTGCGCAAGCACGGTGTCGTGGGCAAGTTCGTGGAGTTCTACGGCGAAGGCGTGGCCCAGGTCCCGCTGGCCAACCGTGCGACCATCGGCAACATGTCCCCGGAGTTCGGTTCGACCGCCGCCATGTTCCCGATTGACGACGTGACCCTGGATTACCTGCGCCTGACCGGCCGCCCGGCCGAGAACGTCGACCTCGTGGAGGCCTACGCCAAGGAACAGGGCCTGTGGCACGACCCGAGCCGCGAGCTGCGCTTCTCGGAGTACCTGGAACTGGATCTTTCCACCGTGGTTCCCTCCATCGCCGGCCCGAAGCGTCCGCAGGACCGCATCGAGCTCTCCAGCGCCAAGGAGCAGTTCCGCAAGGACATCCACAACTACGCCGCAGGTGCTGCCGACGAGCTGAACATCGGTCGGCCTTCGACCTCCGTTGAGATCGCGAAGGAAGATGGCAGCACGTTCTCCATCGACCACGGCCTGGTCTCGATCGCCTCGATCACCTCGTGCACCAACACCTCAAACCCCTCGGTCATGCTTGCCGCTGCTTTGCTGGCGCGCAAGGCCGTGGAAAAGGGCCTGGTGTCCAAGCCGTGGGTCAAGACTTCGGTCGCCCCGGGCTCGAAGGTCGTCACCGAGTACTACGAGAAGTCCGGCCTGATGCCGTACCTGGAGAAGCTGGGCTTCTTCATCGTGGGCTACGGTTGCGCGACCTGCATCGGCAACTCCGGTCCGCTGGACGCGGAGATCTCCGAAGCCATCCAGCGCCACGACCTCGCTGCCACCGCAGTGCTTTCGGGCAACCGCAACTTCGAAGGCCGCATCAACCCGGACGTGAAGATGAACTACCTGGCCTCACCGCCG
>JAUNVO010000209.1 GCA_030540695.1 Micrococcaceae bacterium | reverse complement strand
GGTGCGCAGCCAGATCGGCATGGTCTTCCAGCGTCCCAACCCGTTCCCCACCATGTCGATCAAGGACAACGTGCTGGCCGGGGTGAAGCTGAACAACAAGAAGATCTCCCGTTCCGACGCCGATAACCTGGTGGAGAAGTCGTTGCGCGGGGCCAATCTCTGGAACGAGGTCAAGGACCGGCTGGACAAGCCCGGATCCGGGCTCTCCGGCGGGCAACAGCAGCGCCTGTGCATTGCCCGCACCATCGCGGTGAAACCGGACGTGATCCTGATGGACGAACCCTGCTCGGCGTTGGATCCGATCTCCACCCTGGCCATCGAGGACCTGATCAACGAGATGAAGAACGATTTCACCGTGGTGATCGTGACCCACAACATGCAGCAGGCGGCGCGGGTGAGCGACAAGACGGCGTTCTTCAACATCGCCGGGACCGGCAAGCCGGGCAAGCTCATCGAATACGCGGAAACCGCGCAGATCTTCTCCAACCCCTCGGTGAAGGCCACCGAGGACTACGTCTCGGGGCGCTTCGGATAACCCGGCACCGGGGTAACCGGGCAGCACAAGGATTCGTCGATCCGGGCCCATGGCCTCGCATCGGCGGTACCGGAAGCGGGATCTTCCGGGGGATCCCTGGAGGGGGATCGCGGCGGGGGGGGGGCGCGCCGCGCCCCGTGGGGCGGGGCCCCCCCCCGCCCCCGGTTAAACGGGGGCGGGGGGGGGGGGCGCCGCGCCGCCCCCGGGGCCCCCCCCCCCCGCCGCCGCCTCGATTAACCGGGTTCGCTCCGTTCGCCGGACCCCGACGTGGGTAGGCTGAACACAGAGACCAACCCGCAAGCAGAAGGACAAAAAGCGTGAGCCAAGATTCCGGTGTTTCCCGATACGAGTGCACGGCGGGTGAGCTGCATGGATTCGTCGTTGCGGCGATGGCCGCCGTCGGGGCCTCCGGGCCCGATGCCAGCTACATGGCCGACCAGCTGATCGACTCCGAGCTGGCCAACCATCCCTCGCACGGGATGCGCAGGCTAAGCGAATACGTCGACCGTGCGCTGCAGGGATTTGCGCAGCCCGGTGCCACGGCCTCGATCGAGCTGGATACCGGATCCCTGGTGCGGCTGAACGGGAACGGCACCTACGGGCACTTTGCACTGCGTGACGGAACCGCGCTGGCCATCGAACGAGCCAAGGCGAACGGGATCGCCGCGGTAGCGGTGCGCAACAGTGAATACGCCGGCAGGCTTGCGCCGTTCTGCGAGGAAGCGGCAAACGCCGGCGTTGCCACGCTGGTCTTCGGGAACAACAACGGTGCCGGGCAGGTGGTGCTTCCCCCGGGTGGCACCCAGGCGCGACTCTCGACCAACCCGCTGGCCGCCGGGGTGCCGCGGCGCAGCGCCCCGCACCTGGTCATTGATTTCGCCACCAGCGCGGTTGCCTCCGGCCGGCTGGCCGAGGAACGCGACCGCGGCACGGAGTTGCCCGCCGAATGGGTAAGCCCCGAGGGGCTGCTCAAACCCTTCGGGGGTTTCAAGGGATTCGGGCTGTCCTTGCTGGTGGAGGCCCTTGGCGGGGCGCTGTCCGGCTCGCAGACCGTCTCCGGGCGGAAAACGGCTGATCACCAAGGGACCCTTCTCATCGCGATCGACGTGGCGCAGTTGCGTGAGCTGGATGGATTCACCGATCAGGTCGAGGAGTTCATCGCCCATGTGAAATCGAGTCCGGTCCAGGACGGCGGTTCGCCGATCCGGGTACCAGGTGAGGGATCCTCGCCGGACACCGGGGATCCCCAGGGGCGGCTGGTCGGCGTGAACGCCAAGACCTGGGCGGCCATGGGCCGGATCGCCGCGGAGCTGCGGCTGCACATGCCCGACGCCGCCCCGATCCGTTAGCGGAAGCGTCGGGGGCGTCGGTTTTTTCGCGTCTCAGCCCAGCAAGGGGTGCATGGCAAGGTAGAAGATCCCGCCAATCAGCGCGCAGACCAGCGGTGTCGCAAGCCAGTTCCGCAACACCTTGTTGACCTGCTGCCAGGTCACTGATTCGAAACGCTGGTTGGCTCCGGCGCCGACGATCGAACTGGTGACCGCCTGGGTGGTGGAGATCGGCAAGTGGATCAGCATGGCACCGAGGAAGAGCATTGCCGCGGAGACCGTCTGGGCCACCATGCCGCGCAACGGGTCGATGTTGACCAGCCGGTAGGCCAGGGTGTGTGCGATGCGCCAGCCGCCAAAGAGCACCCCGGCGGCCAGGCAGCCGGCACCGAGCAGCTGGGGACCCAGCATGATGGCGCCGGGCTGGGCGGCACCGGCTGTGACCAGGGCCAGGGTGAGCATGGCGCCGGTGCGCTGTCCGTCCTGCAGGCCGTTGCCCAGTGCCACGGCGCATGCCGCCACTGCCTGCCCAGCCCGGGATACCCCGTTGACGTCCGAGGCCGTTGAATGGCGCACCAGCCAGGTGACGGGGATGACCAGCACATAGGAGACGGAAAAGGCGAACAGCGGGGTGAAAAGAAGCGGCAACAGCACGCCGCCGGCAAGCATCCGCCAGGCGTCATGCACGCCGTCGTTTCCCAGTAGTGCGGAGGCGCCGCTGGCCCCGGCGAGGGCAGCTACCAGGGCGTGGGTGGAGGAGATGGGCAGGCCGCGCCACCAGCAAAACAGGCCCCAGGCACCGCCGGCCAGAAGGCCGGAGAGCAGCAGCGCCAGGCCGGGAACCCCGTCCGGGACACCGAGCTCCACCGCGGAGACCAGATAGACGCCAAAGCTGGTGGAGGCCATGGTGCCCACGAACGTGAAGAACGCTGCCACCAGGACGGCGTAGGTCGGGGTCAAGGCGCGGTTGCGCACGGCGACCGCTATGGAGTTGGAGGCATCGCGGAACCCGTTGAGGAACGCGAACGCGCAGGTGCACAGGAGCACCACGAACATCATGAAGGATTGGGCGCTCAGCACGTCCCGCTCAGGATTCCTTGACCAAAACGCGCCCGAGGTGGTCGGCCACGGCGCGCAGGGACTGCGAGGAGGCAAGGAACGCCTCGGCCACCGAACGATGGGCGATGATGGTTCCGGCCTTGCCCAGCTCCCCGATCTCCCCCACCCAGGCCCGGTGGGTGCGGTGCGCTCGCTTGGAAATCCTCACCAGGTCCAGCCACAGGTCTTCCAGATCGTCCAGGCGCTGGAGTTGGCCCAGCGCGGCGGTCGTGAGCTCTGCCTGCCTGCCGATGAGCTCGAGCTGGTCGGCGGCACGGTGCGAGAGCAGCCTGTTGCCCAGGTGCGCGATCAGTTCCCCTGCACCGCTGAGCTGTTCGACGGACTCGTGCAGCAACCGCGAAAAGGTGTAGACGTCCTCGCGCGGCAACGGATTGACGTAGCTGGTGCGCAGGTGGGTGAGCACCGCATAGTGCAGGTCAGTGGTCTTGACCTCGGAAGCGTTCAAGGCCTCCAGCAAAGCGGCGCGGTCTACGTCGGAGCCGAGCATTTCCGAGAGCATGCCAACGCAGTGTTGGACTTCGGTGGCCAGTTCGCGCAGCAGGTCGATGCCACGCGTGTCCGAAGGGAACAAACGAAACTTCACGAGGAATACCACCGGGTGGAAAGGGAAAAGCGGGACGCTGCCCAGTTTACGCATCCAAGGTTAACAACCCCGTGCGCCCTCGACGTGAAGCGTGTCTTATCCCTCGGCGCGGGGGAAGGAAAGTGGTGCGGTGCCGAACCGGGAGCGCCTCTCGGCGGAAGGCCGCTCGTAGCGGCTGAATTTTGGAGCCCGGGGCTGCCGCGGTCCGACACCGTGCTTACAGCTTTCTAGGAAACGGGTCTTCCTGTCAACCCGGTGGCGCGGTCTTCGCGGTCAGCGTGATAACCGTTGTGCTAGTCCAGTTCGCCGCGGCGCCAGGACTCGGCGGCGGACTCCAGGTCCTCGGCGGTCTTGAGCAGGGAATGGGCCCGGGAGGTCATCAGCGTGGCCCGCTCCGGGTGGGCGAACTCCGAATCGTCGGCCTGCCCCGCCTGGCCCAAGGCGATGACCCGGCAATACGCAGCGGTGCGTTCCAGGGCGACGTCGAACTCGCCGTCGAAGGCACCGGTGAGGATCGAACTGGTCATCGCGCACAGCTCCTGGGCCCCGGGTGGTTCCGCGGCGCCGGCCACCAGGCGTTCGACTTGCGCCCGGTGCGCCCCTGCGGCGAAGAAGGACGCCATGGACCCGGGGTTGTTGATGGTTGCCGCGCGGATCGCATACAGTCGCCACAACGCCCCGGGAAGGGAGCGGGCCGGGGCCTTGGACCACAGCTCGGCAATGGCTTCCAGCCCCTCGTTCTCGGCCAGGCGCACCAGCCGTTCACGGACCGCGGGGTCGTGGTTGCGGGTTCCTGCCTGCACCAGGGCGTGGGCGGAGAGGTGCGCGGCCTCGGAGACTCGCGCAGGATCGGCGCCGCCTTCGAAGGGATCGAAGTCGGCAGGCGCGAAGGGCTTGGGCTTGTGGTGGCGAAAGGTCGTTGCCGGGGGAGTCAAGGCTGGGTGGAACTGCATGGGCACGAGGATACTCTGCGCGGCTGGGTACTTACCCATCGGAAGGCAGGCGGACCGAGCCGGAGGCCACCTGTGTGGCCACCAATGCGGTGACGGTCCCGCCCAAGGCAAGGCCCGCAAGCACCACCAGTTGGAACTGGGCGGCCTCCAGTGCGGAAGCCCCCGCGAAGAGTGCACCGACGAAGGCCCCCGGCAGGGTCACCAGCCCGGTGGATTTGGTTTGGTCGAGGTTGGGGATCAAGGCCTCACGCACGGCGATGACCCGGGGGAGGCCCGTGGCGGTTCGAGGCGGCGCGCCCAGGGCCAGCCACCCCTCGACCTCGTCGCGCCTGGTGCGCACGTTGGCCAGGTAGTGGCGCAGCGAGAGAGTGGAGACCGTCATGCACCCGCCGATGATGATCCCCGCGACGGCAATGACCGATGTGGGGCCCAGGGAGACGAGGCCGGTGGCAAGGATGATGGTCAGGGACACCAGCGCGCCGCTGATGGTGCCGATGGCCGCGGAGCGCGCGCCCAGGGGCAGCGACGCGGCCCGCCGGGCGGTGGTCAAAGACGCCGTGGTGAGCATCAGGATGATGAAGAGCGCCGCGGTCCACGGAACCGAGTCGACTCCGCGCAACAGCAACGTGACTGCCGAGAGCTGCACACCGGCCCTGATCACCGCCACCAGCGGAAGCCAGCCCAGGCCTATGCCCGAATGGGCGAGCAGTCCGCTGGCCAACAAGACCATGGCCAGGATGACCACAGCAAACCTCAGGTATTCGAACACATGTTGAATCTAGCAAGGTTGTCCAATAAGCGACGAGTTATCGGCTAATATGGATGTTGGCTAAGTGCCAGTCGCGCCTTTAGCTCAGTTGGTAGAGCACTGGACTTTTAATCCATTGGTCGCGGGTTCGAGCCCCGCAGGGCGCACGGATAAGCGGTTTTGACTTGTTGGAAGACAAGTCAGAACCGCTTTTTTGTTTCATTGGTGGCTTCGGCGCAAGGTGGCCCGGCCCCTCAGCGCATCAGGAACCCGACACCCAGGAAGGCCAATGCCGCAATCGGGAGCATCCATGAGACCAGGATGACCAGGATGCTGGACGTGGCCTTCCGCCTTCGCTGCGTGGCAGGGTCGCTGAAAGGCTCCGCGATGCTGTCATCGCCGTCTTTGGCGAAGGAGACGGTGCTGAGGATCGAGACGACAACCATGATGGCGGCGGTTGCCATC
>JAUNVO010000208.1:3263-5785 GCA_030540695.1 Micrococcaceae bacterium | reverse complement strand
GTCCGAAGGTCCATGAACATCGTGCGCGAGGCATTGGTGACATCGGTGATGTGCACCCCGCCGTCCGGTCCACCGGTCAGGTTCCAGGTGACCCAGGAATCAGTATTGCCGAATAGCAGCTCCCCGGCCTCGGCGCGTTCCCGGGCACCCTGGACGTTGTCCAGGATCCACTTGATCTTGGTGCCGGAGAAGTAGGGTGCAAGCGGCAGGCCCACGCGTTCCTTGTACCTGTCAAGGCCTTGGTCCCCGGCGAGTTCCTGCACGATGTCCTGGGTGCGGGTGTCCTGCCAGACGATCGCGTTGTAGACAGGCTGCCCCGTCTTTTTGTCCCACACCACGGTGGTTTCGCGCTGGTTGGTGATCCCCACCGCGGCGATGTCGTGCCGGGTGAGGTTGCCCCCTGCCAGCGCGATCGCGGTAACTTCCCGGACGTTGTTCCAGATTTCGGCGGCGTCGTGTTCGACCCAACCCGCCTGCGGGAAGATCTGCGCGTGCTCCATCTGCCCCCTGGAAACAATCGTGCCGCCATGGTCAAAGACGATGGCGCGGGAGCTGGTGGTGCCCTGGTCGATGGCGATGATGTAGCCGGTGCTCATGGGGGGTCGACCTTTCAACGTCGTGGTGGGGTAGGCGGTAATGCGGGAGGTGCGTGGCGGAGGGGTCTGCGCGCCACGCGCCCTCCTTAGGCGTGCGACAGGGCGAGGTTCGCCCCGTGGTCCTCGGTGAGCACGCGGCGGCATTCATCGATCTGCGCCGCGATTTGCTTCTGGCTCCATCCAAGGACCGGGGCCAGTGCCTCGGCCACCTCTCGCAGCAAATCCTCGGTGACCAGCCCGCGGAAAGCCAGCGAGGTGCGCCGGATGAACACGTCGGCCAGGGAGCCCAGGTGCTCGTGGGTGCCCAGGTAGGCAAGCTCGCCCAGCGAAAGCTCGTCGTGCCCGCTCAGCGGCGGGTCGTTGGGCCCAATGAAATCCAGGACCTCGTCGGCACGGGTCCCGTAGCGTTCCAGCAGCACCTCGAGGCGCCCGCGCGGGGCCAACGCGGATCGGGCGGCAAACCAGGCCTCACGGTCGACAGCGGTCCTGGGATAGTTCTTCCCGCCGCCGATCGCCAGGTCCTTGGTGGTGGGTCCCGGTGCCACCCCAAGTTCGGAGAGCACCTTGCGGCCGAGGGTCTCGCCCAGGGCACGAAACGTGGTCCATTTGCCGCCGACGAGAGAGAGCATCGTGGTCTGGTGCGGCAGTTCGGTGCGCTCGATGCGGTAGTCGCGGGAGACGAAACCAGGGGCGGTGTCGTCGTGGCGCGGCAGCGGGCGCACCCCGGAGAACTTGTAGACGATGTCGCTGTGCCCGACCGTGATGGACGGGAAGACATGCCGGATCAGTTCGAAGAAATACTCGATTTCTTCGTCGGTGCACCGTGCCGGTACGGAGAGATCCGCGTCGATGTCCGTGGTCCCCACCAGCACCCGGTCCCCCATCGGATAGATCAGCACGATGCGCCCGTCGGAGTGCTCGAAGAAGATCTCCCTCCCGGCGCACGCATCCAGCAGGTCCCGGTGCTCCAGCACGATGTGGCTGCCCTTGGTGCCGCCCATGAAGCGGCTGGGTTCCCCGATGGACCCGTTGGTCACATCCACCCAGGCACCGGTGGCGTTGACGATCACCTCGGCGTCGAAGTCGAATTCGTTCCCGGTCAGCTCATCGCGCAATCTGGCGCCGTGTTCGCCGTACCCGGTCAGGCAGAGGTAATTGCTGGCCCGGGCGTGCGGATTTGCCTCCAGCCCGTCGCGCAGCACGTCCAGGGTGAGCCGCTCGGGGTTGTGCACCGAGGCGTCAAAGTAGGTGGCGGTGTACTTCACGTCGCTGCGCAGCAACGGCAGCTCGGCCAGTGACGCCTTGGCTCCACGGAACTTGTGCCACGGGGTGTTGCGGGTCCAGGCCCCGGCGAAGAAGTCGTAAAGCACCAGTCCGGCCTTGATCAGCACCGCGCCGCGTTCGGTGGGCTTGGTGCTGCGGTGTGTCAGGAAACGGATGGGCGCCGAGAGGATCCCGGAAAACGTGGAAAAAATCGGGATGGTGGTGCGCAACGGCTTGACGTAGTGCGGGGCGATCCGAAGCAGCGAGTTGCGCTCCCGCACCGATTCGTGGACCAGCCGGAATTCGCCGTTCTCCAGATAGCGGATGCCGCCGTGGATCATGTGTGAGGATGCCCCGGAGGCACCCTGGCAGTAGTCCCCGCGTTCCACCAGGGCTACGTCAACGCCCTGCATCGCCAGATACCGGAAGGTTGCCACCCCGTTGATGCCCCCGCCGATGACCAGCACCTTGGCCCCGGGGCGGTCAACCAGCTTGGCCAGTTGTGTACGGCGGGAGGCTGCGGCTGCCACGGTGGGACCATCCTTTGAAATAGGTGCGTCGTCGAAGAACCTCGTCGAACAACACGGTGTGAACATGCTCCACTCGAGGTTACCCGTGCCCCGGGCCGGCTGCCTAGTGCCGGGAAACGATCGGGCGATGATC
>JAUNVO010000208.1:0-3163 GCA_030540695.1 Micrococcaceae bacterium | reverse complement strand
AGCACCCACGAAATCCACGGGTCGCTGACCCGCACCTGGACCTATCGCGCGCGCGGCACCTGCCGCGGAGTGATCCTGGCCATCCACGGTTTCCGCGGCGACCACCACGGACTGGTGCGGATCATCGAGGCGATGCCCGACTTCACTTTCATCGTCCCGGATTTGCCCGGCTTCGGCGCCTCCACCCCGTTTTCATCCGCTCCCGATCCTTTCGCGCGCAAAGCGGGTTCAGTACCCAAGGCACCCGAGGGTCCCGCACATGATGTCGCCGGCTACGGGGAGGTCATCGGCGCCCTGCGCAAGCAACTGGGGCTTGGAACCGGCACCATCTTGCTGGGCCATTCCTTCGGATCGATCATCGCCGCAGCCTACCTCAGCCGGAACCCGGGATCATTTGCGCAGCTGGCGCTCATCAACCCGATTTGCGAACCGGCATTGGCAGGATCCCAGGCGTTGATGTCCCGCGCGGCCGGCCTCTATTACGCGGCCGGAGAGAAATTGCCGGCTCCGCTGGGCGAGGCGCTGCTGCGATCCCGGCTCATCACCGATGCGACATCACTGGCGATGCTCACCTCCAGGGATCGCGCGACGCGTGCCTACGTCTTTGACCAGCATCGTCAATACTTCTCCGGTTTCACGTCCCGCGCCACATTGCGCGAGGCATACGCGGCATCGATCACCGAGACGGTGCGAAAATATGCGCCGCGGATCAACGAACCGGTGCTGCTGGTTATCGGAGCAAACGACGTGCTGGGTTCGGTTCCCGCCCAGCGTTCCCTGGCCCGGGCGTTCCCGCGCGCCCAGATGCGGGTCATTGCCGATGTCGGTCACCTCATCCACTACGAGAAGGCGCCCGAGGCCGCGACCCTGATCGAGGGATTCTTGGCCTCCGAACACCCGTGGATTCCCCGCGGAATGCCGCGCACCCCTTACCCCGGTCCGGACATCCGGTAGGCCATTCGCCTCCCGGGATCGGTGCACACTGTTCCTAGAGGATACCGTCGGGATCGATGCGGATCGAGATGACCGGTTCCTTGGCGGCACTGAACCGCGCCCGCAGCGTGCGCAGCGCAGCGGTCACCGCGGGCCCCCTGGCATAGGAGAAAAAGAGCAGCCAACGGTGTTCGCCCTCCTCGAGCAGCACCGGTCCGTGCCGCCGCACCTCCTGGTCCAGCTCCAGGGCGCCCATGAACTTGTCGACGGTGCCAGCGGGTCCCTTCACCATCGCGGTGCGCACCGCCGGGGGCAAACCCAGGGCCCAACGCTCATCAAGTTCCTTCTGCGCGTAGGCGGCCGCATCGAACCGCACCAGCGCGCGCATCGATTCGCTGGGTTCCCCGGCCACCACCACGGTGCCACCGCCGGGGCGTCCATCCCCGCCATCGCGGCCCCTGGCCAGGGATGCGGCAGCCATCCATCGGCTGAGCACTTCCTCCCCGGTGCGCAGTCCTTCGCGGGCCATCATTCGGTCCCCGTCCAGCAGCAGCACCGCGGCGTACCCGTTGGCGGCCACCGGCTCCGCGCCGGGGGTGGCGACCACCAGTGCCGGCGCGTCCGGGACAGTATGCAGCGGCTTGGCACCGGTGGCGGCTACGACGTTGATGTTCGGGAAGGCACGGCCCAGTTCCTCGGCCGTGCGGTCCGCCCCGATCGAAGCCGCACGCAAGCGCATGAAACCGCACTCCACGCAGTTCCAGTCGTGGGCCACCAGGCCGCACCAACCGCAGGCCGGGGCGCCCCGGGCATCACCCAGGGCCAAGGGGCCGTTGCAAGCGGTGCAGCGCGCAGGGGTGCGGCACCGTTCGCAGCGCAGCGCGGGCATGAACCCGGTGCGCGCGACCTGTACCAAGACCGGGCCGTGCGCCAACGCCGCCTTGGCCTCGCGCCAGGCGGCCGCCGGGAGCCGTGCGGCGTGCAGCAGCGGGTCGCGTTCGGCCTCGAACTCATCGGAGGCGGCAATCACCCGGGGCGCATGGGCACGCAGCAGCTTCCGTTCGGCCGCAAGTTCCTGGGCCCACCCGCTGCGGATCAGCCGTTGGGCCTCGGCGCTGCGCCCGGGGGCCGCCAGCAGCAACCCGGCGTCCTCGATGCCGCACCGCAAAAGCAGCACCTCACGGGCGTGGTGGTACGGCGCACGCGGCTCGGCATGGGAGGAATCCGCATCGTCCCAGATGATCGCCAGCCCCAGGTCCTTGACCGGGGCGAAGGCCGCGTTGCGGGTTCCCACCACGAGCCGGGCCTGCCCGCGGGCGACCCGCAGGAAGTTTCGGTAGCGCGGGGTGGCTCCGTCCTCGGCGGTCAACCGGGCATAGCCCCCCGGGCCCCGGCGTTCATCCAGGGTTGCGCAGAGCCGTGCGAGGTCCCGGGCATCGGGAACCACGATCAACACCCCGCGTCCGGAGGCCAGGACCAGCTCGGCGGCTTCGAGCAGCAACGCCGGCCAGTCACCGGGACGGTTGGGAACCGCGCAGAGCACCGCACGCGGGGATTCACCGGCCGCCAGTCCACGCGCGTACTCGGCGCCGCCGTGGTACTCGGCCAGGAGCCCATTCCCCGGTTTCCCGGATGGCCCTTGGCCCGCCGGCGGGCCGGGATCGGCGGGTTTCTCGGTTTCCATCCTCGCCATGCGCGCGGGAACGGCAGCGCGCAGCACATCCCACACGCCGCCGGCGTAGCGTTCGGCAACGGCTCGGGCGGTGGCCAGCACCGGGGCACTGAGTACCACCTCGGGGGAAACCACGGCACGCAGCGGTTGCAATTTGATCCCGGGTTCCGAGTGCTCCAGGCGTTCGGTGAGGAAGCCGGCGAGTTCCTGTCCGCCGAAGCGAACCTTGACCCGCACCCCGGGTTGTGCGGCCTCGTCCAGTTCGGCCGGCACCAGATAGTCAAAAGGGCGGTCCAGGTGCGGGACGGCCGAATCGATGACGACGCGGGCCACCGGCAGGTCCCGTGCCATGTTTGCGATGCCCGGCAGGGGCGCGGACAGGTCGAAACCCGCCAGCAGCGACGGCTGAAGCGATTGGCCCATGAACCCCCACCTCCTCTTGAACCGATCCAAAAACACGGCGTCCGTGATTCCAAGCCAACCACGTGGCTCCGACAGGAGCACGCCCGGGGGGGGCCGAAGCCCATGCCCGGCTAGGCGCCGAAGTAGGCCTTCAAG
>JAUNVO010000207.1 GCA_030540695.1 Micrococcaceae bacterium | reverse complement strand
CGAGGTTCCCACCGAGCCGTTAATGTTCCTGAAGCCGAACACGACGGTGGTCGGTTCCGGTGATCCCATCACCTTGCCCAGCTACTCGGACGACGTTGCCTACGAGGGCGAGCTTGCCGTGGTCATTGGCCGTATCTGCAAGGATGTTCCGGCGGAAAAAGCCCAGGACGTCATTTTTGGCTACACCGTCGCCAACGATCTCACCGCACGGGATGCCTCGCGCCCCGGAGCACCCTGGACCCGTGTCAAGGGATGGGACGGCTCATGCCCGCTGGGTCCATGGATCCAAACCGAACTGGACCACGAAGACGCCCAGTTGACCACCCGGCTGGACGGAAAGGTTGTCCAGGAAGGCAACACCTCGCAGATGGTCTGGAGCATCAACGAGCTCATCGCCTATGCATCGGAATCCTTCACCCTGCTTCCCGGAGACGTGATCCTGACGGGAACACCGGCAGGAGTGGGTCAAGTCATTGAAGGCCAACGCGTTGAAGTGGAGATCGAGGGCATCGGAACGTTGTCCAACACTTTCCGTCGTTAGCGGTCAGACCAACCTGTTTCCATCGCTGTGGCCCCGGGCTTTCCGGGGCCACAGCCGCTTAATCGAGTCAGTCGGGGCCACTCACATGGGCGCTTGCGGGCTGGTGGACTGCTGCGGCATAGAATGGTCACATCATGACTGATGCTTCCCTCATTCCCACCGTGACCGATGAAACCCCCGTCCGCGTCCGCTTCTGCCCGTCCCCGACCGGCACACCGCACGTTGGCCTGATACGCACGGCCCTGTTCAATTGGGCCTATGCCCGCCATACCGGCGGAAAGATGATCTTCCGCATCGAAGACACCGATGCCAAGCGAGACTCCGAAGAGAGCTACCACCAACTCCTTGATGCCTTGGACTGGCTCGGCATCACCTGGGACGAAGGCGTCAACGTCGGCGGACCCCACGAACCCTACCGTCAGTCCCAACGCGGGGACATCTACCAAGACGTCATCGCCAAGCTGCGCGCAGGCGGGCACGTCTATGAATCCTTCTCCACTCCCGAAGAGGTCGAGGACCGCCACAAGGCGGCCGGACGTGACCCGAAGCTCGGCTACGACGGCTATGACCGCACGCTGAGTGATGAACAGATCGCCACTTTCCGCGCCGAAGGCCGCGAGCCGGTGCTGCGCGTGCGCATGCCCGACGAAGACCTCACCTTCACCGACCTGGTGCGCGGTGAAATCACTTTCAAGGCCGGCTCGGTTCCCGACTTCGTGGTGGTCCGCGCCAATGGCCAACCGCTCTACACCCTGGTCAACCCCGTCGATGACGCACTGATGGGTATCACCCACGTGCTGCGCGGTGAGGATTTGCTGTCCTCGACACCGCGGCAGATAGCCCTGTACCGCGCCTTGATCGCCATTGACGTGGCCGCCTACATGCCGCTCTTCGGCCACCTGCCCTACGTCATGGGAGCGGGAAACAAGAAGCTCTCCAAGCGTGATCCGGAATCCAGCCTGTTCCTCCACCGGGACCGCGGATTCATCCCCGAAGGACTGTTGAACTACCTTTCCCTGCTGGGCTGGTCGCTGAGTGCGGACGAGGACATCTTCAGCCGCGAAGAGCTCATCGCCAAGTTCGATATCCACGACGTACTCTCGAACCCCGCGCGCTTTGATATCAAGAAGGCCGAAGCCATCAACGGCACCCACGTGCGGATGCTGGACGCCGAAGACTTCCGCTCTCGCTTGGTTCCGTATCTGCAGGCGCACGGGTTGGTGGGGGACACCCTCACCGATCGCCAGAACGAGATCCTCAACGAGGCTGCCCCCTTGGTGCAGGAACGTATTACGCTGCTGGGGGAGGCCCCGGAGATGCTCGAGTTCCTCTTTACCGAGGACTCGTTGATCGAGCCCGCAGCCGACGCGCTGAAAGGACTGCCGGAAAACACGGCAGAGGTCCTGGATGCAGGGATCGATGCCTTGGAAGCGGCTCCGGAGTGGAACGCGGAAACCATCCAAGAGGTCTTGAAGGCCGCTTTGGTCGAGGGAATGGGAATCAAACCGCGCCATGCATTCGGTCCCATCCGCACCGCGGTCTCCGGCAAGCGCATCTCTCCACCGCTCTTTGAATCCATGGTGATTCTGGGCAAGGAGTCCTCGCTGAATCGCGTACGCGCGTTCAGGGCCACCCGGTAGCCGGGAGCAGCGAAGAATCGTGGAGAACACGAAGGGCGCCCTCGATCCGCATCTCGGAATAGCTTCCGTGACCCGGATCGAGGGCGTCCTCTTTGACATCGATGACACCCTGGTCGACCTGAACTCCGCGGCGATCCAAGGCTTTCACCAGCTCACCCAGGAAGATTTCGGTCAGATTCCCGCTTCCCGGCGCGATGAGGTGGCCCGGGACTACGCCAATGACGGTGCCGCAGCCTACGAACGCTACATGGCCGGTGAATTGACGTTCCTGGGCCAGCGTACCGAGCGTATCCGGCGAGCTTATGTGTTGGCGGGTGTCCAAGCCCCACCGGCGGAGGCCATGAGTGAATGGAGCACCAGGTACGAAAATGTGGTGCAAAGCTTGTGGGCGCCCTTCCCCGACGTCCACGAATGCCTCGATGTCCTGGATGAGTTCTCGATCCCCTATGGGGCGGTGAGCAACAACGTGGAGAGCTACCAGCGAAACAAGCTCCGCCTGGCAGGCCTGCAACGGATTTCCGTCCTCGTGGGTTCGGACACCGCCGGGGCACCGAAGCCCGATCCCCGTCCGTTTCTCGAAGGATGCCGGCTACTGGGAAGCACCCATGGTGCCACCTTGTACGTGGGAGACAACCCGATCAACGATGTGCAGGGGGCCAATGACGCGGGCCTGCAAGGAATCCTGCTTGATCGTGCGGCAGATCACAACGGCGATCTCGCGGAAATCCTGCAAAATCTGGGTTCCCTGGGAGCAAAAATTCGCGTGAACTCGGGGATGTGGGAGTGTTAGGCGCCTAGTGGCCACCTGATTTGTACTTTGTGCAGATCCGCCGGTATAGTTATTTCTCGTGCTGAGGCGCAGGAAAGCTTTCGACAAGAAAGCTTAGAGGGCGAGCTCAAGCGCTGTGGGGTATGGTGTAATTGGCAACACACTGGTTTCTGGTACCAACATTCTAGGTTCGAGTCCTGGTACCCCAGCGTCACGGTCTTCGCGAAAGCGGGGACCGGTCTGCTTGGGGGACGAAAGTCCTCCACGCAGAGCATACGGCCCCATCGTATAGCGGCCTAGTACGCTGCCCTCTCACGGCGGTAACGCGGGTTCGAATCCCGCTGGGGTCACGATTCAGGTGAATCGGACGGTAACAGTCCTAAAAAGTTACAGCTATGCGGCCCCATCGTATAGCGGCCTAGTACGCTGCCCTCTCACGGCGGTAACGCGGGTTCGAATCCCGCTGGGGTCACCAGCGCAAAGGTTCCAGACCACGGTTTGGAACCCTTTGTATTTAACCGGCTTCCGATTTCAAAGACAATCAAGCCATGCTTGCACCTATCAAGGCCAACTCTTTGGCATGATGTAGTGGTGACTACTAGTAATGGCTCCGAACCCCAAAGTTCGCCTCCTCCCACTGCCATGCCGGCAGACATGGAAGCCATCAACCTGCTCACCATCGTCAGAAACGACCTGGCCGGAAACATCCTTCCGCTGGATATCACCGGAGCCAGCCAGCAGCGCGACGCAGCACACAGCGCGGTGCAGCAACTCGATGACTACATCCTGCCGCGCTACCGCAGCCTGGACGCACCACTGCTTGCTGTGGTCGGTGGCTCCACCGGCGCGGGGAAATCCACTCTGGTCAATGCGTTGATCGGCCACCCGGTGACCCGTGCCGGCGCCATCCGGCCCACCACCCGCCAACCCATCTTGCTGCACCACGAACTGGACAAGGCGTGGCTGGAGAACGATCGGATCCTCCCGGAGCTGCGCCGCATCACCGGAACCGCTGTGGGGTCACACCAACAGCTTCCCGCCAACCGGGTCGGTGCGACCCCGGATGCGGAGGTGACCGGGTCCATCATCCTGCTCCAGGACGACGCGGTCCCGCGCGGCATGGCGATCCTCGATGCCCCGGACATCGATTCGATCTCGGATGAAAACAGGCGCCTGGCCGGCCAACTGCTTGCCGCCGCGGACCTATGGATCTTTGTCACCACCGCCAACCGGTATGCCGACGCCGTTCCATGGAAACTGCTCACCGAAGCGGCGGGACGCAACATCACCCTGGCCGTCGTGCTGGACCGGGTGCCCGCCGGTGCCGAAGCCGAGATTGCCAACGACCTGCGCGGCATGCTGCAACGAGAAGGGCTCGGAAACGCAGAGCTGTTCGTGGTCCCCGAAGTGGACCTCGATGATATGGCCATGCTGCCTGCCGGCACCGTTGAGCCGCTGAAGGCCTGGCTGGGCGCTCTGGCGGCCAACAGCGAATCGCGGGCTGCCATAGCCCGACAGACCCTCGCCGGGGTGCTTTCCCGGCTGGCCGAACGCGGTGAGAGCGTGGCGGTGGCCATGGGGGAGCAGGAGGCCCAAGGCCGCAGGTTGGCCGGGTACGCGCAGGAGGCCTTCGAAGCAGCCCATGCTGGAATCCTGGAGAGCATGCACGACGGAACCCTTCTACGCGGGGAAGTTCTGGCACGTTGGCAGGACTTCGTGGGGACCGGCGAATTCTTCCGATCCCTGGAATCCGGGATCGGCAGGCTCCGGGACAGGATCGGTGCGTTCTTCAGCGGCAAGCCCAAGCCTGTTGACCAGGTCGAAGCCGCCATTGAAAGCGGCCTGCATGCGGTCGTGGTGGCCGAGGCCGCGAAAGCCAGCGAAGCCACCGAGGCGAGGTGGCGCGCGGACCCGGCAGGAGCCGCCTTGGCCGGCAACGCAAACCTGGGATCGCTTTCGCCCGGGTTCTCCGAGCAGGTGGCAGAACAAGTTCGCGCCTGGCAGGGGGATCTGATGGAAATCATCCGCACCGAGGGCGCCAGCAAGCGCATGACAGCCAGGATGGTTTCCTTTGGGGTCAACGGCGTTGCCGTCGCCCTCATGGTGGTGGTCTTTGCGTCCACCGCGGGATTGACCGGGTTGGAGGTCGGCATCGCCGGCGGATCTGCCGTGGTTGGGCAGAAGTTATTGGAAGCCATCTTCGGGGAGGACGCCGTGCGGCGTCTGACCAAACGAGCCAAGGACTCCTTGGCGGACCGTTGCGCCGACCTGCTGGGACAAGAGAGGCAACGATTCCTTTCCCTTCTGGAAGGCATCCCCACGGCTGGTGAGGCCAAGACCATGAAACAGAATTCGGCAGCAATACGCCGACTGGCCAGGGAGCAAGGTGCATGAGCCGCCGCCGACAAACAACCGCCGCCAGCCCGCTTGAATTGAAGCTTGAAGCACTCAAGGAGGCCACCGAGCTGGGTGCCGACCGGGTCGACGCAAGAATCATTGATGATTCATGGCAGGTCCTTGAGCTAGCCTCGTCCCGCAGGACCCTGTCGGCCGAACATACGGTCGTAGGATTCTTTGGGGCCACGGGTAGCGGCAAGTCCTCGTTGTTCAATGCAGTCGCGGGGCAGGACCTGGCTCGGACGGCCGCGATCCGGCCCACCACCAACCAGCCCATGGCGGGCATCTGGGGTCGGGACGGAGCGGATCCGTTGCTTGACTGGCTGGAAGTCCAGGAACGGCACACCATGGATGCGCCATTGCGCATGGAAAAAAAGGGATTCTTTGGATCAGCGAAAGAGGCCACCGGCCTGATCCTCCTGGATCTCCCGGACTTCGATTCCACCCTGGCGGCAAACCGCGAGATAGCGACCAAACTCGCCGGCCAGGTTGATGT
>JAUNVO010000206.1 GCA_030540695.1 Micrococcaceae bacterium | reverse complement strand
GTCGCTGCGGAACCTCATCCGCCACTTCGTCTCGCTCGGGGTCCGCGGGGTGCTGGCGTTGCGTGGGGACCTGCCCCCGAATCCCCATCCTTCGATCACGACGTGGAAGTGCTCTTGGCCAAGGAACGCTCCGGGGCCAACTACGCAATCACCCAGGAGTACTTCCAGGCCGGGGAATACACCACCCTTCTTGAGGCCTCGCGACGGGCCGGCGTCGGGATCCCGATCATCCCCGGGGTCATCGCGCTGAACTCGCTGCCGCGGCTGAACCTGCTGGCAAAGATGATCGGGGTGGCACCGGAACCGATCCTGGCCCATGCACTGGAAACCGCCGAATCGGATGCCGAGCGACGCCGCATCGGCGTGGACGCCGCAGTGAACCTGGCCAGGCGGGCCTTCGCCGACGGGGCCCCGGGGGTGCATCTGTATACCTTCAATGACCACCGAGGTTCGCTCGATGTGATCGAGCGCCTCGAATTGCCGCGCACCCGGGCCGATCCCACCGAGAGCTGGGTAAGGGTTCCCCATGGCGTCGGAGCGCTCCTGGTGGTGGACAGCACCTTTGCCACCCCGTTCCTGCAAGGTCCGCTGGCCCTTGGGGCGGACGCGGTGGTGCATTCGACCACCAAGTACATCGGCGGGCACTCCGATGTGCTCGGAGGCGCCGTGATCGTGGCGAAGAATCAATTCGGCGGGCAGCGGTTGGCGCAGGCCGTGGGTTTCCAGCAATTTGCCGGCGGAGCGGTCGCCGGACCACAGGATGGCTTCCTGGCTTCCCGCGGACTGAAGATCCTGGGCCTGCGCATGAAACGCCACTGTTCCAATGTCGAGGCTATTTCCCGGTGGTTCGGCACCCGCGAGGAAGTGGAAACGGTGCTCTATCCGGGCCTTGAAAAGCATCCGGGGCATCTGCTTGCCAAGGCCCAATCCGAGGGCTTCGGCGGGATCGTCTCCGTGCAGCGGGCGGAGAGGCTGCGGCGAGGGCTTTCGCCGAGTCGATGGAGCTTTTTGCGCTCTCGGTTTCGCTGGGAGGGGTTGAATCGTTGGCCTGCTACCCGGTCGAAATGACCCATGCCTCGCTCATCGACACACCATTGGCGGTGCCACGGAACCTGGTGCGGCTCAGTGTGGGCATCGAACAAGTCGAGGACCTGATCGCGGATCTTGAGCGTGGGCTCCACGCCGCGCGGCGGGCCTTGGGATGCTCGCATGCAGCGCCACGGCCGCGACGAGCGGTGGCTGCCATGCGGTAAGCGGTAAGCGTTGAACGTTTTGTTGTCACAAATGGACACGCGTTGTTCATTTTGCAACTATATTCTTATGTCTACTGATCGAAACGTACAACCAAAGCCGGGACTTGATGCTGAAGAGCGCAGCGCAAAGATCGCCGTGACCCTCTTCCCGATCCTGGTCCTGGCAGGCGGCGCACTTGCGCTGCTATCCCCGGATAGCTTCAGCGGGTTCTCCAAGGCGATCAATCCCCTGCTCATGCTCATCATGTTCGGGATGGGGCTGACCCTGACGCTTCCGGATTTTGCCATGGTCGTGCGCAGGCCGCTTCCCGTGCTTCTGGGTGTGGTTGCCCAGTACCTGATCATGCCGCTGCTGGGACTGGGCATCGCGATGCTGCTGCAACTGCCTCCCGCCCTTGCGGCCGGTGTCATCCTGGTTGGTTGTGCCCCGGGTGGGACATCCTCCAACGTGGTCACATATCTGGCCAAGGGGGACGTTGCGCTCTCGGTGACCATGACCTCGATCTCCACCTTGCTTGCACCGATCTTCACCCCGCTGTTGACCCTGTGGCTCGCTGGCCAGTACCTGCCGGTGGATGCGGGGTCGATGGCGAAGTCGATCGTGCAAATCGTTTTGATCCCCGTCGTGCTGGGACTGGTGTTGCGTGTGCTGTTGCCGCGATTTGTCTCCAAGGTGCTCCCCGTCCTTCCGTGGGTTTCGGTCCTTGCCATCACCGCGGTGGTGCTCATCGTGGTTGCCGGCAGTGCCGCCGCCATCTTCAGCGCGGGCCTGCTGATCCTACTGGCAGTCATCCTGCACAATGCCGGCGGCATCGCCCTGGGCTACGGCACGGCGAAGCTGTTCAAGCAGCCCATTGCCTCCCGCCGCACCATGGCCGTTGAAATCGGCATGCAGAATTCGGGGTTGGCCTCGGGGCTGGCCAAGCAGTACTTCACCCCGGAGGCGGCCCTGCCGGGCGCCGTGTTCTCCGTCTGGCACAACCTCTCCGGGGCGATCATCGCCGCCTACTGGCGCCGCAGCAGCGCCAAGCAGGCCGCGGCTGCCGAGCGGGAAGCCGAGTTCGCCTCCGAGTAGCACCGGTCGCCTCGAGGCCAAGCGGGTCCCCTGACGGAAAAGCTTCCCGTCGGTGGACCCGCTTTTGTGTTGTTTTCCTGCTCATGGTGCAGGCGACGGAACACCCCGGGCCGCACGTCCCGGTGCAGCACCCGAAACGCGTCCGCTTCGACGACGAAGGCCCATGCCGTTCCAGATCAACTTTCTTGCCGGCATGCCGGAAGGGCAGGAATGGGGCCAGCGTGCTGAAATCCCCAGCACCATAGCCACGGCCCAACACGGCGGGCCCGGGCCGCTGCCGGGAGCAGACTTAAAGATCGATGCGCGGTGCCGGGGTTTTTCTCCGGCACCGCGCATCATCGCACTCTGGTGTGGGGTTCCTACTTGCTGCTGCTCGCGTAGGAGTCGTTCGGGTAGCGAAGACCCAACTGGTGGCGGATCCCGTCGAAAATGGCCATGGTGGTCACGGAGTGCTCCCAGGGCATGGTGGGTGACTCGTTGAGGCCCTGTTGGATGCAGCGGGTCGCTTCGCGGAATTCGTAGGTGTAGTTTTCCCCCACGGGTTCAAAGACCTCGGTCCGCGCCGGACCGTTGACCGGATGGACGAAGAGCTTGGTCGGGTTGTGCAAGGGCGAGTTGGTGCCCAACCAGCCAGCGGTGCAGGCGACGCGGGCTTCCTTGGTGGGTGAGCTGACCAGGGAGACCATCAACTGGGCGTGGCGCACCCCGGTGTAGCCCAACGTGATGGCGGTCTGGATGTCTACGCCGTCGTCATTGAGGTCACTGGTGGCCTGGACCGAGTTGGGGAAGCCCATGGCGCCGATGGCCCACGTCAGAGGGTACACGGCCAGATCCAGCAGCGCGCCACCGCCGGCCTCCGGATCGTAGAGCCGCCATTTGGGGTCGTACGGAGCCACGAATCCCAGGTCGGCCTGGATCCATGAAGGCATACCGAGCTCCCCGGATTCCAGGATGTCCAGTGCCCTGTTGAATGCCGGGGTGAAGCGGGACCAGACGGCCTCCATCAAAAAGAGGTCTTGTTCCTTGGCCTCGGCCACCAACGTGCGGGCTTCGGCCGCATTGATGGTGAGGGACTTCTCGCACAACACGTTCTTGCCGGCCTTGAGCGCGGCCATGACGAGCTCGAAATGCTGGCCATGCGGTACGGCAATGTAGACGGCTTCGATCTCCGGCTCGGCAAACATGGCTTCGTAGGAACCATAGGCCCATTCGATGTCATGTTCGTCGGCGAAGGCGCGTGCACGCTCCTCGCTGCGCGAGGACACAGCGATCACATTTGCGTCCTCCAGTGATTGGAGGTCGGCAATGACCTTTCCGACGATTCGTCCGGTGGAAACAACTCCCCAGTTCAGCGAACGGCCGGTGGCCTTGAGCGGTGAGGGTGCTGAGGGATGTGCGGCAGGTGGTGCTTGGATGTATCGAGTCATCACGTATGTGCTCCCTTGTGCAGTGGGTTGTTCTGGACCTACAGTGCGGTGTTCGCCTCGCGGTGCTTGGCAGCCAGCACGAGGTAGTGGGCGGCATTTGCTTTGAGTGCTTCGACTTCCTCGTCGCTGAGCTCACGGCGCACCTTGGCCGGGACTCCGGCAACCATCGATCGCGGTGGGACCTGGGTGCCCTCGAGCACCAGGGCGCCGGCGGCAACTAGGGAACTATCCCCGATGACGGCACCGTTCATGATGGTCGCGCTCATGCCGACCAGGCAGTCGTTGCCAACGGTTGCCCCGTGGATCACTGCCGAATGGCCGACCGAGACGCGCTCGCCGATGGTGCAGGGGAATCCGGTATCGGCATGCAGAACCACGTTGTCCTGGAGGTTGGTTCCTTCCTTGACGGTGATGGTGTCCGAATCCCCACGTGCCGAAACGCCGTAGAAGGCGCTGGTGTTTGCGCCCAGGGTGACATTCCCGGAGAGTGCCGCCGTGGGAGCCACGAAAGCGGTCGGATCAACGGACGGGGTGACTGAGTCAATGGTGATGATGTGGGCCATGCCACCCACTCTAGCCGGTGACCCGCTTCGGCTTCGGACCCGAGGGCACACCATGGCAAGGTGAGGCTCTCCACAGTGGAAAAGATCCTCGCCAGAGCCGAAGATGGAGGGACACGCATGGTGTTCACAGGCTGGAAGGCAGGGGCAAATGGGTTTGTTGAGGCGCTATCCGGTGGTGGTGGCAACCCTCGTGGTGTTGCTGGGCACCTTGGTGATGATGTGGGTGGGGGCGGGGGAGCAAGCCCGCTGGGTCGCCAGTGTTTTTGCCCTGGGCGTTGCGCTGCAACTGGGGTGGGGAATGGCCAAGGACATTGCCAAGGGCCACTGGGGCATCGACATCCTGGCCTTCACCGCGATCCTGGCAACGGTGTTCGTGGGGGAGTACGTTGCCGCACTGATCATCTGCCTCATGGTTTCGGGCGGCGAGGCCTTGGAGGATTACGCCCAGGTGCGTGCCACCAAGTCGCTTTCCGAGCTGCTTGAACGGGTTCCGACCCGTGCCCATCTGGTGGACGAGGCGGGAAACCTCACCGAGGTCAAGGTGGTGGATCTGGTTCCCGGGAACGTGGTGATGGTACGCCCCGGTGAGATCCTGCCTGTGGACGGGGTGCTGCTCGATGCCGAGGCAGCCTTTGACGAATCCTCCATGACCGGTGAATCCCTGCCGGTGCACAAGGTTGCCGGGGAACTATTGATGTCGGGCGCAGTCAACGGGACCCATGCCATCGAACTGCGTGCCACCGCCACCGCCGCGGACTCGCAGTATTCGCGCATCGTCGAGCTCGTCAGGGAAGCAGCTGCCTCCAGGGCCCCGGTCGTGCGCTTGGCCGACAGGTATGCGGTTCCGTTCACGTTGTTGGCATATGCCATCGCAGGCGCGGCGTGGTGGGCCAGCGGGGACCCCGTCAGATTTGCCGAGGTCCTGGTGGTCGCGACCCCTTGCCCGCTGCTGATCGCGGCTCCCGTCGCGTTCATGGGTGGCATGAGCCGGGCAGCGAAGGCCGGCGTCATCGTCAAGGATGGCGGAACGCTGGAGAAACTGGCAGCGGTGAAGTCGGTGGCCTTCGACAAGACCGGAACGCTGACCCGGGGCACCCCGATGCTGCGGGCCATCAAGCCAGTTCAAGGTATGGCGGAGGGCGAGCTGCTGCGGATGGTCGCCTCGGCGGAACAGTACTCCTCGCACGTATTGGCCGCCTCGATCGTGGCGGCCGCACGCGAACGCTCACTTCGAATCCCGCAGGCACACGATGCCAGCGAGGAGGCTACCAACGGAGTCAGTGCCTTGGTGGAGGGACACCGGGTGTTGGTGGGGAAGCCTTCCTGGGTGGCTTCCCTCGTTTCGGAGGTGGTGCGTTATCCGCTGGCTCCGGGTGAATCCTCGGTCTATGTGGCAATCGACGGGCGCTTTGCCGGAGTGGTCGTGCTGGCCGATGAGCTTCGTGCCGATGCGAGGCAGACGGTGGAGGAACTGCGCTCCATGGGGATCGTGGAGATGCTGGTGCTGACCGGTGACCAACGCGCCACCGCCGAGCACGTGGC
>JAUNVO010000205.1 GCA_030540695.1 Micrococcaceae bacterium | reverse complement strand
GTGCGTGGCGTGGACATCGTCTTCCTCCTGGTGGTGCAGTGGTTCCCTGCCTAGAGGCCAGGGAACGCTTCGGTGAGTGAGGCCAGCACGTGGTCGGCCCGTGCCGCGCGCAGTTCATCGACCCCGTAGTTGCCGGTGGCGACCCCGACGGCGGTGGCACCGGCGGCACGGGCGGATTCGACGTCGTGCGGGGTATCCCCGACGACCAACACCTCCCGGGGCGCCAAGTCGCTGCCATGCAGACGGGCCGCCTTGGAGATGGCCAGGCGGGTCACTTCGGAGCGGTCCGGGGAGTCTGATCCGTAGGCGCCAAAGACAAAATAGCGGTTGAGCTTCCCCGGATCCATCTTGATCCGCGCCGCGCCCTCCATGGCGCCGGAGACCACCCCCAGGATCACCCCGGCAGCGGAGAGCCGGTCCAGCAGGTCCCGGGCACCGGGCAGCACACGGTAGCCCTCAGAGACCCAGATGTCCTCGGAAAGGTGCCAGAGATACTGTGCATACAGCCGGGCCATTTCCTGATGGCTCGGGTCGCGGCCCAGCACCGCCTTGAACGTTGCGCGCCCCACTTGGGGATCGGTCTCCCCGGCGGAACTGTGCTCGCCGATCTCGGCGCGGACCCCGTGGAGCTTTTCAAAGGCCCACGCCCAGCTCCGGGTTCCGGAGCCACCGGTGTGCACCAGGGTTTCATCGATGTCGAACAGGACCGCGATGGGTTGCTTCATGGTGCCGGCCTTCCCCTTGGTTGTGGTGTGCTCGTCTCTTCGTTGGGTGCGGGACGCGGCTAGGCGGAGGGTTTCTCGTCGTGCCCACCGAATTCCTTGCGCATGGCCGACAACGCCCGGTCCGCGAACTCGTCGAGACGGCGCGAGGAGAACCTGGAGTCCAAGGCGGCGTTGAGGATGGGTGCCGGAACGCCTTCGTCGATCGCGGCAATGGCGGTCCAGCGGCCCTCGCCGGAATCCGAGACCCTTCCGGCATACTCCTGCAGGTCAGCGGACTGGCGCAACGCCGCCGCATTGAGGTCGATCAGCCAGGAACCGATCACGGTGCCACGTCGCCAGAGTTCGGCGACCTCGGGAAGATCAAGGTCGTATTGGTAGTATTGCGGATCCTCCATGGGTGCGGTCTCGGCGTCGCCGTCGTGGGACTGGTTCCCGATGTTCGCCTTGTGCAGGATGTTCATGCCCTCGGCGATGGCGCCCATCATTCCGTATTCGATGCCGTTGTGGACCATCTTCACGAAGTGCCCTGCCCCGTTGGGTCCGCAGTGCAGGTATCCGCGTTCCGCGTTCGAGACCTCCCCGTCGCATCCTGGAGTGCGTTCGGCGGCGTCAACCCCGGGGGCCAGGGAGGCAAAGACCGGCTCGACCTGGGCAAAAGCATCGGCTTCCCCGCCAATCATCAGGCAGTACCCACGTTCCAGGCCCCACACCCCGCCGCTGGTGCCGCAGTCAAGGAGGCGGATCCCGTGCGTGGCGAGCGTTTCTGCATGGCGGATATCGTCGCGGTAGTAGGAGTTGCCGCCGTCGATGACGGTGTCCCCGGACTCCAGGGCGTCGGCCAGGGTTTCGATCACCGAGGTGGTGATCTTGCCGGCCGGCACCATCACCCACACCGCTCGCGGTGCCTTCAGGGCCTTGGCCAGTTCCTGGACCGAGCTCGTGCCGGTGGCACCTTCGTCGGAAAGGGAGGAGACCGCGTGGGGATCGGGATCATAGACGACGCACTGATGCCCGTCGCGCGCCAATCGCCGAACAAGGTTCGCACCCATCCGGCCCAGACCAATCATTCCTATCTGCATGGCGCTCTCCTTGCTTCTGGTCCCGGGCACACCCAGGATCGTTCTTGCTGGCTGATGGACCTTGGTTCGACCATGGCTGAAGTCCGTGGGGATGAGATGGCGCCGGTGGTTTTCCCGCCCGCACGGAGCTTGGGGAAGCAACTTAACGGAACCGGATTACCGTGGCGGTGGTGGGGGATGGCCGATACCCGGCGGTCAAGATCCCGGACCGGCGCAAACAACTGGTGCCATCGCCGTCGGTGGCACCGGTTCGCGGAAAACGCGTGGGCTGTGTTTGCGGTTCTCTTCGTCGTGGTCATGGTTATCCCGGGGCTCTCGCGAAGAGTTGGCCGCGGGGGCCGGTCGAACACCTTAAATCTAGGCTTCAATCCTTTCAAGAGTCAACGGATGCCACGAAGCTTTTCATTGATTGGCCCGACAGTTCCAAGGCAGCAGCACCTACCCTAGAATGCCGGTCTCCCCGGGCGTAGATTGAATAACAGGTACCGCATCCAGGATTCTGCAGCCCGTGCCCCCGTGGGTGGCTTCAAAGCCAGCCCAGGGGATTCGGCGCCGCTGCCCTATCCGTGGACCGGGCCCGCGCGCCAGGAAGAGCCGGCTGTTCCCGGCACGCCATACGTTGCATCGCTTGCCGGCCGCGCACGGTAAGGAAGCCAACGATGGACAAAGACCAGCTCGAGCTCAGCGGCAACCTGGCCACGCAATTGCGGGTGGATTCCATCCGTTGCAGCACCAGCGCAGGTTCCGGGCATCCCACCTCGTCCTTGTCGGCGGCGGACCTGATGGCCGTGCTGCTGGTGGGACATCTGCGCTATGACTGGAAGCGGCCCGATTCACCGGGAAACGACCACTTGGTTTTCTCCAAGGGCCATGCCTCGCCGTTGCTGTATTCGATGTACCGGGCCGTCGGGGTGATCGATGCCGATGAGCTCATCAATACCTACCGTCGCTTGGGCGCGCGCCTGGCCGGGCACCCCACCCCGGTGCTGCCATGGGTCGATGTGGCAACCGGTTCCCTGGGACAGGGCCTGCCCGACGCCGTCGGCATCGCACTGGCCGGCAAGTACCTCGATGAACTGGACTACCATTCGTGGGTGCTGTGCGGGGACAGCGAAATGGCCGAGGGTTCGATCTGGGAGGCACTGGACAAGGCCAGCTACTACAAATTGGGGAACCTGACCGCAATCGTGGACGTCAACCGGCTGGGCCAGCGCGGCCCCACCGAACTTCAATGGGACCTGGAGCGCTACGCCGCCCGGGTGCGGGGATTTGGCGCCCGCGCCATGATCATCGACGGCCATGACCTGGAAGCCATCGATGCCGCACTGGGCCAGGCCCGCGAAGGTACGGACTGCCCGACAGTGATCCTGGCCAGGACCATCAAGGCCAAGGGGGTCCCGGAAATTGAAGACAAGAACGGCTGGCACGGCAAGGCGCTGCCCGCTGACATGGCAGAACGGGCGATCAAGGCCTTGGGCGGACCCACGGATTTGCGGATCTCTACGCCCTCGCCGGCCGATGGCCAGGGAGAACCGGCCATCGGGCCGGACCCGGGCGCCAAAATCGATCTTCCCGTATTCGAGCTCGGTGAAAAGGTTGCCACCCGGGTGGCCTTCGGGGCGGCCATCGCCGCGCTGGCTGCCCGTCCGGAGATCGTCGTGCTGGACGGGGAAGTCGGGAACTCCACCCACGCAGAGGATTTCGGGGCGGTGTGCCCCCAGCGGTACTTCCAGATGTTCATCGCCGAGCAGCAACTGGTCGCATCCGCCGTCGGCCTGGCGGTGCGCGGATACATCCCGTTCGCCTCAACCTTCGCCGTCTTTTTCTCACGTGCCTTCGACTTCATCCGCATGGCCGGGATCTCCCGGGCCAACATCCGACTGGTGGGTTCCCATGCAGGGGTCGAGATCGGTCAGGACGGTCCATCCCAGATGGCGTTGGAGGACCTTGCCTCCCTGCGCGCGGTGTTCGGGTCCGTTCTCCTTTACCCGGCCGACGCCACCTGCACGGCAGCGCTTACCGCAACGATGGCCGATACCCAGGGAATCGTATATCTGCGCACCACCAGGGGTGCCTACCCGGTGCTTTACCCGGACGGTGAAGCATTCCCGATCGGCGGTTCGAAGATGCACCATGCCGCCCCCGGGGACCAGGTGGCACTGATCGGGGCGGGAGTGACACTTCATGAATGCCTGGCGGCGGCCAAGGAGCTTGGGGGACTGGGCGTCAAGGCTCGGGTCATCGACGCCTACTCGATCAAGCCGATTGACCGCGATGCCCTGGTGGAGGCTTGCATGGCCACCGGTGGCCGTCTGGTCGTGGTGGAGGACCACTACCCCGAAGGGGGACTGGGCAGTGCCGTGCTTGAGGCATTGGCGGACGCCTCCGTGCCGGCACTGAATATTGCACACCTCGCGGTGCGGGCATTGCCCACCTCGGGCAAGCCGTCCGAGCTTTTGGACGTCGCAGGGATCTCCTGCCGGCATATCGTGGCAGCCGCACGGAAACTTGCCGGGCAATGAAAGATCTCAAAGTTCCGGTGACCAAGCAAAACCCCGACAAACAAGGACAAATGATGAAACCCACACAGCAGCTGCACGAGTCGGGCCAAAGCCTCTGGCTGGACAACATCACCCGAAGCCTCCTGGATTCGGGCACGCTGGAGCGCTATGTCAGGGAGGATTCGGTCACGGGGCTGACATCCAATCCCACAATCTTCGAGAAGGCCATCGGCACCGGATCGGACTACGACCAGGACATCGCCGCGGCCAAGGGTGCCGGGACTTCGGACGAGGAAGTCTTCTTCGAATTGGCCATTGCCGATTTGCGCCGTGCTGCCGATATTTTTGCCCCCATACACGCACGAACCGACGGCGTGGACGGTTGGGTTTCCCTGGAGGTATCCCCGCTGCTGGCCCATGACACCGAGGCCACGATCAAACAAGCCAAGGCGCTGCATGCCCAGGCCGGACGCTCGAACATCTTCATCAAGATCCCCGGGACCCCGGAGGGATTGCCGGCCATCGAGGAGTGCACCTTCGCCGGCGTGCCCATCAACGTGACGCTACTTTTCTCGGCCGGGCAATACCAGGAGGCCGCCGAGGCCTATCTGAGGGGCATCGAGCGGCGGGTGGCAGCCGGGCAGAATCCCGTGGTCCACTCGGTGGCCTCGGTCTTCGTCAGCCGGTGGGACAAGGCGGTCGCCGGGCGGGTCCCGGGTCACCTCGAAGACCGGTTGGGCATCGCGGTGTCAACGTTGGCCTACCAGGGGTACCGGAGGTTGCTTGATTCCCCGCGTTGGGGCCGGTTGGCCAATGAAGGCGCGCGGGCGCAACGGCTGCTCTGGGCCAGCACCTCCACCAAGAACCCGAAGGCCCCGGACACCTTGTATGTCGAGGCGCTGAGCGCACCATTTACCATCAACACCATGCCCGAGGCCACGCTAGCAGCTTTTGGCGAGCACGGCGTGGTGGGGGATCTGCAGGAGTCCAGCCCCCGGGGTGCCAAGCAAACACTGGCGTCCTTCGCTGAACTCGGCATCGAGCACGAGGCCCTGTCCAACGAGCTCCTGCGCGAGGGTACCGAGTCCTTCAAGGAATCGTGGAAAAGCCTCCTGGGCAGCATCGCCGCCAAGGGCAGTAAATCGGCCGGCAACGGTCGCTAGAGTTCGATGCCGCGGGGAGTCGTGCGCGGCAACGAACACCATTTTCGGGAAGGACAACCCATGGGAAAGCATGACGAGAACGACCAGCTCGTGAAACTCAGTGACATCCAGGAAACGATCAAGCTCGGCGACCTGGACATCCGCGGTTACGTGGTCAAGGACAAGGGCGGCGAGCGCATCGGAAAGGTCGAGGACCTGCTGATCGACCAGAGCGAGAACACGGTCCGCTTCCTGCTGGTGGAATCCGGCGGGTTCCTGGGGATGGGCGTGAACAAGTCGTTCATTCCCGTCGATGCCATCGCGCGCATCGACCACGAGGAGGTCCACATCGACCAGACCCGTGAGCGGGTGGCCGGCGCACCGCCGTATGACCCCGAGCTGGTGGGTACCCGCTCCTACCACCAGGACGCCTTCGACTACTACGGCTAT
>JAUNVO010000204.1 GCA_030540695.1 Micrococcaceae bacterium | reverse complement strand
AGGTATCGCCGGCGCGAGGGCCAGCGCGGATCGGGTGCCAAATCACTGGTTTGGAAGCCGGCGGCGCGGTAGAACCCGATGGCGTCATCGTCGGCGCGGGCCACCACCATGGAGGCGGTGTCCTGCTGGATTTGTTGCACCAGCGCCGTCGCCATCCCCAAATGCCGGTGGGAGCGGTCCACCGCAAGGTATTCGATCTCCACGGCCACGCCGTCCAGGCGTCGGTAAAGGGCCAGGGCCATGGGCCCGCCGCCGCGCCCACCGGGCATCACCAGCATATCCATGCCGCGCACGGAGCTGATCAAGGCATCAAGCGCCTCACCGGTGGTGTGGCTGGCACTGGCGAGCAGGGCCCGGAAGCCCGGGCTCGACCCGAGGTCCTGCGGACTTGCCCGTTGGACCGGGGCGGGACTCATGACCCCGCGGGGTTCAGTCCCAGGACATCCAGGGCAAAGGCGTAGTCCCAGGCGCGGGTCTTCCAACCCTCGTAACGACCCGAGGCGCCGCCGTGCCCGCCGTCCATTTCGATCTTCATCACGATCGGTGCCTCTGCGGTGGTTTGCTCGCGCAGCTTCGCCACCCACTTGGCCGGCTCCACGTAAAGCACCCGGGTGTCGTTGAGCGAGGTGACCGCGGCGATCCGGGGGTAGGGCAGGGCCGCGACGTTCTCGTACGGCGAGTACGACTTCATGTATTCATAGACGGCTGCATCCTCGATGGGGTTGCCCCATTCCTCCCATTCCAGCGCCGAGAGCGGAAGCTCCGGGTCAAGGATGGAGGTCAGCGCGTCGACGAACGGGACCTGGGCGATGATGCCGGCGTAGAGCTGCGGTGCGAGGTTGGCCACCGCGCCCATGAGCAACCCGCCGGCCGATCCACCCAGGGCGACGATGCGTGCCGGGTCGGCCCAGCCGGTGTCCACCAGGTGCTTGGTGGCATCCACGAAGTCGGTGAAGGTGTTCTTCTTGGTGAGCTTCTTGCCATCGAGGTACCACTGGCGGCCCAGTTCGCCGCCGCCGCGCACGTGGACGACGACAAAGACGACCCCGCGGTCCAGCAGTGAGAGCCGGGGGATCGAGAAGCCCGGGTCCATCGAGGCCTCATAGCTGCCGTAGCCGTAGACCAGGACCGGGTTGGGGGAGGCATTGCTGATATCCGCGCGGCGCAGGATCGTCAGCGGGATCTTGGTGCCGTCGGTGGCGGTCGCCCAGTCGCGGGTGGCCAGGTAGTTGGCCGGATCATAGTCGTTGACCTGGGTCTGCTTACGCAGGGTCAGCGTGCCGTCGGCCAGCGTGTAGTCGTAGACCCGTGGCGGGGTGAAGTCGGAGGTGTAGGTCAGCCGGATCATGGGTGCTTCGAGTTCGGCGTTGGACAGCGAGGCGGTGTACAGCTCTTCGTCGAAGGCTGGCTCGACGAGCTTGGACTGGGCGTCCGTTCCCAAGTTCGCCAGCGGCAAGAGCGCGATGCGTTCGGTGGTGTCCTTGCGCACGGCAATGACCAGGTGGGTGGAGGTGGCAGCGGTGCCCTCGATCTTGACGGTATCGCTGTGCGCCATCACGGTGTCCCATTGCTGCTGGTCGTAGGGTAGGCGAAGCTGCCCGGCGCGCAACAGCGAGACCATGTTGTTCAACGCCCGGCGATCATGGGTGATCACATAGGCACGGCCGTCTTCCAAGGTGACGGGGTCAACCGAGTGCAGAAGGCGGTGTTCGCGGGACAGGAGCATCACCGGAACGGCGTTCTCGTCGGTCAGGTCAAGGGTGAGGGTCTCGGAGTACTCGGAGTTGCCGATGGAAATCAGCAGTTCCGTGCGGTCGGCCGAGAGATCAAAACCCAGCCACATGCCCGGGTCGTCTTCCTGGAACACCACGACGTCGGTTTGCGGGTCGGTGCCCAGGGTGTGCACCTTGATCTGGTGCGGGCGCCAGGAATCATCGACAACCGTGTAGAAGACCCGTTTCCCGTCGGGGGAGAATACCAACCCGTAGAAGACGTTCTCGACCGTGTCCGGCAGCAGGTCTCCAGTGGCCAGGTCCTTGATGCGCAGGGTGAAGCGCTCGTCCCCGGCATTGTCCTGGGCATAGGCCAGCAACGTTCCGTCTTCACTCACGGCAAGTCCGCCCAGTGAGAAGAAGGGCTTGCCTTCGGCCTCCTTGTTCCCGTCAAGGAGCACTTCCTCGCCCTTGATGGGCACCCCGGCCTCGATGGCGGGCGGGGTCCAGTCCGCTGCGAGGTCCCCGGTGTCCGTGGCGGCGACCCGGCACTGGATCGCGTACTGGGAACCTTCGGCGGTCCGGGTGAAGTACCACCATCCGCGCTTGCGTGCCGGGACGGACAGATCCGTTTCCACGGTCCGTGCCTTGATCTCGTTGAAGAGGTTCTCGCGAAGCGACTCCTGGTTGGCGGTCACGGCATCGGCGTAGGCGTTCTCTGCCTCCAGGTGTGCGCGGACCTGCGGGCTGTCCTTGTCCCTCAACCATTCATAGTCATCGATGAAGGTGTCCCCGTGGTGCGTGCGGATGGCGGGGATCTTTGGCGTCAGGGGTGCCTGGGGTGCTTGCTCTGCGTGGCTCATGCATCCATTCAATCCGACCGACGGGCAAAACGCCGTGGCGCTTCGCCCAACGCGGACACGTGAGACCGCGTCTTAGTGGGTTCCGGCGGGGTGCGGCGGAAACGATCCGGCGGTGCCATGCTCGGCCTAACCGGCGGTGCTCCGGGGTGAGAAGGCATGGCACACCAGGGTGCACATCAGGCTCATGACGGCGAGCAGCGCCACGACGAATGCCGCCAGGTTGTAGAAGACCACCACCGGTGCACCGAAGAGCGTCCCCATCCCCTCGGGGTCATTCCACAACTGGCTGCCGTTCACCTTCACGATGAAGGCCATGAGGAACAGCGCTGCGGTGAGGATCCACAGGGCGATCAGGTACGGGTTCCGTCTGGAGGCTTCGGCCCTTGCCGGCGCGGGGTCCACGCCCGCCGGGGATGCTGTTGGAGGGTTCATGCCCGGATCATATCCGCGCCGGGCGGCAATCGGTACGCCCTGGCGACAACGTCATCGAACTGAGACGAAGCTGCCGGGCGAGCAGGCCGGTGCCGTGTGTTGCCCAACGGAAGGACCCAACGGGTGGGCGGTTGGGAGATTGATCGGTGGACGGCGCTCGCCGAGCCCCGCTTCGAACCCGTTTCAGGACCCGCTCCGGGATCCGCGTCCACCGAGACGTCCTCAGGGTAGCGCCGCGAGGCCGCGTTGCGGTGCCCGGTGGGTAGCGCTGCGAGGGGATCTTGCGTCATTTCGTGGCCGATGGCGGATATCGATGCGCAATCGTAGCGCCGGGGCCACCGCGTGGGTTCTGTCACGGCGGGACCGGAGCATCTAGGCTATGACGCGTGTAACCACCGTCGCACCACGAAGGCGGGACCCACGATAAGGAGAGTGAACGACCCTTGAAAAAGTCCAGAACGACACGAGGTCCGCGGACCTGGCCCAGGGCGGTGCTTGCCGCAGTCCTGGGTATGTTCCTGCTGTTCGGCGGTGCCGGTGCCGCCATGGCACAACCCGCCGATGGCGGGGTCGAAGGCAAGACCTTCGTCATCGGCACAGACACCACCTTTGCCCCCTTTGAATTCCGCCAGGACGGCGAGCTGACCGGTATCGACATGGACCTGGTCCGGGCCATCGGCGACGAGGAGGGCTTCAGCGTGGAGATCCGTTCCCTCGGCTTCAACGCAGCCCTGCAGGCGCTGACCTCAAACCAGGTCGACGGCGTGATTGCCGGAATGTCCATCACCGATGAACGCAAGGAAGTCTACGACTTCTCCGAGCCCTACTTCGAATCCGGGATCCAGATGGCTGTCGCCAAGGACGACGACACCATCAAGGGATATGAAGACCTCAAGGGCAAGACGGTCGTCGCCAAGACCGGTGCCGAAGGCGAAACCTACGCCAAGTCGATTGCCAAGGAATACGGGTTCAAGGTCAAATCCCTTGACCAGTCCGCAACCATGTACGAATCGGTGAAGTCCGGAAACGCGGTTGCCGTCTTTGACGACTACCCGGTCCTTGCCTACGGCATTGCGCAGAACAACGGGCTGAAGACCGTGACCGACAAGGTCCCGGGCGGCTCCTACGGCTTTGCCGTGAACAAGGGGAAGAACACCGCACTGCTGGCGTCGTTCAACGACGGGTTGGCCAAGCTCAAGGCCAACGGCGAGTACGACAAGATCCTCGACAAGTACCTTGCCGATCCCACCGCCTCGGTACCCACGACCTTCTGGGACCTGCTGACGAAGTCCTTCCCCGCGCTGATGAGCGGGCTGGGGAATACCATCCTGGTCACCGCCATTTCCTTCGCGGTGGCGATGGTCCTTGGTCTGCTGGCTGGCTTCATGAAGATCTCCCACAACATCGTGGTGCGCGGGATCGCGACGACCTTCGTCAACGTCTTCCGCGGCACCCCGATCCTGGTCTGGGCGTTCTTCTTCTACTTCGGCTTGTCCCAACTGATCGGGCAGACCGTCAATATCTGGGTTGCGGGCGTGCTGACGCTTTCGCTCAACGGTGCGGCATACATCGCCGAAATCGTCCGTGGCGGCATCCAGTCGGTGGACCCCGGCCAGCTCGAGGCCTCGCGTTCGTTGGGGCTGGGCTACGGCAAATCAATGCAAAAGGTCGTGGTCCCGCAGGCCTTCAAGATGATGACGCCTTCGCTGATCAACCAGCTGATCATCATGCTCAAGGACTCCTCGCTGTTGCTGGCCATCGGTTTTGCCGAGCTGCTCTACCAGGGCCAGCAGATCTACGCGGCGAACTTCCGCGTCACCGAGACCCTGCTCATCGTGGGCGTCATCTACTTCGTTGCCATCATGGCCCTGACCAAGTTGGCAAACTTCGCCGATAGGAGGTTCAACAAGTGAGTGCCTCACACGTTGAAACAGTAAAACCAGCCATGATCACCGTCAACGGACTACGCAAGTCCTTCGGCTCCAACGAAGTGCTCAAGGGCATCGATGTGGAGATCGCAGAGGGCGAGGTGGTCTGCGTGATCGGGCCCTCGGGCTCGGGAAAGTCCACGCTGCTGCGTTGCCTGAACAAGCTCGAGGAGATCACCGCGGGGCAGGTCGTGGTGGATGGCTTTGACGTCACCGATCCCAAGGTCGACATCAACGAGGTACGCCGCCACGTGGGCATGGTCTTCCAGCACTTCAACCTCTTCCCGCACATGTCGGTGCTGGAGAACATCATGCTTGCCCCGGTGGAATCGAAGAAGGCGAACAAGGCCGAGGCGCGCGAACAGGCGCTCAAGCTCCTGGATCGCGTGGGGCTGAAGGAAAAGGCCAGTGCGCGTCCGGCCTCGCTCTCGGGCGGGCAGAAGCAGCGCGTGGCCATCGCCCGCGCCCTGGCGATGAACCCGGGCATCATGCTCTTTGACGAGGCCACCAGCGCCCTTGACCCCGAAATGGTGGGAGAGGTGCTCCAGGTCATCCGTGACCTGGCTGCCGAGGGCATGACGATGGTCCTGGTGACCCACGAGATGGGCTTCGCCAAGGAAATCGGCGACCGGGTGATCTTCATGGACGATGGCGTGGTGTGCGAGTCAGGTTCCCCGCAGGAACTCTTCGGCAACCCGCAGCAGGAACGCACCCAGGAGTTCCTCTCCAAGGTGCTTTAGGGATTTTGCGCGGTAGTGGCCGCATCACCGGGCGGAAGAACAGCCGTCCGGCGGTGCGGCCACGCTGTTGGCACCATGGCCCACCCCGGGTCACCCGCCGTGGTTAACCTCCCCTTTGGCTTGCTCTGCTCGTATGCTGAAGACATCCACCATGGATTACTTGGGAAGAGGTACGGTCATGGGGCTATTCAGGACAGCAGGGCGGGCCGCGGTGGCCGGGTCGGTCGTTGGTCGCG
>JAUNVO010000203.1:3995-5947 GCA_030540695.1 Micrococcaceae bacterium | reverse complement strand
AGCTGGCTACGGAGCAGTGTTACGGGGTCAGGAGGTGCGAGGTGGTCTCGCTGCCTTCTCCGGCTTCAACGTTCTCGTCAGCCGGGTCCTGTGCCTGGGAGCCCAGACGACCGCTGGTGAGCTTGTTCATGATCATCGCGATCGCGCCGTCGCCGGTCACGTTCGTGGCGGTTCCGAAGCTGTCCAAGGCAATGTACGCGGCGAACATGAGGCCGACCTCGGCGTCGCCGAAGCCGAGCATCTGCGTGAGCAGGCCGGCGGCCGCGGCGATGGCGCCACCGGGAACGCCCGGGGCCGCGATCATCATGACGCCGAGCATCAGGATGAACGGCAGGTAGGCGCCCAGGGAGACTTCGCCGCCGGTGAGCAGCAATACCGCGATCGAGAAGCAGGTGATCTTCACCATCGAGCCCGAGAGGTGGATCGTGGCGCACAGCGGCACCACGAAGCCGGCCACGGAGTCCGAGACGCGGTTCTTCTTGGTCGATTCCAGCGTGACAGGGATCGTCGCTGCCGAGGACGAGGTGCCCAGCGCGGTGAAGTACGCATCACGCATGTTCCACAGCGCCTTCAGCGGGTTCACCCCGGACATCAAGCCCGCCACCGTGTACTGCGCAAGCAAGACGACGAACGTCAAACCGAAGGAGACCAGGGCTACCAGCAGGAACTTTGTCACCACGGTGACGGCGGAGCCGCTGGCCGAAAGGTCCATGAAGATGCCGAAGATGAACAGTGGCAGTGCGGGCACGATGATACGCCGGATGACCATCTCGATGATCGAGCGGAACTCGACGGCGCCGCGGAAGAGCACCTTGCTGTGGAACGCCGTCAGGCCGATGCCGATGATGAAGGCGAGAACGAGAGCGCTCATGACACCGATCACCGGCTGGAGAACGATCTCTGTCGCTGAATCACCGGCGTTGGCCACCACAGTGAGGTACGGGGTGAAGCCGGATTCGGATTCATCACCGATGGTGTCAAGACCGCCTCCGGCCAGCGAGGAGGTAAACAGCCAGCGGCTCACGAAGTATGCCAGCAGTCCGGCCAAGACCGTGGAGCTGTAGGCAATCAGCGCGGTGATCCCCAGCCACTTGCCGGCGCCCTTGCCGAGCTCGGCGATCGCCGGCATGACAAGCCCAAGGATGATCAACGGAACGATAAATCCAAGGAACCCGGAGAAAATCGAGTTGTAGGTCAGGAATACCCCGCCGAGCCACGCGGGCATCACGGGGCCGGTCAAGATACCTAGGACGATCGCCAGGATGATCCAGCCGAGCAGGGGGACAGATTTCAGCAGCTTCATGGGGGTCCTAGGGTCGGCTGAGTTGCAGTACGCGGGAAGGCGTGACGCGCTTGTGGCGCAGCGCACGCCTCAGCCATATTAGACGGTGTGCGGCAGAACACCCAACTCCGGGTGAGGAGCCCAGCATCCGCCGCGTCTAGCCTGCCGCGTCCGGGGTTGATTCAGCAAAAAAGCCATATCACACGCTTTACCAAACTTTACGGAGGATCTTCCTCCGACCTGACTCGATGGAAAGCATGGCGGAGACCAAGAGATCACATCATTGCGAAAGCCCCTCCCTGCACGGCTCAAAATCCAGTGCAGTTGCTGAGACCTGAACGACTGGATCATGAAAATCCCTATACAAACATGCGTGGACATGGCGCCAAAAAGAATCCCCGGTCCCTTCGAAAAGGAACCGGGGATCTGAAGCAACCTATTCAAAGCAGCCCGCTGTCCGCGAGGTGCTACCCGTCGGAGTCGACAGCTACAGACCGGTCTTCTTCACGCCGTACTCTGCCTGTTTCTTGGTGAAACCCTCAAACATCAGTTGGTCAACCAGCCCCTTGCGGGAGAAGGAGGTGTAATCGAGGTAGTTTTCCGCGGATTTGGCAGCTTGTTCGTTCCAGTCAACCGTTACCCGGTCGACAGCCCACGTCGCATCCTTGGC
>JAUNVO010000203.1:0-3895 GCA_030540695.1 Micrococcaceae bacterium | reverse complement strand
CCTCTTGCGCATCAGCTTCTGCCTTGGCGCTGACGTCGGCCTCCGCTTGTGCATTCGCGCTGGCTTCAGCCTGCGCACTGGCCTCGGCTTCAGCGCTGGCTGCGGCCTCGACAGCGGCATCAGCGGTCTCCGCGACGGCTTCCGCTGAAGGCTCTTCGCTGGCAGGCGCCGTGGACGTGGCAGATGGTGTGGCGGCAGGTGTTGGCGTTTCCTTGTTCCCACCCATGCAGGAGCCAAGGATCGTGACGAGAACAATGATCCCGATGATCCAGAGAGCTACCTTTACGCCCTTGGACATGGGCTTCTTGCCTTCCGGCGACAGATTGGTCGATGCGGGTTCCACCGGTGTTGAGAACCGGGCAGAACCACCCGCGCCACTCATCGCATGGACCGGCATGGCGGCGGTCGGTGCCGCCTGCGCAGGGGTACCGGGCATCACGGCCATGAACAAGTACGGGTTGTTCCGGTATTCCTGCGGAGGCGATGCAGGGGAACCGTTCTCGGTGTTCACCCACATGGCCCATCCGGCCGGTGGAGCACCCCAGGAAACCTCCGGGATCCAGTCGATCTCGGGCCGGAAATCGGCAGGAAGGTGTTGTAGCCACGAAGGTGGCGGATTGAAGCGCGTAGACATGGTTCCCCCTGGTCAATGATGCGATTGGGCCGAAAGTGAAGTCCTTGGCGGCTCGGCCCATGATCCAGATCCTAGGGAAGCCCTCCGACGAATTGGGCCTTTGTGTCAAGGATCCACGCTTTTACGAAGAAGTCGTCCCCGGACAGAACAAAAAATTCCCCCGGTTCCCATCAGGGAACCGGGGGAATTTCCAATCAAACCTAGCGACGCAGGCCGAGGCGCTCGATGAGCGTACGGTAGCGCTGGATGTCGGTGCCCTTGAGGTACGCAAGCATACGACGACGACGACCAACCAGGGCCATCAGGCCGCGGCGGGTGTGGTGATCATGCTTGTGCATCTTCAGGTGCTCCGTCAGGTCGAGGATACGACGTGACATCACGGCGATCTGGACCTCCGGTGAACCGGTGTCGCCTTCGCTGGTGGCGTAGGCCTTCATGATTTCCTGCTTGACAGCGGCGTCTAATGCCACAATAACTCCTAGAGTTGTACCGCGTTTCGATATCACCGTCACCGGCAGGTGCGCTCGCAACCGCGGACTGCAGCGGGCACCGCAGATCAGTCTAGCAAACCTCGGGGCACCGCGTCGCGCTTGGAGACCCAAAGCACATGCACCGACCCGCCCCGGTACATCCGACCGGATACACGCGCCCGGTGTGGTTCACGGCATGGGCGGCACCACGCGAAACGCTGCGACGGGGGCATCCCCCGCCGCAGCGTCCGCACCCGGATCCGAGAGCCACTTTCCATTCCTTGCCGCTGTTACTTGGGGCGCTTCGGGATGGTGTCGACCTTGTCCCACCCGCGGCGGTGTTCGCGCGAACCCTCGTGCGCATCGCGGCTGCGGTAGAGCACGTACGGGCGGAAGATGTAACCCACCGGGGCGGTGAACACGTGCACCAGGCGGGTGAAGGGCCACACGGCGAACAACGCAATGGCGGCGATTGCGTGGAACTGGAAGCTGAACGGTGCTCCGACCATCAACTCCGGCTGCGGGTTGAAGTAGAAGATGCTGCGGAACCAGACCGAGACACCTTCACGGTAGTTGTACTCCCCCGCCACACCGGTGACGGTGTTCACCAGGCCCCCCAGGATCACGATCGAGAGCATCAGGTACATGACCTTGTCCATCACGGTGGTGGCCCCGAGGACCGCCTTGGTGAATCGGCGCCGGTAGAGCAACCCGATCAGCCCCACGATGGTGAAGACCCCGGCGATGGCACCGACCGAGATCGCCATGAAGTGGTACAGCGCGTCCGAAACCCCGATCGCATCGGTCCAGGACTTGGGGATGCCAAGACCCATCACGTGCCCGAGGAACACGGCCAGGATCCCGAAGTGGAACATCGGGTTCGCCCAGCGCAGGATGGAGCTCTCATACATCTGGCTCGAGCGCGAGGTCCACCCGAACTTGTCATAGCGGTAGCGCCAGATATGTCCCAAGACAAAGATCGTCAGGCAGATGTACGGGAATATCAGCCACAGAAATGTATCCATCCCGCTCATCACGGGCCTCCTTGAATCGGTGCCAAATCCGGCATTCCATAGGTGTCCAGTCCGACCATTTCCTCTTCGGGGCCCTCGGCGATCAGCCGTGCAACGGCCTCGTGGTCCTTGCCCTTCAGCGGCGGAAGGGTGGCGCAGACCGATTCGATCGCCCCGGACCACGGGGAGCCAACCTCGCGCAGGTGGATCCGCAGCAGCTCCAGGCCCGCCCGGTTATCCAGGATCATCTTCAACCCCGCCTTGGCATCGGTCAGTGCACCGAACTCCAGGACCACGCAGAGGTGGTCCGGCAGCTGCTCATCGGCCAGGATCAGCCCGGCCTTGGCGTAGACCTGCTTGATGCGCAGCAACGCCAGCCCCCGCTTGCGGGTTTCCCCGTTGGAGAAGTACGTCAGGAACAGGCAGCCCCGGCGGCGGGTGTCAAAGGTGTCGACGTATTCGCTTTGCGTTTCACTCACCGTGGGCCGGCGCAGGTACTCGATGGTCTCCAGCAGCCCCGAACCGATCTTCGGCGGCAGCGTCGCGGCCACCTCCCCGAGCAGGTCCAGGCGCGAGAGCAGCAACTCGTCCGGATAATCCAGCAAGATGGACGCGCACTGCCACGCGCTGGTGATGTCCCCGGCGGAGAACTTCAGCGCCGGAACCCGGGGGCTCACGTCGCAGCCCCTTGGGCCGGGGTATCGGGGAACATGCCCTCCGGGGTTCCCCGGCCGTCCCAGTTCAGCAGATTGATGCGCACGCCTTCCGGGCGTCCCGGGACATCGGGTCCGCCGATGGAGGAGGATTCGCTGAAGGAATCATCCATCCCGCCCATGCCCGGTCCCCCGTCGACATCCAGCGAGCAATCCGTGGCGGTGTTCTCCAGCTTGTGGGCATCCTCGTAGTGCGCGGCGGGGATGACGTAGCGTTCCTCGTACTTGGCGATCGCCAGCAGCCGGTACATGTCCTGGATCTGCTGCCCGGTCATCCCGACCGATGCGGCGATTTCTTCGTTGGGTTCCCATCCCATGTTGATGTCGCGCATGTAGGAGCGCATGGCCGCGAGCTTGTGCAGGACCCGGTCCACCGGGACGGTGTCCCCCGCGGTGAACAGCTCCGCCAGGTACTCGATGGGGATCCGCAGCTGGTCGATGGCCGCGAAGAGGTTGTCCTTTTTCTCCGCGTCCTCCCCGGTCTCGGTGACCGCGTCGACCACCGGGGACAGCGGCGGGATGTACCAGACCATCGGCATGGTGCGGTACTCGGGGTGCAGCGGAAGCGCGACCTTGTACTCGTTGATCAACGCCCAGATCGGCGAGCGCTGGGCCGCCTCTATCCAGTCATCCGGGATCCCGGCCAGGGAAGCCTCGCGCATCACTTCCGGGTCCCGGGGATCCAGGAACACGTTGCGCTGGGCCTCGTAGAGGTCGTGTTCGTCGGTGACCGATGCCGCCGCCAGCACGCGGTCCGCGTCATAGAGCATCAGCCCGAGGTAGCGCAGGCGCCCCACGCAGGTCTCGGAGCAGATGGTGGGCTGGCCGATCTCGATGCGCGGGTAGCAGAAGGTGCATTTCTCGACCTTGCCGGTCTTGTGGTTGAAGTACATCTTCTTGTACGGGCAACCGCCCACGCACTGGCGCCAGCCGCGGCAGCGGTCCTGGTCCACCAGCACGATGCCGTCCTCGGCGCGTTTGTAGATCGCCCCGGACGGGCACGCGGCCATGCAGGACGGGTTCAGGCAGTGCTCGCAGATCCGCGGCAGGTAGAACATGAAGGTC
>JAUNVO010000202.1 GCA_030540695.1 Micrococcaceae bacterium | reverse complement strand
TCCTTGGCCAGCTCGATGACCTCGTGGACGTGGGCGGTGTGCTCAATGGTCTGCATGTGGATGCGTGGGGTCATCACGTCGGCGGCCGAACGCTCGGAGAAGCGCACGGTGCGGTCGACAAACAGCGCCGCGTCCTTGTCCAGGGTGCCCATGGCGGCGCTGCGGCGCACCAGGGAGACCAGCTCCGCCGGGGAACGCGCCCCGGAGATCTCCTCCTTGACCTCGAGGCCAAAGAGGTGGAGGACCTTGTTGGAGAATCCGTTGAGCAGCAATATCGCCGGCTTGAAGATCGCGGTGAAGATCAGCTGCGGGCGTGCCACGGCCCGGCCGATGTCATAGGCCTTGGCGATCGCCAGGTTCTTGGGCACCAATTCGCCGATGACCATCGAGAGCAGCGTGGCAAGCACCATCGCCACGATCAGGCTCACCGGAACCGCCGAATCCCCCAGCCCCAGTTCAACCAGCGGCCCTTGGAGAAGCTTGCCCACGGAGGGCTCGATGACGTAGCCGGTCAGCAGGGTGGTCAGCGTGATGCCGAGTTGGCAGGAGGAAAGCTGGGTGGAGAGCGACTTGAGGCAGTGCAGCAAGGCGACCGCCTTGGTGTCCCCGGCGTCGACGGCCTCCTGCACGTTCGCCTGGTCCAGTGCGACGAGGGAGAACTCGACGGCGACGAAAAATCCCGTGCCCAGCACCAGCAGCAGGCCGATGCCCAGAAGCAACCATTCCATCTAGTGTTTCACCGACCCGGAAGCGGTCGGGAGGCGGGGGGCTTCAGTGCCCGGGCCCGCAAATCCAAGGTGTGTGCCGTCCCAACAAGAAGGCTCCGAAAGGGAGGCCGAGTCGGGCGGGCAATGACATGTGTGGCCGGCACCGCGTGATTTCACGACTGGCCGGCACAGAGAGTGGCTGTCCATAACATTTCCAGTGTATCCGAACCACGCCACGGGCAGATGCCGCACGCGACGCTGGCGGGCAGCCACGCCCGGGCGAACGGATCACCTGTGGGGACCAGGGGTGTGAGGCCCGTCGCCCAAATCACCGTTCGGCGCGCCCGGTGTGTGATGCCCGGCTCATAGGTTCCCATCCGGAGGGGATTTGTCACTAGACTACTAAGCAGGTCTAGAAGTATGCCCCCGTCGGGCTTACCCCCGCGGCGGCGCTTGGACAAACGGAAATTCAGGGAGAAGAGGCGTTATACCGTGCCAGATCAATCGCACCACCGACTCACCGAAGAGTTCGGCGGGAACGAATGGCTAGTCGATGAGCTGTACCAGCAGTTCCTCAAGGACAAGAACTCGGTAGACAAGAAATGGTGGGACATCTTCGCGTCCCTCGATGCCGGCCAAGCCGCCGGAGGCTCGGCAAATTCGGCCCAGGAAGCTACCTCGACGCAGGCCATGGCCGCGGTCCCGCGTGCTGCCACCGCGGCACGTACCGCCGACACCTCCCCCGCGACGCCCGCACCAGGCAACGAAACCCCGAAAACGGCTGAACAGCCGGTGACGGCTCCGGCAGTCCCGGCAGACAAGCCGGCAGCGGCTCCGGCCACCAAGGCCGACCCGGCCCCGGCCACCAAATCGCAGCCGATCCCCGCGCAGGTCCCCAAGGCCGCCTCGCCTTCGGCCTCCGGAGAGGAAAAGCGCACCCCGCTGCGTGGCCCGGCCAAGGCCATTGCCACCAACATGGAAGCAAGCCTCACCGTCCCGACGGCCACCACGGTCCGCGCCGTCCCGGCCAAGGCATTGATCGACAACCGCGTGGTCATCAACAACCACCTCAAGCGCGCCCGCGGCGGAAAGATCTCCTTCACCCACATCATCGGCTTTGCCGTGGTCCGCGCGCTGAAGCTCTTCCCCTCGCAGAACGTCACCTACGCCGAGATCGACAACAAGCCCACCGCGGTCCAGCCGGCCCACGTGAACTTCGGCATCGCCATCGACATCCCCAAGCCCGACGGCTCGCGCATGCTTGCCGTGCCGAACATCAAGGCCGCCGAGACCCTGAGCTTCAACGAGTTCTGGGAAGCCTACGAGGGCTTGATCAAGCGCGCCCGGGCCAACAAGCTCACCGCTGACGACTACGCGGGCACCACCTCTTCGCTGACCAACCCCGGCGGCATCGGCACCGTGCACTCGGTCCCGCGACTCTCCAAGGGCCAGGCCACCATCGTGGGCGTCGGCGCCCTGGAATACCCGGCCGAGTTCCGCGGCGCCTCGGAAAAGACCGTGGCCCTGCAGGGAATCGGCAAGACCATCACCCTGACCTCCACCTATGACCACCGGGTCATCCAGGGTGCGGGCTCGGGCGAGTTCCTCAAGATCGTCGAGTCGCTGCTGCTCGGTGAGCAGGGCTTCTACGACGAGATCTTCGAAGCGCTGCGCATCCCGTATGAACCGATCCGCTGGGCTGTCGACAACCAGGTCGACATCGACCTGCAAATCAACAAAATCGCCCGGATCCAGCAGCTGATCCACTCCTACCGCGTGCGTGGCCACCTGATGGCCGACACCAACCCGCTGGAATACGTCCAGCGCCGCCACCCCGACCTGGACATCCAGACCTATGGCCTCACGCTGTGGGACCTGGACCGCGAATGGGTCACCGGCGGATTCGGCGGCCGTGACCGGCTGCTGCTGCGTGACATCCTCGGCGTGCTGCGCGATGCCTACTGCCGCACCATCGGCATCGAGTACATGCACATCCAGGATCCGGTGGAACGCACCTGGTTCCAGGACAAGCTGGAACACCCCTACACCAAGCCGACCCGTGAAGAGCAGCTGCGCATCCTGGCGAAGCTGAACTCCGCGGAGGCCTTCGAGACCTTCCTGCAGACCAAGTTCGTCGGACAGAAGCGCTTCTCGCTGGAGGGCGGCGAATCCCTGATTCCGCTGCTTGACGGCGTGCTTTCCGATGCCGCCGACGCCGGCATGGACGAGGTCGCCATCGGCATGGCCCACCGTGGCCGGCTCAACGTGCTGACCAACATCGCCGGGAAGACCTACGCACAGGTCTTCCGCGAATTCGAGGGCACCGCCACCGCGGGAACCGTCCAGGGCTCGGGCGACGTGAAGTACCACCTGGGCACCGAGGGTTCCTTCACCTCGGACCAGGGCAACCAGACCAAGGTCTACCTGGCTGCCAACCCCTCCCACCTCGAGGCAGTCAACCCGGTCCTCGAGGGCATCGTGCGCGCCAAGCAGGACCGCGAGGGATCCAAGGGCTCCAACGTCTTGCCGATCCTGGTGCACGGCGATGCGGCCTTCGCCGGGCAGGGCGTGGTGGGCGAAACCCTCTCGCTCTCCCAGCTCGAGGGCTACAAGACCGGCGGCACGATCCACGTGATCGTGAACAACCAGGTCGGCTTCACCACCGCACCTTCGGACTCGCGCTCCTCGGTCTATGCCACCGACGTCGCCAAGCAGGTCCAGGCCCCGGTGTTCCACGTCAACGGCGACGAGCCGGAATCCGTGGTCCACGTGGCCCAGCTGGCCTTCGCCTACCGCCAGCGCTTCAACAAGGACGTCGTCATCGACATGGTGTGCTACCGCCGCCGTGGGCACAACGAGGGCGACGACCCCTCGATGACCCAGCCGATGATGTACAACCTCATCGAGGCCAAGCGCTCGGCCCGCAAGCTGTACACCGAGGCCCTGGTGGGTCGCGGGGACATCACCCAGGAGGAAGCCGACCAGGCGCTGCTGGACTACCAGCAACGCCTCGAGCGGGTCTTCGCCGAAACCCATGCGGCCCAGACCTCCCCGATCCCGGTCATCACCCCGGGCACCTCCGCCATCCACGACCTGGAGCTGCCCGCGGCCCAGCGCGAGGACGAGGCTGCCCGGATCACCGTCCCGGACACCGCCATCACCGCCGAAACGCTGGCGAAGATCGGTGCGGCACACACCGCCATCCCGGAGGACTTCACCGTCCACCCCAAGCTCAAGGTGCTCCTGGAGCGCCGCGAGAAGATGAGCCGAGAAGGCGGGATCGACTGGGGCATGGCGGAAATCGCCGCCTTCGGCACCCTGTCCATGGAGGGCGTGCCGGTGCGCCTGGCAGGCCAGGACTCGCGTCGCGGCACCTTCGTGCAGCGCCACGCGGTCTTCCACGACCGGCTCAACGGCAACGAGTGGTACCCGCTGCTGAATCTCTCCGAGGACCAGGCCAAGCTGTGGATCTACGACTCGCTGCTCAGCGAATACGCCGCACTGGGCTTTGAATACGGATACTCCGTTGAACGCCCCGACGCCCTGGTGCTCTGGGAAGCGCAATTCGGCGACTTCGTCAACGGCGCCCAGACGGTGATCGACGAGTTCATTTCCTCGGCCGAGCAGAAGTGGGGCCAGCGCTCCTCGCTGGTCATGATGCTTCCGCACGGCTACGAAGGACAGGGCCCGGACCACTCTTCGGCACGCATCGAACGTTTCCTGCAGATGTGCGCGGAAAACAACATGGTCGTGGCCCAGCCCTCCACCGGTGCCAACCACTTCCACCTGTTGCGCCGCCAGGCCTATGCCCGTCCGCGCAAGCCGTTGGTGATCTTCACCCCGAAGCAGCTGCTGCGCCTGAAGGCCGCTGCCTCCTCGGTGGAGGACTTCACCACCGGTACCTTCCAGGAAGCGATCCCGGACACCGCTGGCCTGAACCCCGCAGAGGTCGATCGCGTGCTGCTGGTCTCCGGCCGCCTGTACTACGACCTGGACGCGGCCCGCACCAAGGCCAAGGACACCAAGACGGCCATCGTGCGTGTCGAGCAGCTGTACCCGCTGCCCGCCACACAGATCGCCGCCGAGGTGGCCAAGTACCCGAACGCCGAAGTCGTCTGGGCACAGGACGAGCCGGCAAACCAGGGACCATGGCCGTTCGTCGGCCTGAACCTGCCGGCCGAACTGGGCAAGCCCGTTCGCCTGGTCTCGCGCAAGGCATCGGCGGCCACCTCGACCGGCACGCACAAGCGCCATGAGGTCCAGCAGTCCCAGCTCATCTCCGACGCGTTCACGCGCTAGGGATCGATGGTGGCCGGCCTCGCACCCACGGGTCGGCCAAGGCCATGAACTGCCTTCGGGGCGGGACACTGACGGTGTCCCGCCCCGAAGGCGCTTAACCGACTGCTAATGTTGGTTGGTACGCCCCGAGAAAGGTCATTCGTGGAACACCGCACTATTCGACTTACCGCCATCGGCGACGAACTCCTGGCCGGCCACGGGGATCCGCGGGCCCTGGGCTGGTATGGACGGGTGCTGGCACGCACCTCAAACACCCAGGTCCGCATCGAGAGTTACACCCTGGCCGCGCCCGGCGAGGGTTCGGAGGCCCTGAGCACCCGCTGGTTCGACGAAGCTTCACGCCGCTTCGGTCAGAATGTCGAGAACCGCTTGGTCGTTGCGCTCTCCGACCGGGACCTGGACCTGGGCCTGTCCACCGCGCGTTCGCGCCTGAACCTGGCCAATATCTTGGACTCCGCTTCGCAAATGAGCATCAAGGCACTGGTCGTGGGTCCGGCCCCTGGCCTGGACGCCGAGCGCAACGCGCGGCTGGCCGAGCTGTCCCACGTCTTCGCCGATGTGGCGACGCGTCGCAAGCACCACTACGTGGACACCTTCACCCCATTGCAGAACCACACGCAGTGGCGCAACGACCTCACCGTCAACGGCGGGCTGCCCGGCCAGGCCGGCTACGGGCTGATGGCCTGGCTGGTGCTGCACCGCGGGTGGTACTCCTGGCTCGGCCTTCCCGAACCCGGCACCGATTAACCGATTCCCCCACCAGCAAAATGACTTGGGCACCGCGGGCGGATTGTGCAAGACTGGACAAAGTCCAACTTGGGACAGGGAATTGCAAAGGAGTCCTCACATGAGCAAACGTTCACGTAAGCGCAAGGATCGTAAGCGCGGCGGAGCCAACCACGGCAAGCGCCCCAACACCTCAGTCAGCATCTGCACGTTCACGGGT
>JAUNVO010000201.1 GCA_030540695.1 Micrococcaceae bacterium | reverse complement strand
GCGGACCCGGGGAATCAGGTCAGCGCGCCGTCCGGCGGCATCGTCTCGTTCGTGGGGCACATCGTGGACCGGCCCGTGGTGGTCATCGACCACGGGTCAGGCCTGCTCACCAGCCTTGAGCCGGTGCGCAGCACGCTGGCTCGCGGTGCCATTGTCGGTCCCGGGGATGAGGTCGGAATGATCGGAACCGGCGCCCACTGCACCAGGCGTTGCCTGCATTGGGGACTGCGGCTGGACGGGCAGTACATCGACCCGTTGCTCACGCTCCGCGACACCCGGCCCTCCGTGCTGTTGCCGTTGGACTAGTTCCCGGGCCGGGTTCTGGTCCCCGATTCCTTGATCGCGGCCTCGTAGACCTTGACCATGAGTTCGGTCTGCCTGCTTTGGAGGAATGATTCGGGGTCGAAGCAGGACGTATCCGGACCGCTGCCGCCCTTGATCTGAGCCACGCAATGGTCCAAGGTCTTGGCCAGCGTCCGGACCGAGTCGTCCCGGGTGATCCAGTAGCCTCCCGGCGGCAGGTCCTGGGCGATGTTGCGGTCACTGAGCAGCGATGGGGTACCCAGTGCAGCTGCTTCAAAAACGGTCATCCCCTGGGTCTCGAAGCCCTGGGAGGTCTGGATTAACGCATCGGCGCGGCGCAATTCGCCAAGCATCTGCCGGTACTCGACCTTGCCGCGCAGGTGGACCGTTGCGTTCTTCATCTGCCCCGCCATGGCCTCGGCCTTGGCACGATCGGCGCCGTCACCAAAAACATGGATGTCCGCATCGATGCCTGCCATGGCGACGGCCTCCAGGAAGGGAAGCAAGCGCTTCTCGGGGCTGAACCGCCCGACCCAAGCCAGTCGCGGTCGCGGATTGGTCGCCTGTAGCGGTTGTGCCAAGAGCTCGGCGGCGATCGTGTCGTCCATCCCGTTGGGCACCACGTCCACCTTGTTGAAGACACCTTCACGTTCCAGCAATTTTGCGAAATGGCTGGAGGGGGCCGTCACGCAATCGGCGTACCCGGTGAAGCGCGCGAGATATGTCCAGGCATCCAGCGCCGCTGGTTTGCCGGTGTGTAGCAAGATCTTCTGCGCGAGCCCCAATCCACGCTGAACCAGGCCCGGCCACGGCATGGTTGCCGCGATGCCCACGTCGAGCCGGTTGTGCATGGTGTGCACCACCGGAAGGCGCCGCGCCGTGGCGAAACGATAGCCGATGACGGCACCCCAGAAATCTGCCTGGATATGTATGACATCCACGTGCCCGCGCCGGGACAGGGCCTTGGCCAAGACCTTGTCGCTGCGCTTCCCCGGTATGCACAGGGAGTACTCCCCCGGGCCCAGCGGCGTCGAAGGCAGTTCGATGACACCGGCATCCGGTGCATGGGCGCCACGAAATTGGGGGGAAACGATGGTGACCTTGTGACCCGATAGCTCCAGGAAGCGTCGCTGCAATCGGACGGATGTTTGCATGCCCCCAAGGGTGTCGGGGTGTTGGTCGACGAATATGACGCAATGCATGGACCGTTTCGTCCTTTCATCGGTGCTGCGCAAAAAGGGTGGATGGGCTGCCGGAGACCGCGACCGGGCAATTCCTGCGATGTCAGGGGATCCGTTGGTCCGTCCGCAATCTCGCGACCGTCCGGGGGCTTTCGCCCGGAGACCGAAAAAGTCCCGGTCGAAGTCCTCACGGATGAGTGTTCGACCAGGACTTCCATTCGTAGGGCGGGTCGGGCTTGAACCGACGACCAAGGGATTATGAGTCCCCTGCTCTGACCAACTGAGCTACCGCCCCGATACCGGGTGCCTCGCGCTTCGACGCCGAAACGTCGATCGGTGAAACATCCCCCGCCATCCTAGTGGATTCCATCGTGCCTTTTCATCTTCCGCGGGCGGGAAACCGGACCCGGTTCAGGAATCAGGGCAGAAAGTCCTCGGCCTGGGCCCCGCGATAGATTGATTCGAAGGTGTCCATGGTCTTGCTGTGGCTGTGTTCCGCCGCCTTGGCGTGGCCCGCCTTGCCCATTATTTCCTGCTCGGGAGATGTCAAAGCCAGGATCGTGTCGATCTTCTCGGCCAGGTCCGATCGGTCCCCAGGTTCGAAAAGGTAGCCATTGACGCCGTTTTCGACCAGGTGGGGCAGCGCCATGGCATTGGCCAGGACCACGGGTCGTGAAGCAGACAGTGCTTCCAGGGTCACCAGGGATTGCAGTTCGGCGGTGCCGGGCTGGCAGAACACGTCGCAACGCAAGTACGCCCTGCGCAATTCCTCGTCATCAACGTGGCCCAGGAAGCGCACGCGGTCGGCCACCCCGTTGTCATGTGCCAGCTTTTCCAGCGGTGCGCGCTGTTCTCCTCCACCGATCACCTCGAGGTGCACTTCGGGCCGGGTTTTCATCAGGGACAGTGCGTCGATGAGTTCGTTGACGTTTTTCTCCACGGCCAGCCTGCCGACAAACAGGATCGTGGGATACGGGTTGCGCTCGATCGATTCGTTGTCGCCGAGCTCGTAGTGGCTCGAATCGATGCCGTTGGACAGCGGAAGCACGGTGCTCAGCCGCGCATAACGGCTCATGGCCCGGGCCGCCAACGGCGTGGGGGTGGTAACCACATCGGCCTTGCCCATGATCTTGCCCATGTCGCGCCAGGAGTTGCGTGCGACGATTCGCTTGAACCACTTCGGGAACGGCAGGAACGGGTCAAGGTTCTCCGGCATGAAATGGTTGGTCGCAACGGTTTGGACGCCCAGCTTGTTGCCGACCGCCAGTGCTTGCTGGCCAATCATGTAGTGGCATTGGGCATGGACGACGTCCGGGCGGATCGTGTTGAGCAGCTTCTTGATCTCAGGATTGATCTCCCAGGGGAAGCAGATGCGGAAGTACTCGTGGGTCGGCACCGCATGTGAACGCAGCCGGTAAACCGTTGCCTCAGGCAGGACCTCGGTGATGCTTGGGCCCTTGTCCGAGCGTGCGGCAATGACGTGGACCTCGTGCCCGCGTTCGGTCATCGCTGTGGCCAAACGATGGCAAAAGACTGCCGCACCGTTGACATCCGGCGGGTAGGTGTCCGCCGCAATAACGATTTTCAATGGTTTTTCGCCCGTCACGGGGTCTGTTCACTCCTCGACATGACCACTTCTCGAGGCCACGATAGTCGCTTCATTGTCTTGGTTGACGCATCGCGGTATTTCAATGCCATCTAATTGCCGTCGGAGACCTTCGGCCTCTTCTTGGCCTCGGCCTTGCGCTCAAGTACGTCAGGGTGGTGCCGGGACAACGCGATGACCCCCACGATAGCAATGCATCCGGCAGCAACCATGCTCAACGCCATGGCGGGTCGGACATTGGGATCGAGTTCACCAAAGATCGCGATCCCGATGGAGATCCCGACCATGGGATCGATGACGGTGAGTCCGGCAATCACCAGGTCCGGCGGCCCCTTGGAATAAGCGTTCTGGACGAAGTAGGAGCCCAGGAGTCCGGCAACCGCCACGGCCAGCACCGAGTACCAGGTGACGTTGGCGAGGAATCGACCATTGGGATCAAGCAGCGCCACGGCGATGGTGCGCACCAGCACCGCCACGAAACCGAAGAGGACCCCCGCGCCCACGATGTAAAAAAATGCGCTGAGCCGGTGCGGAAACATGAGGACTGCGCCGCCGAAGACCAGCACGACAACCACGAGGATCATGATGGTGAGCAGTTCCTGGGCTACGGTGATCACGTGGTCCGCCGCACTGACTTGGATGGCAAGCACGACGAATCCCACGCTGCCAATCATGCAGGCGGTGATCGCCAGGATCGTGGGCCTGTTCATCTTGATGTGGTGTTCCCGGGCGTTGACCACGGTGGTGATCACCAATGCGATGGCGCCGATGGGCTGTACGACAGTCAGGGGCGCATTGGCCAAGGCATAGACGTTCAGGCTCATGCCCATACCCAGAAGCACCAATCCGAGAACCCAGCGAGGCGTCTTGAACAGACGCACCATTCCCAGCCCGGTCACGTTCAGCCCGCCGGCGCTCGCGCGCACCGCACTGGATTGCCGTTGCGTGCCGAAGGCCAGGAAGAAGGCCCCCGCTATGGCGGCCGTGACCGCTAGCCAGACCACTCGGTTCCCGCCTTCATCGCCTTGGCTTTTCGGTGCGCCTGGATAAAGTACTGGACAAAGGCAACCACGTGAAGCACACAGGCCACAGCGAGGACCCAGAGCGAGAGGTCCCGCAACATGGTTTCCCTGCCCCAAGCGGTGCTTCCCAAAAGCAGCAATGGGGTGCCGATTAACAACAGGGCGGTACGGATCTTTCCCAGGTTGCTCACCCGAAGGTTGGGATTGCCGCGGAAAAGCACCCAGGCATTGGTGATCAATATGGCATCGGGGATCATGATGGCGAACACCAACCATGGAGGAGCGATCCCGGTTGCCACGAATGTCGTGGCGATGGCGAACAGGGCCAACCTGTCGGCAACCGGGTCCAGCCATTTTCCTACGGTCGATATCTGGTCGAGGCGACGTGCTGCGTACCCGTCGATCCAGTCCGATGAACCCAGGATCACCAACGTGAGCGTGGCCCATCCGTAGTGCAGGGTCAGGGTCTGCCAAATGAATAGCGGGACCAGCAGGAACCTGAGCACGGTGATGAGGTTGGGAACCGTCCAGAACGTGGTGAGCTCGCGGTACTCAAAATTGTCGCGGGTTCCCGCCCCAATGATGCGCATGCTCCCCTCCCTTCGTACTCTGGCTCGTTGCCCTGGCTCTCAGGCTAGCTATGGATGTGCGGCCTGGGCGCCGCCCCTTCCCGTCCGGCTTGGATCACGGGAGGGGCGACGGCTGGAGGACGTGGACGGGAACCCGGCCCAAGGCCGGGTCTTGCCTACTTGCGCATCAGCTTGCGCAGGAAAACGAAGAACATGGTCACGGATCCGGCCATGATGGCCAGTGGCTGCCAGCGCTCACGCAGGGCCTCCTTGGCATTTTCACCCTCGACGCCGCTGAGCGAGGCAAATTTGTCCGTCGCCCGCTCGACCCCCTCGGACATCTTCTCAGACGCGGCATCGGCAAAATCGCGGGCGTGGCCGGCCGCCCTGGTCACCGTGTCACCGGCGGCCTGGCCGGCCTCGGACACCTTTGCGCCGAATTGCATCGGGATGTCGATTTTTCGTCCCAGTCCATCGCGGTACAGGGCAATCTCGTCGCGACGTTCCCGGGTACGAATGATCAGTTCGTTGTGGGTCGGCTTATCGGCCTTGGGGGTGTCGTCCTTCTCGCCCTTCGGATCCTCTTCGTGCTCCGATTCCTTGGGCTCGTCGAGGGTGGAAACGTCGAAGGCGCTGCCTTCCTTGACCACGCCAAGGTCGTGCTTGAAACCGCGGATCGCTTCCTCGGGCACGAACGGCATGGCCTTCTTGACCTTGAGGAACGCGAAAAGCCCAAGGATCAGGGCAAGCACCAGGAATCCGGCAGCCACCAGCAACGCGGCAAGCCACGGCTCAATGAGTGTTCCGATACCCATGACCAGGGCAACGACCAGGGCGATCATCATGAAGCTGAGCAAGGCCAAGGCAACGACTGCCGCACCGGCGGCAATGCCGACGTTGATGCCCTTCGACTTCAAGACGTAGGCAGCGATTCGTGCTTCGTCGATCAGCTGCTTCGGGATCAGGCGGCTGAGTCCGCCCACTTGTCCCTTTAAGGTTCTTGACGCTGACTGGTACTGGGTTCCAGTCGATTCCGATCCAGACATGCTGTCTCCATTTCATGCGGCCTCGGCCCGGCCTGCTCATCCCAAAACTATCACCGGACGGCCGAAAACAACTCACCCTGAAGAAGTACTTCTACGGTATGAGTTGGCCCGGAGACGAAAAATCCCCGTTCTCCTAAGAAGGAGGACGGGGTTTCCCTTGATGCGCTCCCCCGAATGGACTTGAACCAGTAACCTTCCGATTAACAGTCGGACGCTCTGCCAATTGAGCTACGGGGGAA
>JAUNVO010000200.1 GCA_030540695.1 Micrococcaceae bacterium | reverse complement strand
AGCAGCGTGGCGATGGCCAGCAGGCTGCCGGGGAGCACCGGAAGCACGGTGCCCAGTACGGCAACAACCAGGAGCAGCCCGGCACCAACGGTAGTGATGATTTCGATGTCCACAAACATAATTCTTGCACCTGCCCCCGGTTCAGGGTCCGGCGGCTGCATCCCGGCACGCCCAACCCACGAAGCAGCATCCGGAGCTCCGGCATTACCGAAACCTGAAATGTCGCAAAGATTGTTGAACAATATCCGTTGATGGTGCATCCTTAAGGGACACACCACACGAGACGGGGGTCACAGATGCCATTCATCGACCTTAATTCCGATGTCGGCGAATCCATGGGCGGGCGAAACATGGGCGACGACGCAGCTATCTTTACCTCAGTATCCTCGGCAAACATCGCCTGCGGATTCCACGCCGGAGACCCCAGCGTCATTGCACAGACCTGCCGCGACGCAGCCAGGCTCGGCATCGCCATCGGGGCACATGTGGGTTATCACGATCTGGCCGGGTTCGGCCGCCGCTTCCTTGACTGTTCCCCCACCGAGCTCGCCGATGACGTGCTCTACCAACTCGGCGCGCTCGAAGCCATGGCCCGCGCAGCGGGAGCAAAGATCCAGTACGTCAAGCCCCACGGCGCGCTATACAACGCGATCGTGCACCATGAGGGCCATGCCCAAGCGGTCATCGACGCCATCCGCGCCTTCGGTTCAGACCTGCCCGTGCTGCTGCTGCCCGGTTCCATCGCGCTGGTGAAGGCCGATGCCGCCGGGCTGCGCCCGGTCACCGAGGCGTTTGCCGACAGGAACTACAACCCCGACGGAACCCTGGTCTCGCGCCGCGAGGCCAACGCACTGCTGCACGACCCGGAAACCGTCACCAGGAACATGATCCGCCTGGCCACCGAAAAAACCATCGTCGCCATCGACGGCTCCGTCATCCCCATGGACGCCGAAAGCATCTGCGTGCACGGGGACACCGCGGGAGCCGTCGCCATGGCCGCCGCCGTGCGCTCCGGCCTGCAGTCCGCCGGCGTCGACATCAAGAGCTTCGTATGAGCGTAAGCGCAACGCACTTCGCCGGCACTCGTTCGGTGCTCGTCGAGCTCGATGACCTCGATTCCGTGCTGGCCTTGGGCGCACTGCTGGAGGCCAGCCCGCTGCCCGGGCAACTCGACGTGCTGGCAGCGGCCTGCACCATCCTGATCAAGACCGATAGCTGGGCCAGCGCACGAAAGATCGCCGCGGCGGTTCCCGCCCTCGAGCTTGGCTCGGCACCCCCGAACACCGGCACCCTGGTCAAGGTTCCGGTGCACTACGACGGAGAAGACCTCGCCGAGGTTTCGCGCCTGACCGGGATGAGCACCGAAAGCATCATCAACACCCACGTTTCACAGGTGTGGCGCGCCGCATTCGGCGGCTTCGCCCCCGGATTCGCCTATTTGCGCGGCGAGAACAAGATGCTTGAGGTGCCCCGCCGCGGCACCCCGCGCACCAGTGTCCCTTCCGGGGCCGTCGCCCTGGCCGGTGACTACTCCGCCGTTTACCCCCGGGCCTCCCCCGGAGGGTGGCAACTGATCGGGCACACCGATGCCGTGCTCTGGGACCTTGACCGGGAGAACCCGGCACTGATCCGCCCGCAGGACCGCGTGCAGTTCACCGCCTCACGCTCCACCCTCACCATCTCCGCCACCCCCGCATACGTGCCGGAGGATTCGGTTGGCTTTTCCCCCGCCGGGCGGCTGGAAATCCTGGAGCCGGGTTTGCAGTCCCTCATCCAGGACCTGGGACGCCCGGGCCTGGGCAACCTCGGTGTCTCCGCCTCCGGTGCCGCCGACACCGCCTCGGCCCGGCAGGCCAACCGCCTGGTGGGCAATGCACCCGGGGCCGCCCTTATCGAGAACCTCCTGGGCTCCCTGCGCATCCAGGCCCATGGCGACCAGGTGCTGGCGGTCGCCGGAGCCACCGCCAGCCTATGGATCACCCCCGTGGCCACCGATGACTTCCACCTCAAACGCACGGCGGACATGGACTCGCCGTTCGCGCTGCTAGACGGGGAAACACTGACCGTGACCCCGTCCGGTTCCGGGTTGCGCAACTACCTGGGCGTGCGCGGCGGACTGGATGTCGCACCGGTGCTGGGCTCACGGTCAACCGATACGATGTCCGGGATCGGTCCGGCCGCACTCACCCGCGGCACAACCCTTCCGGTCCAGGCGGTCACCGGCGCCCACGTGGTCGGCAATCCCGAGCCTTCCACGTTGCCCCGCCCGGACGAACACGGGGTCTTCACCCTGCGGATCAGTGCCGGGCCACGCGATGACTGGTTCGGCGCCGCGGGACTGGCACGGCTGACCGGCCAGCTCTGGAGCGTCTCTGCCGAGTCAAGCCGTGTGGGTGTCCGGCTGTCCCTGCCCCAGGGCGGCAGCCCGCTTGAGCGCATCCGGACCGGTGAGCTGGCCAGCGAGGGCGTCGCCGTCGGTGCCCTGCAGGTTCCGCCCTCCGGGTTGCCGGTGCTGTTCCTGGCCGACCACCCGGTCACCGGCGGCTACCCCGTGATAGCCGGGGTCGTCGCCGAAGACCTGCCCGCGGCAGCCCAAATGCCCCCGGGATCCTCCATACGCTTCGTCCTTGTCGATCCGTTGACCCATAAACCGCACCAGCCACAGGCCTCCGGCAGCACCGGCCACGAAGGAAAAACGCCATGAAGAAAGTCCTGATCGCCAACCGCGGGGAAATCGCCGTCCGCCTTGCCCGCGCCTGCGCGGACGCCTCGTTGGTCTCCGTTGCCATCTACTCCGACCCTGACGCCGATGCGTTGCACGTGCGCCGTGCCGACGAGGCCTATGCATTGGGCGGCTCCACCGGGTCGCAGACCTACCTGGACATGGACAAGATCCTCTCGATCGCCGCACGCAGCGGTGCCGATGCCGTGCACCCGGGCTACGGCTTCCTCTCGGAAAACGCCGACTTCGCCCAGGCCGTGATCGCAGCCGGGTTGACCTGGATCGGGCCGTCCCCCGAAGCGATCCGGGCACTGGGGAACAAGGTCACCGCCCGCGAGATCGCCGTGCGCGCCGGGGCTCCGTTGGTTCCCGGAACCGACGGACCGGTCGAATCCGGCGCCGAGGTCCGTGCCTTCGCCGAGGAGTTCGGGCTCCCGGTGGCCATCAAGGCCGCCTTCGGCGGCGGCGGACGCGGCATCAAGGTTGTGCGCACCTTCGAGGAAATCGACGACTCCTTCGACTCGGCGGTGCGCGAAGCAACCATGGCCTTTGGCCGCGGCGAGTGCTTCGTCGAACGCTTCTTGGACAAGCCGCGGCACGTCGAGGCCCAGGTGCTGGCCGACGCCCACGGCAACGTCGTGGTCGTGGGCACCCGTGACTGCTCGCTGCAGCGGCGCAACCAGAAACTCGTCGAAGAGGCACCCGCCCCATTCCTCTCCCAGGAGCAGCGTGCCTCCATCCATGCCTCGGCCAAGGCGATCTGCCTCGAGGCCGGCTACCAGGGTGCAGGAACCGTTGAATACCTGGTGGCGCCCGACGGCCTGATTTCCTTCCTCGAGGTCAACACCCGGCTGCAGGTCGAGCACCCGATCACCGAAGAGACCACCGGTGTGGACCTGGTTGCCGAGCAATTCCGGATCGCTTCCGGGAAGCCGCTGGGCCTCACCCAAGATCCGGTCCCCACCGGGCACTCCTTCGAGTTCCGGCTCAATGCCGAGGACCCCGCCCGCGGATTCCTTCCCGGACCCGGTCGCATCACCTCTTTCGAGGCGCCCACGGGCTCCGGCGTGCGGGTGGATTCCGGTGTCCGCACCGGCTCGGTGGTCCCCTCCCACTACGATTCGCTCATGGCCAAGTTGATCGTCACCGGTGCCACACGCGCCCAGGCGCTGCGCCGGGCCAGGGTTGCCCTGGATGAAATGGTCATCTCCGGGGTACCCAGCGTGCTGCCCTTCCACCGTGCTGTGGTGCGCAACGCCGACTTCACCAATGATCAGCGCTATGGGGTCTACACCACGTGGATCGAATCCGAGTTTGCTGACGAGCTGGCCTCCTCCCCGGAAATCGCCGCCGCCGAGCCAGGGGCGGGACGCGAAACTATGACCATCGATGTTGATGGCAAGGCCATGGACATCGGCCTGCCGGCCAGCCTTCTGGCAGCCATCCGCCACGGTGGGAACGCTGTTGCAATGGACGTGGCCACTGAGAACGTGGCTGTCGCGGCAGACGCCTCGGCACTTCTGGCCCCGATGAACGGAAACCTCGTCAAGTGGGTGCTCGCCGAGGGGGCGAACGTGGCGGAGGGCGACATCGTGGCCGTCCTCGAGGCCATGAAAATGGAGTCAAACATCAGGGCGCACCGTGCCGGGTCCTTCACCCCGGGCAGCCAAGAGCCGGGTGAGGCCATTGGCCGCGGGGACGTCCTGGGATCCATCGCTTAATGCTGGTGACGCCCGGGTCCGTGGTGGATTAGATTGGATGGATGCCAGTGAACGCCGCGCTTTCAAACCTGCCCTTGGCCGAAGGATCGACCCATGCACATACCGGGGCATGGGTCGCCGCAGTGCTGCGCTCACGGATTGCCGAAGGACAACTGCTTCCGGGAGCGAAGCTTTCCGAGCAAACGCTCTCCGCGGCGTTGGGGGTCTCACGCAACACCTTGCGTGAGGCCTTCGCCGTCCTGGCCCACGAGCTGGTCATTACCCGGATCCCGAACCGAGGTGTCTTCGTTTCGTCTCCCGGCGCGGCCGGTGTGCGGGAGATCTACGCGGTACGCCGCGTGATCGAACCGGCGGCCGCCGCGTGGGGGCCCGATCTTGACGTCGACGCGCTGGCTGCCGTCGTTTCCGAGGCACGGGCTGCCTTGCATGACGGTGACATAGGAAAAATGGCGGACGCCAACCAGTGTTTCCACGAAGAGCTGGTGCGCGCCACGGGCAGTTCGCATGTCCAGGAACTCATGTCCAAGGTGTTGGCGCAAATGCGCCTGGTCTTCCATGGAATGGGACATGCACCGGACTTCCATTCGCACTACGTCGAACTCAACGCCTCACTGGTGGAGTTGCTGCGGGCCGGAAAACGGGTCGAGGCCGCCGAGGCGCTCAGCGGCTACCTTGACCGCGCAGAGGCAGAACTGCTGATCCACCTCCAGGACGAGGAAAGCCGCTAGCGCCCCGGCCGAACTACATCTTCATCTCGATCTTGGCGTCCTTGCGGAGGACCGCGGTGTACTCCTTGACGGCGGCGCCTTCTTTCTGGAGCTTGAGCTGCTGTTCAAGCTCCGGCTTGATCTCCTTGTAACTCGGGACCTTGGGTGCTTCGGCCTTCGCGGTCCCCTTGCCCTTGTACTGGTCCTTCACGACCTCGTACGCGGCCTTCACGTCCTTTTCACTGGGCTTGAAGTCTCCGACTTCCCTGGAAATCAACCGCTCGACCTCAAGCTGGGTCTTCAATTGGGCGCGCACCGCGTCTTCGTCCAGGCCCTGCCCGTCCATTGCCGCCAAGAATTCCTTGGAATCCATCTTGTTGGACTTGGCCACATCGTCAAGAGCCTTGTCCAGGTCCTTTGATGTTGCGAAGATCTTCTTCTTGGAAGCCTGTTGGATCAACAGCTCCGTGTTCACCAGCCCCTCGGCCGTTTGTTTGCGCAGTTGGTCCTGGTCCAGCTCCTGGCCCGAGAGCTGGGCCTGCTGCATCACCTGGGCGAATTGGCCTTCGTAGATCCGGGTGAAGTCTTCCTTGGTGATTTCTTCGCCGTTGACCGTCGCGACTATCTCCGGAATCCCGGAAATATCGGGTGTCGGGCCCGCAGCCTCGCCCTGGCCCGGTTCCTGTGCAGCGGAGCTCGAAGCCGGTGCGGGTTCAGGATCGGCGGTGGAACTGCATCCGGTCATGACTGACAGCGAGGCGACCAGCGCCACGGAAAGGACCCATTTTTTGTGCAACATAAACTCCCAGCTCTTGA
>JAUNVO010000199.1:1939-5983 GCA_030540695.1 Micrococcaceae bacterium | reverse complement strand
TTCTTTTCAGGCGGGTGCTAAAGCACTTCTACTCTAACACCCGTTGGCGGCACGGATTCAATCCGGACACGCCAAACGGTGTTCGGGTTTGCCGCGGCAAAGGCGGAAATCGCCGTGGAAGCCTCCCGCGCCCGGGCCTGGCCGTCGCACAGCACCAGCACCGTGGGGCCGGCGCCGGAGATCACGGCCGCGTGCCCCTCGGCGCGCAACTGCGCAATGAGCGAAGTGCTCTGCTCCATGGCCGGGGCGCGGAAGGACTGGTGCAGGAAGTCCTCGGTGCCCACCAACAGGGACCCCGGGTCGTGGGCCAGGGCATGGATCAGCAGCCCGACCCGTCCTGCGTTGGCCGCCGCCACCGCGTGCTCCACGGTGGCGGGCAGCAACCCGCGTGCCGTTGCCGTGGACAGCTCGATGTCAGGGATCGCGATGACGGGGACGATGTCTGGATGCAGCACCGCCTGCACCGTGCCGTATCCGGCTTCGGTGGTCCAGGACAGCGTCAGCCCGCCGAATACGGCGGGGGCGACGTTATCCGGGTGGCCTTCCCATCGCGAAGCGGCCTGGAAAATCTCTTCGGTCCCGACTTGCGAGGCCACCGGCAACAGTGCGTTGGCCATCGCCAACGCACTGACCATGGCCGCGGCGCTTGATCCCATCCCGCGGCCATGCGGAATGTTGTTGGTGGCCTCCAAACGCAGGCCACACGGTTCAAAACCCAGTTCGGCCCAACGAGCCAAGATGGTCTTGGCGATCAGGTGCGTCTCATCGGTGGGCAGCGATGCCGCGCCCTCACCCGTGACGATGACCTCGACCCCGGGCTCTGCCACGGTGTGCGCCACCAAGGTGTCGCACACCGAGAGCGCCAGGCCCAGCACGTCGAACCCGGGACCCAGGTTCGCGCTGGTGGCCGGCACGTGCACGGCAATGGACTGTCCGGCTTGGATCTTTGCCATGGAGTGCTGGTTTCCCTTGCTTATTCGTGTCCGGGACTAGGCCAGGCCGAGGGCCGAAGCCACCGAGACGACGTCGAACTCGACCTTGGTCGGGGTGACCGGAGTGCCGTCCTCGGTCTTCAAGGCCCAGTCCGGGTCTTTCAGGCCGTGGCCGGTGACGGTGATGACGATCTTCTTGCCCGTCGGCACGTTGCCTGCCGCGTGGTGCTTGATGATGCCGGCAACCCCTGCCGCGGAGCCGGGCTCCACGAACACGCCTTCGCGGGCGGAGAGCCAGCGGTGGGCGTTGAGGATCTCGGCATCGGTCACCGAGTCGATGATCCCGCCGGAGTCATCGCGGGCCTCTTCGGCCTGCTTCCAGGATGCCGGGTTGCCAATGCGGATCGCGGTGGCGATGGTGTCCGGCTCGGTCACCGGGTGGCCCAGCACGATCGGGGCCGCGCCCGCCGCCTGGAAGCCCCACATGATCGGGGTCTTGGTGGACACCGGGGCCAGCACCTCCCCGGCCTGGTTGGTGTACTCGGAGGCGTACTCCCGGTACCCCTTCCAGTAGGCGGTGATGTTCCCTGCGTTGCCCACCGGCAGCACGTGGTAGTCCGGGGCGTCGCCCAAGTAGTCGACGACCTCGAAGGCGCCGGTTTTCTGGCCCTCGATGCGCGCCGGGTTCACCGAGTTCACCAGGAACACCGGGTAATTCTCGCTGAGCTTGCGGGCCACCTCAAGGCAGTTATCGAAGTTCCCGTCCACCTGCAGCAGCTGGGCCCCGTGGGCGATCGCTTGGGAGAGCTTGCCCATGGAGATCTTGCCGTCCGGGACCAGCACCGCACAGGTGAGCCCGGCCTGGGTGGCATAGGCGGCGGCCGAGGCAGAGGTGTTGCCGGTGGAGGCGCACACCACGGCCTTGGCGCCGGCGGCAACCGCCGCGGTCATCGCCATGGTCATCCCGCGGTCCTTGAAGGAACCGGTGGGGTTCATGCCTTCGACCTTGAGGTAGACCTCGGAGCCGGTGAGTTCGCTCAGTGCCGGGGCGAACACCAACGGGGTGCCGCCCTCCCCCAGGGTGATGACCCTGGTGTTTTCATCGACGGGCAGGCGTTGGGCATATTCGCGGATGACTCCGCGCCACTGGTGGGCCACTTAGTTTCCTTCAACTCGCAGGACGGATGTTACTTCTCGGATGGCGGCCAAATCGGCCACGGCTGCCAGGGTCGCGGCCAGCGCGGCTTCGGTGGAGCGATGGGTGACCAGGACCAGTTCCGCGACTCCGCCGTTGATTTCCGGGTTCGAGTCCTGCCGCAGCGTCTCGATGGAGACCCCGTTGGCGGCAAAGATCTGCGCGATCGAGGCCAGCACGCCGGGCTCGTCGTGGACCTGCAGGCCGATCCAGTAGCTGGTGGTGATATCGGAGAAGTCCATGACCTTGACCGGTTGCTGCGCGGAGGCCGCAGGCAGCGGGCCGCCCGAGGCCATGCGCCTGGCGACCGAGACGGTGTCGCCCATCACGGCCGACGCCGTGGGTGCTCCGCCGGCTCCGGCGCCGTAGAACATCAGCTCCCCGGCGTTCTCCGCCTCCACGAAAACGGCATTGAATGCCCCGTGGACGGCGGCCAGTGGGTGGGTGCGACGCAGCAGGGTGGGGTGCACGCGTACCCCGATGCCGGTCTCGGACCGCTCGGCGATGGCCAGCAGCTTGATGACCATGCCCGCTTCCTTGGCCGCGGCGACATCGCCGGCGGTGATCTTGGTGATGCCTTCGCAGTGCACGTCCCCGATGGCGAAGTCGGTGTGGAAGGCCAGCGAGGCAAGGATCGCGGCCTTGGATGCGGCGTCGTGGCCCTGGACGTCGGCCGTCGGATCGGCCTCGGCGTAGCCAAGCGCCTGGGCTTCGGCGAGCACGTCGTCGAATTGGGCTCCGGTGGAGTCCATGGCGTCGAGGATGAAATTGGTGGTGCCGTTGACGATGCCCATGACCTTGGTGATCTTGTCCCCGGAGAGCGAGTCCATGATCGGGCGCAGGATCGGGATGGCACCGGCGACGGCCGCCTCATAACGCAATTGGGCGTTGTTTTCCAGCGCCAAGGCGTTCAGTTCCCCGCCCTGCGCGGCAAGCAGTGCCTTGTTCCCGGTGACCACCGAGGCACCCCGGGACAGCGCCCGGCGGATCAACGAGCTTGCCGGTTCCATGCCTCCGAGCAGTTCGATGACGATGTCGGCCTCGTCGATCAGTGCCTCTGCGTCGGTGGTGAACAACTCCGCCGGAATCTGCACATCGCGCTTGGCGCCGATGGTGCGCACCGCGATGCCGGTCAACTCAAGGGTGGCGCCGGCACGGTCGGCCAGCACCCCCGCGTCGGAAAGCAGGATGCGGGCCACTTGGGCTCCCACGTTGCCGCAGCCCAGCAGGGCCACCTTCAGTGTCTTCACGTATGTACTATGCTCCCAAGTCGCGGGCCAACAAATCGGCTTCGGTTTCCCTGCGGATGATGGCGCGGGCGATGCCCTCGCGCACCGCCACCACGGCGGGCCGGCCCAGGTAGTTGTAGTTGCTGGACAAGGCCCAGCAATACGCCCCGGTGCCGGGTACCGCGAGCAGGTCGCCTGCGGCGACATCCTCGGGCAGGTAAACGTCCCGTACGACTATGTCACCGGATTCGCAGTGTTTGCCAACCACGCGGGAAACAATCGGTTCGCTTTCCGTCACACGCGAGGCAAGCACCGCGGTGTAGTCCGCGTCATAAAGCACCGGACGGGCGTTGTCACTCATTCCGCCATCGACCGACACGTAGCGCCGCGGTTCCAGTGCGCCGTCGGGGGTTTCGACCTGGACGGACTTGCGCACGCCGGCCTCGTAGAGGGTAAAGGTCGAGGGCCCGGCGATCGCACGGCCGGGTTCGATGGAGATCCGCGGGATCCCGAGGCCCAGTTCGGCGGCGGTGGCCTTCACGACGTAGGCCATCGCGGCGGCCAGCTCCGCCGGCTCGCGCGGCGTGTCGACCTCGGTGTAGGCAATGCCGTAGCCCCCGCCCAGATCAAGTTCGGGAAGTTCAACGCCGTGCGCTGCCTTGATCCGGGCCAAAAAGCCCATCATCTT
>JAUNVO010000199.1:0-1839 GCA_030540695.1 Micrococcaceae bacterium | reverse complement strand
GCCACCTCGGTACTCAAAAACGCCTTGCCGGCGTAGTACACATCCACCCCGCCGCACAGGTCCATGAACGCCTCGTCGAAGGCCTCCTTGAAGCCGCGGGCGCGGGCGCGGAAGTCGTCCTCGTCCAGCACGAACAGCGGGGTGCCGAATTCCCGGGCCAGTGCCGAAACACCGATGCCCTGGACGGCAAGCTCGCCGGTTCCGGTACGGCCGACGCCGGCCGCCCATTGGATCGGGCGCAGTTCATTGACGTCGGCGGGGTATGAGAGCCAGGCCGGCGCGAGTGGTGAAATAGCCAAGGGGTTCCTTACATCTTTTGCGGCGCGGAGACACCCAGCAGGTCAAGGCCGTTGGCCAGGACCTGTGTGGTGGCGTCATTGAGCCACAAGCGGGTCGAGTGGATGGGTTCGATGGCGCCCTCGCCCACCGGGGTCACGCGGCAGGCCGCGTACCAGGAGTGGTAGGCGCCGGCGAGCGTTTCGAGGTGGCGGGCCACGCGGTGCGGTTCGCGGTGGGTGGCCGCCTGGGCGATGACCGAGGGAAACTGGCCCAGGGCGGCCAGCAGGTCGTTTTCGGTTTCGTGCACCAGCAGCGCGGCATCGAAGGTTTCGCGGGTGACACCCTTTTCCATCGCGTTGCGCGAGGCGGCGCACGAACGGGCATGGGCGTACTGGACATAGAACACCGGGTTGTCGTTGGTGTTCTTCTTGAGCTGCTCCGGGTCGATGGTCATCGGCGAATCGGCCGGGTAGCGGCCCAGCGAGTAACGCAGCGCATCGGCACCGAGCCAGTTGATCAAGTCACGCAGTTCGATGATGTTCCCGGCGCGCTTGGACAGCCGGGCGCCGTTCACGGAGATCAACTGGCCGATCAGCACCTCGATGTTCACCTGTGCGTCATCCCCGGCGCACGCGGCGATGGCCTGGAGGCGCTTGACGTAGCCGTGGTGGTCGGCACCGAGCAGGTAGATCTTTTCGGTGAAACCGCGGTCCTTCTTGGACAGGTAGTAGGCGGCATCCGCGGCGAAGTAGGTCGGTTCCCCGTTGGCGCGGATCAGCACGCGGTCCTTGTCGTCACCGAAGTCGGTGGTGCGCAGCCACACGGCGCCGTCGGTGTCATCGATGTGGCCCTGTTCACGCAGGCGTGCCACCGCGTCGGCGACCGCTCCGGCGGAGTGCAGTTCCTGTTCGGAGAAGAAGACGTCGAACTCGACGCCAAAGTCGTTCAGGGTTTCCTTGATGTCGGCCATCTGCGCCTTGTAGGCGGCCTGGCGGACGATCGGCAACGCCGCATCCTGGGTCAGCGTGCGGATATCCGGGTGTGCATCGGCCACGGCATCGGCAAGTTCCTTGATGTATCCGCCCGGGTATCCGCCCTCGGGAACGGGCAGGGAGTGCAGGCGGTTGTATACCGAGAGCGCGAAGATGTTCATCTGGTTGCCCGCGTCGTTAATGTAGTACTCGGAAGTGACGTGCGCACCGCTGGCCTTGAGCACCCGGGCGATCGAGTCTCCCAGGGCCGCCCAGCGGGTGTGGCCGATATGCAGCGGACCGGTCGGGTTGGCGGAAACGAACTCCATGTTGATCTCGTGGCCAGCCAACGTTTCGTTGGTGCCGTAGGCGGCGCCGGCCTCAACGATGGTCTTGGCCAGTTCGCCTGCGGCGCCGGCCTCGAGGGTGATGTTCAGGAAGCCCGGCCCGGCAATGTCCACCGAGGCGACCCCGGCGGTGTCGGCCAACCGGGTGGCCAGGACCTGTGCGAAGTCGCGTGGGTTCATTCCGGCCTTCTTGCCCAGCTGCAGGGCGATGTTGGTGGCCCAGTCACCGTGGTCGCGACTCT
>JAUNVO010000198.1 GCA_030540695.1 Micrococcaceae bacterium | reverse complement strand
GCGGTGTTCACGGTGTGAGTGGCCATGATCCTGACCCTTCTTTCTAAAGTTGTGGTAATTCACTTTAGAAACATGCCCATCTCTAAGTCAACAGTTACTAACTTTAGATTTAGACTTGACCCATGAAGTCAGATGCAGAGGATCGGGGCCTTAACGCCGTGGCGGCCTTGGCGGATCCAATCCGGAAAGCCGTATACGAATTTGTCCGCACCAGCGAAGATGCCGTGGGGCGCGACGAGTGCGCTGCGAAGCTCAAGCTCGCGCGCAACACAGTGGCCTTCCAGCTGGACAAACTTGCGAACCAGGGACTGCTCCACGTGGAGTTCCGTCGACTCAACGGACGCGGCGGGCCAGGTTCCGGCCGTCCGGCAAAGCTCTACTCCACCGTGGCGCGAGACGTGTCCGCAAGCATTCCCCACCGGGAATATGTGTTGGCGGGCAGCATCATGGCCAAGGCCATCGAACGAGCCGCCGCTCAGGACAGACCCGTCACAGCCGTGTTGGCCGAAGTGGCCCGGGAAACCGGAACATTAATTGGTGTGCGCGCCGAATCGCTGTTGCAGGCGTTGTCCGACCACGGTTATCGCCCGGAAGTACATAAGGACGGCTCCGTGGGGCTTCTTGACTGCCCGTTCCACCAGCTTTCCGCCAACCATCGCGACACTGTTTGCTCCATGAACCTTGAGCTGCTCACGGCGGCGGTTGACGGCGCCCAAGCACCGTACCGCGCATGCTTTGATCCGCCGTCAAACGAGCACCACTGCTGCGTGCGACTTGACCCCGACGATGCCTAGCCACGCATCGGACCCCAACGGGTACGTAACTAAGCTGCCGTGCGGCACATGGCGCGGGGCAAGGCAGAGGCGGTCGCGCCCCCTATCGGCAACCGATCCCCGCGACTAGGCTGGGTCCAATAGCTCAGGGCCCGCGAGTCCTTATGGCCGGCCCATGATTCTGAACAGAGGAACAGCCATGAGCCTTGATGAAAAAGCCGGTCACGGCCCCATCGACGAGAAGGCGGCCCGCCAGGTGGCGGAGGCGGCCCGTGAGCAGAAATGGGAGCGGCCCAGCTTTGCCAAGGGGCTGTACATGGGCGATTTCGATTGGGAACTGATCCACCCCCACCCGCAGCAGGACCCCGAAACGGCGGCACGCGGGACAACGTTCATGAAGAAGCTGCGCGAGGGAATCAAGAGCATCGATCCTTCCGTCATTGAACGTGAGGCCAGGATCCCCGACCAAGACATCAAGATCCTGCGCGAGCTGGGGGCCTTTGGCATGAAGATCCCGGTGGAGTATGGCGGACTCGGCCTCAGCCTCGCGGACTACGGCCGGGCCTTGATGCTCGTGGGCACGCTGAATCCGAGTCTCGGGGCGCTGCTTTCGGCCCACCAATCCATCGGCGTCCCGGAACCGGTGAAGATGTTCGGCACTGAGGAACAAAAACGCAAGTTCCTTCCGCGCTGCGCCAACGGTGCCATTTCCGCATTCCTGCTCACCGAAAACGATGTGGGCTCGGATCCCGCCCGCTTGGGAACCACCGCAACGATCTCAGAGGACGGTAAGAGCTACACAATCAACGGCGCCAAGCTCTGGACGACGAACGGGGTGGTGGCCGAGCTTCTGGTGGTCATGGCCGCCGTCCCGGGCCGCGAGTCGGCCGACGGCACCACAACACGCGGTGGGATCAGCGCTTTCGTCGTGGAGGCGGACTCACCGGGAATCGTTGTGGAAAACCGCAACGCCTTCATGGGCCTGCGTGGCATCGAAAACGGGGTCACCCGTTTCCATGAAGTGAGTGTTCCCGTTGAAAACAGGTTGGGCAAGGAAGGCGCTGGGCTAAAGATAGCCCTGAGCACGCTGAACACCGGCCGCCTGTCCATTCCCGCGATGTGCGCGGGTGCCGGGAAGTGGTCGCTGAAGATCGCCCGGGAATGGTCCAACGCGCGGGTCCAGTGGGGCAAACCTGTTGGAAAACATGAGGCTGTCGGCAAGAAGATCGCTTATATCGCCGCAAGTACGTTCGCCTTGGAGTCCGTCTTCGAGCTCTCCGCCGCCCTGGCCGATGCCGGGATGAAGGATGTGCGCATCGAAGCGGCCCTGGCCAAGCTCTTCTCCTCTGAGGTCTCCTGCAAGATTGCCGATGAATTGCTCCAGATCCGGGGAGGCCGAGGGTACGAGACCGCACAATCCCTGCATGCCCGCGGAGAGCGCGCGGTCCCCGTGGAACAACTCGTCCGGGACTTGCGCATCAATCGCATTTTCGAGGGTTCAACCGAGATCATGCACCTGCTCATTGCCCGTGAAGCAGTCGACGCACACCTAAAGGCAGCCGGTGACCTGGCCAACAAGGATGCCGACCTCCAGGCCAAGGCCAAGGCTGCCCTGGGCGCCTCGGGCTTCTACGCCAAATGGTTGCCCACGTTGGCACTGGGCTCCGGCCTGCTGCCCAATTCATACTCGGACCACGGCCATCTGGCCAAGTACCTGCGGTTCATCGAACGGGCATCGCGGCGTCTAGCCCGGCACACCTTCGCGGGCATGGCCAGCTGGCAGGCAGGGATGGAAAACCACCAGGCGTTCCTCGGACGCGTAGTGGACATCGGCGCGGAACTTTTCGCCATGGCCGCCTGCATTTCCCGTGTCGAGCTCATGCGAACCCAGGACCCCAAAAACGCGGCATCGGCCGAACTGCTGGCCTTGGCGTTCTGCGAGCAGTCCGAGCACCGTTGCGAGACGCTCTTCAAGGACCTGTGGGCCAATAGCGACAAGACCGACAGGAAACTGTCCAAGAAGGTGTTGGCCGGGGACTTCGAATGGCTCGAAGCGGGGATCATCGACAACTCCGAAGGCACCGGGGAATGGATCGCCCCGTGGTCCAGCGAAACCTTGGAGGACCAACGCCACCCCTACGGTTCCTAGCCGGCCGGCCCGCTAGGTATCATCGAGGCTCAGTCCAGTTCGAGTACCAAGCGTTTGCCCTTGCACCGGGACACACAGATCATCATGGTGTCCCCCGCGTCGCGTTCATCCTGGGAGAGCAATGAATCCCGGTGCTCGATATCCCCGGAAACGACCGCCGTCTCACAGGTGCCGCAGATTCCCTCCCGGCAGGAATTAAGCGGGTTCCTGCCAGATTCCTCCAACGCCTGAAGGATGCTGACGCCCACGGGAACCAGAACCTCGGTGCCGTCGGTTCCTTCAACCGTGAATTCGTGGTCTCCCTGGTGCGGCGCCACGGCGGCCCCGGCGAGTGCCGGGTCCACGGCAAAGCGCTCCAAGTGCAGGCGGGAGGGATCATGCCAGGATTCTGCCATGGTTTCAAGCACGTTGAGCAGGGGTCCGGGGCCGCAGGCATACAAGTCGAAGCCACCGGCCGGGTCCGCCAGCAATTCGGCCAGCGGGTAGATCCCCAGCTCATCATCGGGGTGGATCAGCACGCGATCCCCATGGACGGAGAGCTCTCGGAGGAAAGCCATGTTCTTGCGGCTGCGCCCCAGGTAGATCAGTCGCCACGGCACGCCGGCCGCTTCTGCCGCCCTGACCATCGGCAGGATCGGGGTGATGCCGATCCCGCCGGCGAGGAACATGTATTCCCGTGCCGGCGCCAGGGCGAAGTTGTTCTTGGGCCCGCGTACCTGGATCTTGGTTCCCGGCCGCAGTTCATCGTGCACATAGGCCGAACCGCCGCGTCCGGCGCGCTCCCGCAGGACCGCCAAGCGCCAGGATTCGCGTTTCTCGGGGTCCGAGCACAGGGAGTACTGCCGTACCTGACCGTTGGGCAGCATCACATCGAGGTGGGAACCCGCACCCCACCCGGGCAGTTCGTGGCCCAGCGGGTGCCGCAGTTCCATGGACAGCACTCCGTCCGCCTCGCTGGTGAGGCAACGAACTTCCGTTTCAAAGAAATCCAGTGTCGACATTGTTGCGTTCCCCTTTCCGGGATGCGTTGGTCGGTGTTCTTAAAGCACGGAAGCCAGGAAGGCCCGGGTGCGTTCGTGCTGCGGGTTGCCGATGACCTCGGCGGCCGGCCCTTGCTCCACGACGTGGCCGTCGTCCATGAAAACCACGCGGTCCGCGACATCCCGGGCGAAGTTCATTTCATGGGTCACCACGATCATGGTCATGCCGGTGGCGGCAAGGTCCTTCATGACCTTCAGGACTTCACCGACCAGTTCGGGGTCAAGTGCGCTGGTCGGCTCGTCGAAGAGCATCACCTTGGGTTTCATGCACAGTGCCCGGGCGATCGCGACGCGTTGTTGCTGGCCACCGGAGAGCTGGCGCGGATAAGCCTTGGCCTTATCGGCCAGTCCCACGGATTCCAGAAGCGCCAGCGCACGCGCGGTGGCCGTTGACCGCTTTTCCCGCAACACCAGGCGGGGGGCCTCGATCAGGTTCTCCAGCACGTTCATGTGCGGGAAGAGGTTGAAATGCTGGAACACCATGCCGATTTCGATGCGGCTCCGACAGATACGGGCATGCGACTGCTCATGCAGCTTGCTGCCCTTGAGGTCATAGCCCATCACCGATCCGTCAACCCACATGCGCCCCGCGTCAATGGTCTCCAGGTGGTTGATGCAGCGCAGCAGGGTGGACTTGCCCGATCCCGACGGGCCGATCAAGCATACGACTTCACCCATGGTGACGTGCAGGTCAATCCCCTTGAGGACCTCCAGGCGTCCGTAGCTCTTGCGGATCGAATCGGCCTTGATCATCGGCTCCAGGTTGGTGGCCGCGGTGCCCATGGTTGTCGCACTCATTTTTTGGCTCCCTTGATGGTCAATGGGTCATGGACCCGCACGAATCTCCTGAGTTGCTGCCACGGTGTCAGCGGCAGGCTCCGTTGCCCGCCCTTGGCGTAGTGGCGTTCGAGATAGTACTGCCCGACACTCAGGACGGAGGTGACGACGATGTACCAGATGCTGGCAACCATCAGCAGCGGGATCGTTTCAAAGCTCCTGGCATAGATGACCTGTGCCGAGTACAGCAGCTCGGGCACCGAGATGACCGAGACCAGCGCCGTGGTCTTGAGCATCCCGATGGTCTCGTTTCCCGTGGGGGGAATGATCACGCGCATGGCCTGCGGCAGGACGATCCGCCGCATGGTCTGCAGGCGGTTGATGCCCAATGCACCGGCGGCCTCGGACTGCCCGTGCTCCACGGAGAGGATGCCGGCCCGCACGATCTCTGACATGTAGGCCGCCTGGTTCAGGCCCAGACCCAAGATGGCGGCGAACATCGGGGTGATGATTTCGTTCGCGTCCAAGTCGACCCCGGGTATCCCGAAGGTGATCGAGGGGTAGAGCGCGGCAAGGTTGTACCAGAACAGCAGCTGGACCAGCACGGGGGTGCCGCGGAAGAAGCTCACATAGGCAAACGAGGCGGTGCGCACCACCGGGTTGGCTGAAATCCGCATCACGGCCAGCACCACACCCAGCACGATGCCGATCAGCATGCAGATGGCGGTCAGTTCCAGGGTGATGCCGATCCCGCGCACAATGGAAGCGTCACGGATGTACATCCCCACGGTGTCCCACCCGAAGTTCGGGTTTGAGACCACCGAGCGCAACAGCAGCAGGCCCAGGGAAACGATGATGGCGGCGGAAATCCAACGCCACGGGTGCCGTGCCTTGACGATGCTGTAGGCATCGGCAGGCAGATGCGTGTTTGCGGGTTTGGCAGTGATGGTCATCTTCGGAGCACCCTCGCTACTTCAGCACGACGTCGGCGGGGGTGATGACGGTGCTCGCGGGAAGCTCCCACTTGGTGTTCATTTCACCGTAGGCCGGGGACTCGAGAACCACCTTGGTCGCGGCCTGGATGGCCGGCAGCAAGTCGCTTCCCTTGCCCAGGGCCGTTGCGGTCAGCACGGGCTCGTAGTCGGGGCCCTCGGCCAGCTCGAACTTTCCGCCGGCCAGTCCGCCCTGGTAGGCCAGGGAGACCGAGTCGGCCATGACGCCTTGGACGCGGCCGGAGGTCAGGGCAAGGTTGGCGTCGTTTTGCGTGGGGAAGAACTGCATGTCAATGGCCTTCTC
>JAUNVO010000197.1 GCA_030540695.1 Micrococcaceae bacterium | reverse complement strand
TGGCGTTTGGGCGTATATTTCGCGATGGTTGCGCCGGGCGGTGGCGGTAATGCGGCGAATTGCCGTATCCTGATGCCTACGGTCTAAAGAAAGTACTGACCAGTGCACCATCGCCGCAAGCCAATACCCCGGGCCGGCAGATGCACAGCGAGGCTAGGTAGTAGGCGTTCACCACTGCGACGTGGGTCCAGCCCGAACCTACGACATCCACGATCATGAGAATCGTTCCTCGCTTCGATACATTTCAGAACTTTCAAGGAGACAGCCATGTCCATCGACACCTCACTCGACGCCGCCGCAAGCATCACCGAAACCGACATCTTCGACGCCCACCTCGGCGGCAAGCTCACGGTGAAGAGCACCATGCCGCTGACGAGCAAGCGCGATCTGTCCATTGCCTACACCCCTGGCGTCGCCCAGGTTTCCCGCGCGATCGCCGCCGATCCAACCATGGCAGCCAGCCACACCTGGGCCTCGCGCCTGGTCGTGGTGGTCTCAGACGGAACCGCGGTGCTTGGCTTGGGTGACATCGGGGCCGCGGCCTCGCTTCCGGTGATGGAGGGCAAGAGCGCACTCTTCAGCGAATTCGCCGGATTGAACTCCATCCCGCTGGTGCTGAACACCACCAATGTCGACGAAATCGTTGAAACCCTGATCCGCCTGCGCCCCAGCTACGGGGCGGTGAACCTCGAAGACGTCTCTGCACCGCGCTGCTTTGAACTCGAGGCCCGTCTCATCGAGGCCCTTGACTGCCCGGTCATGCACGATGACCAGCACGGCACCGCAGTGGTGGTGCTGGCCGCGCTGATCAATGCCGCCAAGGTCGCCGGCAAGGAGCTGGGCCAGATGCGTGCCGTGCTTTCGGGAGCAGGCGCCGCGGGCATCGCGATCGCGCAGATCCTGATCAACGTCGGTGTGGGTGACGTGGTCATCGTCGATTCGCGTGGGATCATCCACCGCGATCGCGACGACTTGAACGCCGTCAAGGCCCAGTACGCGGCCATCACCAACAAGGACAACCTGATCGGCGGGATCCGTGAAGCCCTCGATGGGGCCGATGCGGTGATCGGGGTGTCTTCCTCCAAGTTCCTGGAGGAGGACCTGGCACAGATGAACGAAAATGCAGTGATCTTTGCGCTATCCAACCCGGATCCGGAGGTCATGCCAGATGTCGCGCGCAAGTACGCTGCGGTGGTCGCCACCGGCCGATCGGACTTCCCGAACCAGATCAACAACGTCCTGGCCTTCCCGGGCATCTTCCGCGGTGCCCTTGACGCCGGGGCACGGAGGATCACCACGGAAATGAAGCTGGCCGCGGCACATGCGATTGCGGGGTTGGTCCAGGACGAACTCTCCAACGAGCACATCGTGCCCTCGCCGCTTGATCCACGAGTCATGCCCGCAGTCTCCGCAGCGGTCCAGGAAGCGGCCGTCGCGGAATAACAACCGCATAGCAGGAACTTCCGCAAGGAGGCGTTGGGCAGGTTTCCCGGTCATGCCGGAACCGCCGCCCAGCGCCTCCTTTTACCTTCCCACGGAGACCGACAAGGCAGCTCGATTGGTCAACGTCGGAAAAACAGTCGGCCGGGACCGAACCCATTCACGGAAGGCAAGTCCATGAACGGCTGTGACTCCAAGCGTCGAGATGTAGCCATGCGACGCAACTGGAATCCGGCCTAAATCTTCGAAACATGACGTATTAGGGCAGTCCATGACGGGGCGTGGCCATCAATGACGTTCCGTTTGGCTGCTCGCCTGGCCCTGGGCTGAACTCGGAGGGAGAGGTTCACCAACGACTGGTGAACGGAAACCTGCCGAGGAGTAACCAGTGACCAATCGCCAGCCGGCGTACCGAGGGAAGCCAAAAAGCCCCACCAGTTCCTTGGTGGATCAATGCGTCATGGCCACACGGAAAAATTCGTTGCATCGAACATTCTTGGCGTTCGCCATGCTTGGGGCGTTGCTGGCGCTGACTGCCTGCAACGGTGCCGTTCGCGTGGATCCTGCATCTGTCGTCACCAAGGAACCTGTGTCCGGAGGAACATTGGTCTACGCAACAGGCGATAACGAACCGGCATGCTTAGACCCGATCGTCTCGGGAAACGTTCCGCAGGCATTGGTGGCCTCCCAATACCTTGAACCGTTATTTTTCCAGTACGAGAGTGGTGAAATCGGACCCTGGCTCGCCAAGAGCTGGAAGTGGTCAGAGGACAGACTGGCTTTGGACATAACAGTTCGCCAAGACGTCACCTTCACGGATGGGCAACAACTAAATGCGGAAACAATTGTCGAGAATATTGCCTATATCAAAGACCCCAAAACACTTTCGAGCACAGGCATTCTCGCGGTCGAGAAAGTAGATTCCGTTGAAAAGGTCAGCGAATTCACTGCGAGGCTAAATCTCTCGACACCCGACAACGCGTTACTCGAGCACTTCGCCCAGATCTGGGTGCCGATACAATCCCAGAAGGCGTTGGCGCGCGGGGCCGAAGCAAACTGCCTGGCTCCGGTGGGCACCGGCCCATTCAAAGTCGACAGCTGGGCCAAGCAACAAGAAATAGTGCTTAGCCGCAACGCGGATTACCATACGCCGGCGCCGACTGCTGGGAACTCTGGTCCCGCATACCTGACAAAGGTCATTTGGCGTTTCCTTCCCGACCACGCTGCGCGCTTTGCCGCCCTGCAGTCCGGGGAAGTGGATGTCATCGACGTGCTGCAACCACAAAATGCCGTGGCCGCCGACGCTGACCCAGCACTTGAGACCTTGATCGGCTCAAGGCCTGGTCATGTCGTTAATCTGACACTGAACACCAGGACCGGACCACTGACTGACGTGCGGGTGCGAGAAGCATTCGTGCGCTCTGTGGATGTGGGCGCTGCGCTCAAAAGTATCTTCATGGATACCGTCCCTCGATCGAATTCGGTTCTCAGCAGCATCACTAAATTCAACAGACAGGACCCGGAGGCATATTCCACCGATATCGAACGGGCGAACCGGCTACTCGACGAGGCTGGCTGGAATGCTCGCGACTCCGAAGGTTACCGAACCAAGAACGGGGAACGGCTCTCCACAACCGTGATCCAGAACAATGCGGTCTTAGTCCCGGTCTCGGTGCTCGAACAATTCCAACACAGTGCTAAGGCGGTAGGGTTCGAGCTCGTCATCAGCCAAGAGGAGTCAGCAAGTTTCAGCGCCCGGCGGTTTGCCTGGGACTACGGACTCTCACCGCTGTACTACACCAAGAATTCGCCCTCTGTGCTGAACATCGTCTACGACTCGGCCAACATTTCCTCGGTCATCAAGGGCGGATACCATGCCAACAACAACGGTCTGACAGGCCCTGCTGCCAACGCCATTGACAAGTCGCTGCGCCTGGCAGCCACGACCGGCAACGAAATGAAGCGCGCAGAGCACTACGAACCGGCACAACGACTCATCGACAAGCAGTATCTTTCATTGCCGATCTTTGACCAGCAGACGCGGCTAGGTTTCCGCTCCGATGTCGAAGGCGTCAAACTTCTTTCCCCGTTGGGCATGCCCACTTTCTACGACACCTGGTTGGACCGATCATGAGCCTGGATACAGACAACCGCACGGACACCGACCGCGGTCAGCGGCCACTTCATGCGGGAAACAGCAGGGGCACCTGGCTGGAATCGGTGCTGGTGCCTTCAAGTTTGCGCATTCTGGGAGCGGCCGGGGTGCTGTGGGCCGTGGCAACGTTGGCTTTCTTTACCATGCGTTTGGTTCCCGGGGACCCAGTGGATGCACTGCTTGGGGGCCCGGGAAACAATGCCACCGAAGCGGTGCGCCACGCCACCCGCGAACTCAACGGGCTTAACGAACCATTGCTCGTGCAATACAGCGCCTATCTCTCACGTCTGGTGACCGGGAACCTCGGTGATTCGTACCAGTTGCGTGAACCCGTGGCGCAAGTCCTTGGCGAGCAACTCGGCGGCACACTTGTCCTCGCAATCCTAGCGCTCGTTTCGGCATGGATCCTGGCCCTCGGCCTGGCCCTGTGGGCCGCTCATGGCGGGAAAACTGCCACACTCGTGGGAAACCTTTTGGAAATCATCTCTGCCGCGGTTCCGCATTTCTGGCTTGGCAGCCTGCTCATCCTGGTTTTCAGCGTCGGGCTTCAGTGGTTGCCAGCCACAAGCGGAGCCCCGGGCTTTGAAGGACTTCTCCTGCCGGTGCTGACCTTGGCTATCCCGCTGGCCGGCTTCCTGGGCCAAGTCCTGCGCGAGTCCATGCTCTCGGCGATGAAGTCACCCTTTGCCATATCCGCTCGGGCCCGCGGCGAATCCGAGGCGTCGGTGAGCTTACGCCATGCCCTGCGACATGCCGCGCTGGGCGGGATCGGACTGTCGGGTTGGGCCATGGGTTCGCTGATCAGTGGGGCAGTCGTCGTGGAAACGGTGTTCTCACGTCCCGGAATCGGACGCACACTGCTGCAGTCCGTTCTTGTCCGGGATGTGCCAGTGGTGCTCGGCGTGGTGGTACTGGTCGCCGTCGTCTACATCTTCGTCACATTGCTCAGCGACCTGGCAGAGCGTCTGGCCGACCCCCGTCTGCGAGACCGCTAGGCATGCAGGCCGTCCTGTCCACAACCAGCACCGCCCAAGAGAGGCAGCCATGACCCAGAGCATCCAAACATCTCATTCCCGAATCTCAAGCGTCCAAGATCAGCCTGCCGATGGCCCTGTTACGGAAGATGGATCGGTTCGGCGCAAGTCGCGTCTGCCCGCTAGCGGAATAGGAGCGGGCATCATCCTTCCGTTGCTGTTACTTATTGGTTTGGCTGCCGCGGCGGTCCTCCCGTCCGTGCTGGCACCCAGCGGACCGCTGGACATGAACCCGGCAGAGGCTTTCAGCTCACCGAGTGCCGCCCACTGGTTCGGAACGGACGAATCCGGACGCGATGTCTTTTCCCGGGTCATCCACGGTGCACGCAGTTCGTTGCTCATCGGAGTGCTGGCCACGGTGATCGGACTTGGCCTGGCTTTGCTATTCGGCACGGTTGCGGGTCTTGGGACGCGTGCCGTGGACTTTGCGGTGTCACGCTTCCTGGAAGTGTTGTTTGCCTTCCCCGGCCTTTTGCTCGCTCTGTTGGTCATCACCATCCTGGGGCCCGGAATAGTGACCACCACGATTGCCGTTGGTCTGTCCGCAGCGCCGGGATACGCGCGGATGATCCGTTCCCAGGTGCTCTCGGTGCGCCGCTCGGGATACGTGGAGGCCTCCATCGTGCAAGGTAGGTCGAGAGCCTTCATCTTCCGGAACCACATCCTGCCCAACGTCTCGGCTCCGTTGTTTGTGCTTGCCACGCTCGGGGTCGGCCAGGCCATCGTGTGGGCATCGTCGCTCAGCTTCCTGGGACTGGGAGCAACGCCGCCGCACCCCGAGTGGGGCTCGATGCTCTCACTCGGCCGGCTTTACATCGGCAACGCGTGGTGGTTGACGGTTTTCCCCGGCCTGTTTATCGTGCTCAGCGCCACCACCACCACACTGTTGGGCCACGGAATCCAACGAAAGCTCAAGGACAAGTAATGCCACAACCAAATGCGGAAACCACGCCGGACACCGAACCAGTCATCACTGTCCGCAACCTGAAGGTTGCTTTCGGGAGCAAGAAGAATGCAACATCGACGGTGCACGGAGTCGACTTCGAGATCCACCGCGGAGAGTGCTTGGCCATCGTCGGTGAGTCCGGATCCGGAAAATCGGTGACGGCCCGCACGCTCATGGGCTTGACCGGTGAAAACGCCGTGGTCCGGGCAGATGCCATGGCACTGCACGGCAAGGACCTGCGGCGCAAGGGAGCCAAGGCTTGGCGGGGCGTCCGCGGGGCCGAAATCGGTTACGTCCTGCAAGACGCACTGGTATCCCTTGACCCGTTGCGGCCCATCGGTCGCGAGATCTCCGACTCCCTGCGCATTCATACAGGGCTCTCGTCGGCCGCGCGAAGAACCAAGGTGCTGGAACTGCTCGAAGCAGTCGGTATCCCGGATCCCCTTCAACGCATCAGGCAACGCTCCGGGGAGCTCTCC
>JAUNVO010000196.1 GCA_030540695.1 Micrococcaceae bacterium | reverse complement strand
GTGCCAAGGCCTCGGCATTTGCCTCGATGGCATCGGCCGCCTTGTTCAACAGTGCCCGGCGGGCATCGTGGCCCTTGGCATCCCACGGGCGCTGGGCACCCCGGGCTGCGGCGATGGCTTTTTCCAGGTCTGCCACCCCGTGTTCCGGCGCGCGGCCCACGAGATCGCCGGTGGCGGGGTCGAGGATCTCACGCCCTCCGGTCTGTGCCTGGACCGCGGCAAGCAATTCCTCGGCGTCGGCGTAGGTGGCAACGGTGTTGGTTTCGGTGCTCATTGGTGTCTCATTCCTTCGTGTATGACTTTTGTTTCCGTCCGCCCCCACTGGTCGGCTGCTGGTGGAACGTGCAGCCTTCCGGCGGGAAACGGTCGCGGAAACCCTTGAAGAGGGGTGGTTCGGTGTTGCGGATCAGCGCGCTGAATGCTTTCCGCTTGCTTCGTGCTCGATCTCTGTCTCATCCAAGTCGCCGCCTCGGCCGACTCCTGCGTATATGGCGGGATAGACGGAGCGCAGCCTGAAGGCCCACAGCAATGCCAACACGCCCGGGACAACCACGATTGCCGGCAGCAGCCAGCTCAGGATGCTTGCCCCTTCCAATCCGATGAGGACGTCGAAGTTCGCCACTATCGCCCCAAAGAGGATCACAAGCGCGATACCGGCGATCAGCGGGGCAATCATCGTCGTCCACGCGCTCAAGCCATGGTCTTCACGACGGAAGTATCCAATGACTGCGAAGGAGGTCAGTGCCATGAGCAGCACCAGGCCGAACGCGCCGGTGTTGGTTAGCCACGTAAACAGGGTGAGAACGGGGAACAATTCGTCGCCTCCTGCTCCGGCAAAGGCAAAGACCACCAAGAGGATCAAGGCAAGCACCGACTGGACCAGCGATCCGGCGACCGGGGCGTGAGTGCGCGAGCTGGTCTTTCCCAGGGCCATCGGCAGCACGCCTTCGCGCCCCAGCGAGAAAAGGTACCGGGCAACCACGTTGTGGAAAGCGATCAAGGCGGCGAGCAAGCTGGTGATGAAGAGCAGGTTGCCCAGGGTGACGAACCATCCAGGAGTGTGTCCGGCCAGGAATTCGAAGATGAGTCCCGGACCCAGTTCCCGCGAATTGTCGATGACCGCGCTGTGGCCCTCGCCAACGGCCATGGCCCAAGCGGAAAAGGCGTAAAAGACCCCGATGATGGCCACGGCGATCAGCGTCGCGCGGCGCGGTGTGGTCTTGGGGTTCTTCACTTCCTCGCCGTAGATGGCTCCGGATTCAAAGCCCATGAAGGCCGCAATGCTGAACGCCAGCGCGGCACCGACCCCGGCAGTGAAGAGACTTGCAGGCTGCAAGGATTCGGTGGTGATTCCCTCGGGGGCGACCTTGAGCGAGAGGACGTCGTAGATGATGACAACGAGGAATTCCGCGGCAACGATGATGCCCAGGACCTTGGCGGAGAAATCCACCTTGTTCACCCCAAGCAGTCCCACGACTGCCCAGCCGGCCAGCGCGCAGACCCACCAAGGAACCGAAAGCTCAAAAGTCAGCCCCAGGAAATCAGCCAAAGCGAAACCGAAGAGACCGTAAATGCCGATCTGCATGGCGTTATAGCTGATCAGTGCGACCCACGCACCACCGATCCCCGCAGGCTTCCCCAGGCCGCGTGATATGTAAGCGTAGAAGGCACCTGCGTTTTGCACGTGCTGGCTCATCGCGGTGTATCCCACGGCAAAGACGAGCAGGACCACGCCGAGTACCACGAAGGAAAGCGGGATCCCCAAAACCCCGGTCACCGCGTAGTTACTTGTCACACCGCCGGCGACGACAGTCAATGGCGCCGATGCGGCGATGATCATGAAGACCAACGCCGGCACCCCAAGCCGGCGTCGGCCCAGGCCAGAGCCTTGGGCAGTGGTGATTTGGCTGGATGTAGTCATGCGAGATTCCTCCTTGTGCCGTGTTTACCTCCAGCTTGCGCCATGAGGCGTTCCCGGAGCTTGGCTTTGCGTGAGCGGGGCTTGGCTAACCGTGCAGTTCTTTGATCTACATCACACGTTTGGGAAGTCTTTCGAACAGCTCAGGCTGTCCGGTTTCGCGTACGGAACACCGAAGGCGAGCAACCGTATGCGGCACGGAAGATCCGGCTGAAGTGCGCGGCATCCGGAAGCCCCCAACGCGCCCCGATGGAACCAACGAGGACCTTCTGCTGGAAGGGATCAACCAAGTCGCGGCAGCAGTGCTCCAGACGACGCGTGCGGATCCATTCGGCGACGGTGTGGCCCGAATGCTCAAAAATCATGTGCAGCGACCGCAATGAGATGTAATGGGCCGCGGCAACCGACCCGGGGCACAGCTCGAAATCAGCCAGGTTGGCATCGATGAACGCTTGGATCTGTCGCAACTGGCGGAGCGCCCCTCCATCCACCTGTTCGGTGCGCTCATGAAGCTCCGAGGCCAACAGGGTGCTGAGCAGGTCAACGGCATTGGCAGCCAAGCGGTGGCCGACGGGACCCTGCAACTGCGGCAACATCCCGGCAAGCTGGGACAGGAACGGAGTGATGGCCCGGCCCACCGGGTTCTCGGTTCCAAGCCCCACGGCGGTCAACTCCCCCACTTCGGAAACGGGCAGCCCCAATTGCTTTTGCGGAAACATCAGCACGAGCGTGCGAAAGTCCTTCTCGAACAGGAGCGTGTATGGCCGCTGGGTGTCGTAAATGGCCAACTCTCCGGGACGCAACAAGGTCTCACGCCCATCTTGGAGCAGCAGTCCATGTCCACTGAGCTGCAGGTTCAGTTTGAATTGGGGCTCGTCCCCCGAGACCATCAGGTCATCGGTGCGCCGAACCACGTGAGCCGTCGCGGCGACCTCCATGACCCCCACCGGACCCAGCTGTGTCCCGGAAATGCTGCCCGCAAAGTTTCCCGGACGGACCGGTTCGGAATGCAGTGGCACGAAGGCGCTGGAAACCAACGACTTCCAATCACCAAAGGAATCGACACTTTGCACCTGATACATCAGCGACAGACCTTTCCCCGTTTTCCTCCCAAGCCTCCATGGATGAACGGATCCATGGAGTGCGTGAGTAGCGTCACATTGCTGTCAATGTACGCGAAACCAACGGCAAAGTCACGTTTTTCTCTGCTTGTAGGTTTTAGTTTCCGGACACTGACGCGCCATTGATCCCAAGCATCTGCAGATGCATCTCCAGCTGCTCCAGCAGCTGGGCCGGTCCGTTGAACCGGGTATCAAGCACCGCCACTATTTGGGCGCCCAAGAGAAAGGTCAACAGCGCCTCGGCGGACGCTGCGCGACTCAAGCCCTCCCGGAGCTCCCCGCGCTCAATTCCCTGGAGGATCCAACCTTCAATCCATTCCCGCCACTGCGCCATGGCCTGGTCGTTGAGCTCGGCGAATGCCGTGTCATGGATGGCGATCTGCCAAAACGGGATCACCACGCGCGCTTCATCCAATCGGTCCGCATCCAGCGGCAGCACCTCCCCGGCAAAGCCCCGCAATGCCTCCAGCCCCTGCAGCCCCCTCGTGGCATCATGGATGCGCTGGTTGGTTTGCCCGAAAACGTGGGTGAAGGTGGCCCGCACCAGGCTGGCCCGGGTCGGAAAGTAGGGCTTCAGGGCACCGTTGGCAAAGCCGGCCTCTGCGGCGATGTCACGCAAGGTCACCCCGTCAAACCCCCTGCGGGCAATAATCCGCCACGTGACCTCAACAAGCTCGAGGCGTCGTGCATCATGGTCAACAATCTTTGGCATGTCGCCCATCCTACTGGCACCAACCCCCGGGCCCCGCGCGGCCCAAGACCCCCGGCACACCTCTTGCCTTGTGGACAAAACATGGCTATTCTCTACATCGAGAGAATAAAGACGTGTCGCACATCACTACGCACCGTCACGCGCAACTCGCGCACTTCTATGGAAAGGCCAAGCCATGACCCCCAGCAACGCCACCGACCAGCTAACCGACATCGGAGCCTACTCGCTGGCCACCAGCGAGGAAGTCGATGCCGTACGCGCCATCCTTCTCGATAACGGCCACTTCCCGGAATCAGCCCGCATCGCCTATCTTGGGCTCGAGGATCCCCGACGTGACGCCTCCGACGTCGATCGCCGCTTCCGCATCTTCACCCTGGATGTCGAGGGCGCCCGGCCCAAGGACATAGTTGTTTCCGTGACCCACAACAAGGTGGAGACCGTCATTGAGCTCGACACGGCCGTCAGTGGCGAACTTCCGGTGCTGGAAGAGGAGTTCGAGGTCGTCGAGGAGATTCTCGCGAAGGACCAGCGCTGGCTCGACGCCCTGGCCAAGCGGAACCTCGACGTATCCAAGGTCCGGGTCGCGCCGCTTTCGGCCGGCGTCTTTGAGTACCCGGAGGAATCGGGCCGACGCATCCTGCGTGGCCTCGCTTTCGTACAGGACCATCCCGAGGATTCGGCCTGGGCGCACCCGATCGACGGACTGGTGGGCTACGTCGATGTGGGCAACCGCAGCGTTGATGCGGTCATCGACCTCGGTGTCGTGCCGGTCCCCGCTGAACACGGGAACTACACCGACCCGGAGCTGACAGGTCCCTTGCGCACTACGCAGAAGCCGATCTCCATCACCCAGCCCGAGGGGCCCAGCTTCACGGTCACCGAGGGCAACCACGTTGAATGGGAAAAGTGGAGCCTGGATGTGGGCTTCGACGTACGCGAAGGGCTGGTGCTGCACAACATATCCTTCGAGGACAAAGGCGCCCCGCGCCGCATCCTGAACCGCGCTTCGATTGCCGAGATGGTGGTCCCCTACGGCGACCCGTCCCCGGTGCGCAGCTGGCAGAACTATTTCGACACCGGTGAATACCTGGTCGGCCAGTTCGCCAACTCGCTCGAGCTGGGCTGCGACTGCCTGGGGGAAATCCACTACATCTCCCCCACCGTTTCCAACGCCCGCGGTGAAGCCCGATCAATCCGCAACGGCATCTGCATGCATGAGGAGGACTACTCGATCCTCTCCAAGCACTCGGACCTATGGAGCGGAATCAACTACACCCGGCGCAATCGCCGCCTGGTGATCTCCTTCTTCACCACCGTCGGAAACTACGATTACGGGTTCTACTGGTACCTCTATCTCGATGGCACCATCGAATTCGAGGCCAAGGCCACCGGGATCGTCTTCACCTCGGCGTTGACCGACGGCGAAACGCCGTATGCCTCGGAACTGGCCCCCGGCCTCGGCGCACCGTTCCACCAGCACCTCTTCAGCGCACGCCTGGACTTCGCCCTGGACGGCGGACCGGGACGGGTCGAGGAGGAGGACGCGGTGCGGATCCCCACGGGGCCCGACAATCCGCGCGGCAACGCCTTCTCGCGCAAGCGCACGGTATTTACCCGCGAATCCGAGGCCATCCGGGATGCCGACAATTCCGTGGGTCGCACCTGGGTGATCTCCAACCCGGAGTCGGAAAACCGTCTGGGCAACCCGGTGGCCTACAAGTTGCACCCGCAGGCCCTGCCGACGTTGCTGGCCGACGAAGGATCCTCGATCCACCGCCGCGCCACGTTCGCCACCAAGGCACTATGGGTCACCGCGGCCACCGAGGACCAGCGCTACCCCACGGGAGACTTCCCGAACCAGCATGCCGGCGGGGCGGGGTTGCCCGAATGGGTCAAGGCGGACCGGGACATCGACGGCAAGGACCTGGTTGTGTGGCACACCTTCGGGCTCACACACTTCCCGCGCCCCGAAGACTGGCCGATCATGCCGGTGGACACCGTGGGGTTCAAGATGCGTCCGGAGGGCTTCTTCGACCGCTCACCGGTGCTCGACGTCCCGGCCCCCGCCATGGGCTCAACCTGCCACAGCTAGCGCTGGCGCCGTGAGCAGCCAGGCGGCCGCGGGCACCGTGCCGTGGCCGGTGCCCGGAGCCCGGCTCGCGCGCAGCGCACCGCTCTTCGCCCGGTTCGTTGCTGCGCTGGCCGCACTGATGGGGGTGGGACATGTGTGGATCATGGTGGCTTTTCCGCATGGGGCCTGGATGGGGGCGCTGCTGGGGCTGATGGTCCTGTTGTGCCTGAAATGCGCGCACCGCGCCT
>JAUNVO010000195.1 GCA_030540695.1 Micrococcaceae bacterium | reverse complement strand
CGGCAAAGACGTATGGCTCCAGCAACGGGACACCATTGACGGCCAGGCGCCCGTCTGGCCCGCAACAACTAACGGTGTCGCCCCCGACACCGATGACCCTCTTGACGTAGACGGAGTCATTGCCGGCCACGCGCAAGGCCCGGGCCAAGGAATCCAAGGCACCGGCTCGCTCGTATGGCAGGAAAGAGCCGCGACCGTCAAAGAGAACCACATCGCCCCGGTTGATCTCGGCGTCCTTGTAGGCGAGCTTGTTGACCAGCAACCCCTCACCGGGGTTAAGGGTTGATTCCATCGAGGTGGAACCAATGTAAAAGAAGTCCACGACGGTGGCACGCACGACAATCGTGATGAGCGCCGCCGCGACAAGAGCACCAACGACAAAGCGCCAGGCCCGCGAACGGGTCCGGCGCTTCGTCGAAGCGGACAAATTGCCCGATTCAGTAGAACGATCCACGATGGATCCCCTTCCATCCCGCCCGAAGGAAGAAGTGGGAGGAGGCTCTCGCTTTTCTTGCTACTTGGCAGTCTTGAAGTCGCGCTTTTCGCGGATCTTCGCGGCCTTGCCGTGGCGATCACGCATGTAGAACAGCTTCGCACGGCGAACATCACCGCGGGAAACCAATTCGATCTTGTCCAGGATCGGGGAGTGCACCGGGAAGGTACGCTCTACGCCGACACCGAAGGAGACCTTGCGAACGGTGAAGGTTTCGCCCACGCCGCGGCCCTGGCGGCCAAGGACGAAGCCCTGGAATACCTGGACACGGGAGTTCTTGCCTTCGATGATGTTGACGTGGACCTTGACGGTATCGCCCGGGCGGAAGTCAGGAACATCGTTGCGCAGCGAGGCTGCATCGACTGAGTCGAGAATATGCATGAATGCATCTCCTAGATAGACGCCGCAGGTCACCTACCTTAGACACGGACCATAATTTTTCCTTGAGGCGCACGAGTGCACCAAAGAAAAGATGTGACGGTCCGAAGCTTGGTACCGTCATCCGTTTGCGGATCGACGGCCGATCCAACTGTTGACTCGCTCCCCCTGCGGCAGGAGCAGAACCCAGTAGACCCAAGAACCTATTTTGCCACAAATCGCGGCCCAGTGATTACTTTGGCCAGTGGCCCTGCTCACGTGGGCCAAGGAGGAGTCATTTGCCTACTGCAGGGGGATCTCGCTCTTGGGATCAACCCGTCCCTCTACGACGGTAAATCCGTTGTGCCACAAGGTGTCCCGATCATGTCGGTTCAGTGTGGCGGGATCCAGGTCGAGGATAAGGTCGGGACGGCGTGCGGCGGTGCGCTCCAGTTGCTTGTTACGGCGGAAGCGCGCGATCTTGCCATGATTCCCCGAGAGCAGCACTTCCGGGACTTCGCGGCCTTCCCATGATCCGGGCTTCGTGTAGACCGGGTATTCGAGCAGTCCGTCCGAGTGTGATTCCTCAACCAGCGACTCCGGGTTGCCGATGACACCGGGGATCAACCGCCCGATGGCCTCGACCATGGCCAACACAGCTACTTCTCCCCCATTGAGCACGTAGTCCCCGATGGATACCGGTCGGACATCAAAGGCCTCTTCGGCATGCTCGAGCACGCGTTCGTCGATTCCCTCGTACCGTCCGCAGGCGAAGACCAGGTGCTGGGCCGTGGCGAGATCGTAGGCCATCTGCTGGTCGAATACCGTGCCGGCCGGGGCGGGAACGATCAGGATGGGTTTGTCGGCCACGACTGCGTTGACCGGGGACTCGGCCGCAATGCGGGAAAGGGCTGCACCCCACGGTTCGGGCTTCATGACCATGCCGGCGCCACCGCCATAGGGGGTGTCATCAACGGTGCGGTGGCGGTCGTGGGTGAAGTCGCGCAAGTCATGCACGTTCAAATCCAGCAGGTTCTCGCGTCGGGCCTTGCCGATCAGCGAAAGGTCAAGCGCCGCCAAGTATTCCGGAAAGATGGAGACGACATCGATGCGCATGGTCGCTAGTCTTCCTTGTCCGCAGCGTCGCTGTCCTCGCGGTTGACTTCGAAGAGCCCTGGTGGCGGGGTCAAGATGATGTAACCGCCCTCGACGTTGACTTCCGGGACGATGTCCTCGACGAACGGCACGAAGAACTCTTCGCCGTCGGTCGCTTCAACAACCAACAGGTCCTGGACTGTGCTGGTGCGCAACGCACGCACCTTCCCGACGACCTTGTCCTCCACCCGGGCCTCGAGGTCCACGAGTTCGTGCTCGTACCAGCCCTCACTGTCGTCCTCGACCTCTTCGGTGTCAATGAATAGCTTGGCGCCACGGATGGTTTCAGCGACATTGCGGTCAAGAACCTCCTCGAAGGCGAGCAGCAGGATCTCTTTGTTCCAGCGAGCGCCCTCGACGGTCAAGGTCTTGATCGTGGGGTGCTCAACCTCAAAGACCGCCCCGGGAACAAACCTGTCCTCCGGAGCGTCGGTAAGAACCTGAACCGTCACTTCGCCGCGGATACCGTGCGGTTTGCCAATGCGGGCGACCTGGAGGCGCATGCTTTTTCTCCTTGATTACAAATTGGTGGATTGCCGGTATTACCCGGCGAGGTGCGCCTCACGGGAACTTGTTTTCCCTTCGGACACTTTTCCTGGTTCAAGCTTACGTGCGAGCTAGGCGCTGGCGGCTGCATGCAGTCGCTGTCAGCTTCGCGTTTTGGCCGTTAAGCCACTTCGGTCCCACGATCCGGTGCGGATCATGGGACCAAAGCTACACAAAAGTGTGTGGTGAGGCTGGCTACCGGCGACGGTCCGTGTCAACAACGTCAACACGAATCGGCTCCTCGGCCAGTGCGCCAACCACGGTTCGCAACGCCTTCGCGGTGCGGCCCTGGCGGCCAATGACACGTCCGAGATCCTCGGGGTGCACACGCACCTCAAGGATGTCACCGCGACGGTTACCCTTCAACGCGACCTGCACGTCGTCCGGGGTGTCTACGATGCCACGTACCAGGTGATCCAGCGCATCAACGAGCACTGGTTACTCAGCCTCGGTTGCTTCTGCCTCGACCTCGGCAGGCTTTTCGGCCTTCTTGGTGATGGCCTCGGGCAGGATGACCGAGCTCTTCTCCGGAACAACGAACTCAGGCTTGGCTTCCTTGGTGCGCAAGGTGCCTTCCTGGCCTTCGATGCCCTTGAACTTCTGCCAGTCACCGGTGATCTTCAAGAGGGCGGCAACCTGCTCGGTCGGCTGTGCGCCAACTGAGAGCCAGTACTGCGCGCGCTCTGACTTGACCTCGATGAACGAAGGCTCTTCGGTCGGGTGGTACTTACCGATTTCTTCGATGGCACGGCCGTCGCGCTTGGCGCGGGCATCCATGACGACGATGCGGTAGTAAGGGGCGCGAATCTTGCCGAAACGCTTCAGACGAATTTTAACGGCCACGGTAGTGGTCACTCCTGTTTTCTCAACATGTGCGAAGTCCTGTTTCTGCACCCGTGGGGCGGGCCGTACTACAGATCTTCAAAAGGACAGGATTCAAGGCGGAGAGAGGGGCCACTTCAAATCGAGTACCTGACCATTATGCCAGAAAGATCCATGCCTGCGCACCACGGCAAAGCGCGGGCGAGTCCGCCCCGGTATCGACGCGTTCGGGCAAGGTCTTCGGCTTGGCCAAGCAGCGGGTTGCCAGCGAACGCCCGCTGCTCCTCGATGGTGCAGCGATGCACGTTTACTGCGCTGCATCCTCGGGATCTTTCAACTGGCTGTCGCCCTTGGGTATCCGCCCCGCGCCGACGAGGGTTCCAGTCCCAACCATTCAGCTCGCTCTGAGGAACTCCCTATAAGGATGCGCACGAAGTTTTGCCGTCGCTGCTTCGCGCCACGCTCAGCCGACTCATTCCCACACTTTTCCTTCCAGCGACGGGCTGCTTCGCCGCATACTGCAGCAGTGAAAGGAAAACCGGTTGTTCCAATCATTTTAAGACCTCCGAAGGATCATGGATCGGTGTCTTCACGTGACTTTCGCGTAAATGACTTGGCACGCGTCGGCCACAGGTAGTCGGGCGTAGAACCCCATCGGATAAAGCGGGCGATCACCCATCCGCGCTTTGGAACGAAACAGACTCAGCGAGGAATAGGGGGGCCCGCGTTTCCGACCTTTTTGACCTGGTTCACGATTATGCGGCCAGTGAACTTGGTATATTCGGGGTCTCACCGGAGGCTTCCGGCGACAGGGAATGCTGCGAATATTGAGGAGAGTCCATGGCGCCAGCGGACAACTGGAAGCGCGCACTTCCCAACGACTCGTTCTGGGAAGACCAGAAGGCAGGGATGGAAGAGGCCCACGTGGCTCCCTTGAACGATCTGGTTCTGGCCCTCGGAGCAGCCAAGGGCGGGGTTCGCCTCCCATTCGCGGCTCCGTGGCACGGCGGAATCCATGCCCCCGCGCTTATGGTGCTCAACGACGCCGGCGAGCCACGTGAGGAAACAACTTTCATGTGTATCCGTAACCCGGACCGGGCAGCTGATCGCCAACGCCACCTGATGACAGAGTTCAACATCGCCCCGGGTGATCTTTGCCACTGGAACGGCTATCCATGGCCACGCGCGGAGCCGAAGCGACCGTTGACGCCCGAGCAGTCACTCGAAGGCGGCCGCGCACTGTTGCAGGTCATGGAGCTGATGGTGAACTTGAAGATACTCCTGCTCCTGGGACGCATGGCCCAGGACGCGGCCGACGCAGTGCTTCCGGAGCTGTGTTCCGCATACCCGGAGCTGCAGATCGTGCGCTCATTGCACCCGTTGGGTGCCAAACGCACCGTTGACCGAAACGAACAAAAACGTGTCTGGGCCAACATCGCCACACAAATCAGGCAAACAGGGCAATAGCTCGCAACCCGGACCTGCGCTTGCATTCGGTGATGCCCAGTACTTCAGGTTCCCCTCGGATGCGGTTTCGGCACCGGGCCATGCCATGCTTGTGGCAATACCCGTCGAAAGATCCATGAGAGAACTTCATGCCGCGCAAGATGAACGACCCAGAATTCAAGAACGCTCAGGAACTGGAGTTGTGGGCCGAACACGTTGCACCGCTTAATTCCCTGGTCCAGGACCTGCGCTCGGCCGCACCGGAGAACGCCGGATCCGTCCCCTTCTTCGCACCCCTCAATGGCGGAACCGATGCAACCATCCTATGCCTGGCGGCCTCTCCGGATCCGGGAAACCGCAGCGAAACCGGTCAGGATGTGCTCTCGAGCGAGGACGACACTCCAGCTGCTGAAGCACTTTCGGTCCTGCTGGAGGAATCGGGAATCGATCCCCGGGAAGTCGTGTTGGCCAATGCCTACCCGTGGTACAGGCCACAAGATGCCGCCGGACGTCTCACGGGTGCCGAAATGAACGCAGGGATCGAGCCAATGGGCAAGATGCTGCGTCTGGTCCCGAACTTGCGCGCCGTAATCCTGATGGGCAAGGGACCGGAGGAATTCTGGGCCAAGCTCAGCCGCAAATACCCGCAGTCGCTGGGCCGCATCACCGCGATACCCAGTTTCTCCCCGGCACCGCTGTCACTGAGCGGGACCACCGCGCAACGCGAGGAACGCATTGCGCGCCGATCCGAAGCCATGCGCGAGGCTCGCAAGATCGTTGCGGCACCTCGCGGACCGGCCGGCCCCCGCCGCGAATCAATGGTCCGGGCCGAAGATCTGGGCCCCGAACACCTCAAACGGGTGATCGAGGTCAGCGACGGGAACCATACGCTGCACGGTCCGCTGCTCAAGGCATTCCAGCCAAGCCCCGAATGGCGGGTGACCCTGACGGTGGAGGTGGCGGGCCAGCGCCGCGCCATGGGCGTTACCCCGGACACCTGGGTTCGGGTTTACCGCGGGGCCGGCCTGCGCTAGAAAACACTGCTTCTTCACGAACAAACAGGAATGCCTGTTCGCGCAAGGGTTGTCCCTGCGCGAACAGGCATTCTCAAGGTGTTCAAGGTGGCCATTTGGTTCAGCCACACCGCGTGGCGGTTACTTCGAAGCCTTGCGCACGGGGTCTGGATTCGATTCGCCCGCTGCCTTGGTGCGCTTTTCGGCACGCTTCTCCTTGATGGACTTGGCAGGTTTCTTTGCTTCGCTCTTTTGCGGTGACTTCGACATTATGTGCCGT
>JAUNVO010000194.1 GCA_030540695.1 Micrococcaceae bacterium | reverse complement strand
TGGCACACCGCACCGTCGCAATCGGCTCATCTGTTGGTCTGCACGCCCGCCCAGCCGCCCTTTTCGTGGCAGCCGCGAAGGGCACCGGCCTCGACATCGAGATCGCCCGTCCCGGTCAGAACGGAGTCAATGCAGCCAGCATTCTCGGAGTGATGGCGCTCGGCGCAAAACACGGAGAAGAAGTCGTCCTGACAGCGCAGGGCGACGGCGCTGAGGAGGCGCTCGACTCACTGGTCCAGCTGTTGGCCCGAGATCTGGACGCCGAAGGCTGACATGTAGGGGGCTGCGCCTTTGTACCGTGTCAGCCCCCGGACGGCAGTCGAACGGGTGGTGCAAGCTGCACCTCCGTCCAGTCCCTGCTGACGAGCCCGGGACCGTCGTTGTCGGCGCGGACAACGTTCAGCCTTGACGCCATCGACTACGAAATCGATCTCAACGGCAACACGGATGCCCTTACAGCGGCGCTGGCCCCGTTCGTCCAGAACGTCCCGCACCGCCGCGAAACGCCGTACGTCCACCAGCGCTGGCAAAGGCACGACCACTTCGAACAAGAATCTCGCTGAGGTGCGTTCACGGGCTCAAGAGCTCGAATTCGGGTCTGCTAGCAGGGCTCGAGGAATTGTTGAGCAGACGCACTCGGAAGCGTGCCACTGGGCGTTATGTATCAAGTGCATTGGCTGTTGGCGTTGTCAGTGCCACTCGTTAACATCCAATCGCGCAGAGCCGTTGCGCGCTTTTCATGCCCTAATAGATGCCGCCTTCGAGGACCACTAAAGTTCTCGAAACTGGGCAACGTGGCCCAACCATTGGGGGCCAAAATCATGTCACAAGGGCGTTTGACGTCAGTTCTCGTAGCAACTTTGGCATTTGTCATGACCTTGACTGTCATTTCTCCAGCGTATGCAGATCCAGGTGGAGTCGTCCGATTGGACATCTCTGTGGCTGCCCCGGCTGGCATCCCGGCGCTCGCAATCATCAAGGGAGATGTCACCGCGGTGGGAGCCAAGCTTCCCGAGCAGACCAGTAGCACAACGACCGTCACTGTTCCTGCGGGGACTTACACAGTGGCGGCAGCTCCCATCACATGGGAGGGTGTCCGCTACACGGCTGCGGCGGATGACACAGCCGTCGACGTCAACAAGGATGATCAGCTCATTGCAGTCACTTTCGCCAAGGCTCCCGGGCTCCAACGGCTGAGACCCACCGCCTTGGAGCCCACCAAAGTCGCCCTGACTTGGGATGGCTCTCCCAATAACGTCACACTGCGTCGCGTCACGGGCGATCAGCCTCCAGTGTCAGAGACAGATGGCGTCAGCGTCCCCGTAGTGGGTAGTGGGGCGGTTGATGAAGGTCTTATCCCCGGTACGACATACGCTTACACGGCCTTCACCGGCGATGCCAGCATGTCTGTCGTGGTGGGAACAGGCAATCCCGACGCCGACGAGTTCCAGTCCTTCATGTACGACTACACCACCGTTGTCTTGGACGGCGACAGCATCCTGTCATGGTCAAAGATCGACGACGAGCACATGACGCTGGAGCTTGCCGACGAAATCCCCACGCCGATTCCCGGCTCTGCCGTTGTAATTCAGCCGTGGAGCCAGATGGAATCAGGTCACCTGGGACTCGTTCAGCAGGTGAGTGACGACGGTCGCACGCTCACACTCGGAGCTGCTGGCCTAGGTGATGCATTGGCCTTCATTGACTTCAAAATGGGGGAACCAGACCTTCCCGAAGAACCAGTTGCACCCGAACCCGAGACTCCTCAACCCGAGGTGTCACCCTCACCATCACCACCATCTGTACCCACTCGTCCAGGGACCAGCAAGCCAGCCATACCCTTCGTCCCGTCCCCAGGAAAGCCTGGGCTCCCCAACACGGGCAGTGCCGCGGCCAAGGCAGACAAAACATGCGAAGGAGGTGGGTCACTCGATCTACTGGTTGAGGCTCCTGAACTGAAGTCAGTCGATCGGACCATGGCGCTCTGGTGGGATCATTACAACCTCTTTGGCGCCCAAGTGAAAAAGTCCTTCAACGTGCAGGCCAAATTCACATGGAGCCTCACCATGAGTGCTTCTGTGGAGGCCAAAGGGGAAATGACTTGTGCCTTCAAGATTCTCAAAAAGCTTCCCGCCAACTTCGCGATCGGTCCCGTTCCCTTTGTTGCAATGATCGACCCGAAGGTCGAGGCGTCTGCGTCCGGCAGCCTACAAATCTCCGACATTGGGTTTTCGACGACCATCGGCTTTGAAGTCAACGGAAGCCTCGGTCTCGACGGCATTACCCCCGGCAAATCCGGCCCCATCTTCACGGCCAAGGCACTGACACCAACGTCCTCGCTGAAGGGAAGGGTGGGAATCGACGTCGGTGCGAATGTATCCATCGGGCCGGGTTCGGCGGTGTCGGAGTCCGGAGCCTACGCAGGGGTGTTCGCGGATCTACGATTGGTGGAAGCAGGGTTCGAAGGAGTTCTTGACACGGCTGGAGCCTGCGCGGAACTCGGTGTCGCATCGACGGTCAAGGCGGGCTTGCGCGCCGAAGTCTTCTTTGGCTCGTGGTCTGCCACCGGCTCCATGGACCTCTTCACCAAAAACCTCCCTTGGCCGAGCTCACCCATCGTATTCCCCAAGAACTGTGGCACCACGCCAAACCCCGGGGACGTCTCCGATGACATTGTTGGCCCTGGGATCGAGGTCGTGGACAGCGAACTAGGAGGATCCGCGACACAGTGGGGACAGCTGGAAGGCCTCGTTCCCGGACAAAAGACCTGGGTGTTGAGCACTGGGAATGTCGATGATGTACTGGGTGTGCCGCTGGATTTCGCAAGCACCGATCTTGGACTGCCAGGCAATCAACAGCTCACAGAAATGTCCGGATACTCAACGTATGATGCCGTGTCCTACAGCGCCACACTGATTCCCAAGGGTTCCACTCTCCATGTGCGCTACGCCTTCGCGAGTGAGGAGTACCCCGAGTACGTCGGGTCGCAGTTCAACGACGTCATGGCGGTATTCGTCAACGGAAAGAACTGCGCGGTGATTCCGGGCACCAACGAGGCCGTTTCTGTCAATACGGTCAACGCGCAGACCAAGTCTGAATACTTCATCGACAACTCCGCCGGTGCCGCTGGCTACGGCACGTCGCTGGATGGAATCACCACGCCGCTGACGTGCTCCGTGGCAGTGTCCCCCAACCAGCCAGTGACGGTAGTCATTGCTGTCGCTGATGGCAGTGACGCCGTTCTCGATAGCGCAGTGGCGCTCCTCGACAAGGGCATCTGGTCAGACTGAACCGTACCTTCCGAGCGTTGATAGCCTGCCGATCCTTCGTGCCCATGAGAGTCCCGACGTGTCAGAGTTATTGATCAACCTGCTGTACCTTGGGCTTGTCTGCCTTGTTGTCCTTGGCATCTACGTTGTGCTGTCGCGGCACAGTGAACGCACGGCACGTCGCCATCAATTGTGGGCGGAGGGCAGAGAGTGGCATTTCATCGGCAAGGAACGCGCACATGCCGAGTCCTTTACGGTCTTCCCCTTCACGCGTGACAACCTCGGGTCCCATGCCATAGCCGAAGGCACGTTCAACGGCATCCCGGTGACAACCGGAGTGCATGAGTTCAGTCGCAGGGCGGGCCGCAACAACGTTGTTTCCTCCCATCCATGGGTGATGACCTCCACACCGGCATGGCCAAACCTGCACATTTCCCGCCGTGGCACGGGCGCTCGCGCCAGCGATATCTCTTTAGAATGGGGAGAATTCAACAAGCTGTGGAGCGTCGGCGGCCGAGACCGACGATTCACATACCGAGTGGTGTCCCAACAGATGATGGAGCTTCTGCAGACTGAGCTGCGGGAGCGTTCATTAATCTTCGAGTCAGGTTTGATTCTCGTGACCACCCACAAGTCTATGGCTGAGAAGCCTGCGGTGGTTAGGGTCCTGGAAAAAATAATCCGCGCGCTCGGAGGGCGTCCCACCAACGATGCGCTGTACTACGACGATCACTCCGCCATGATTGATGGCCTGTGCGAGGACCTGACGAAAGTGATGAGGCTTCTACCGAGACAACTGTGGACGGACGAGCATTGGACACCTCCCTTGATTAATCACGATGGCGTCTCTCCACGCGTGTCACAGTGATGTGACCAGGCAACGCTGACTCCAGACCGGGTTGCCACCACCGCGAGCACAACGTCATGTTCTTGGGGGAAGTAGTAGCGAGCGTCTCATCAACCCGCGACAAACGGCTGCATCACAGCTGATTGTGTGGTTTTGATGCGTCGTCTGGCACGGGTGCACGATCACTGATCACGCCTGAGGCGTGCCCGGCTCCGGGCGGGCAAAGCGCTGCGAGTCGTAGCGCTGCCGACACCACTATCAACCGCCACCCACCTACCCCAGCAGTCCGCTGAGCGCACAGCAGCTCCAAGACGCCCTCCGCCGCCTCCCTCAATCAGCTGAGGAGGCGTCCGAGGCGATGAGCCGGCATGGCGCATGCGTGCTGCCCAGAGCGAGCCGGTTGGTTGTCACCCCGCATGATCAGAGGAACGTCCTTCCTCCATGCGTCCGCTCCAGGGGACACCCACCAATGGGAGCACCCATGCGTCCAGCCCGAAGTAGCCAGCCACCCGCCACGCCGCGATCAGGGCCCCTGCGGCCAGCGCGAATATGGGATTGACGCCGGCGTTGCCCGCGAACAGGAAGCTGACATTCAACAGCAGCCCCACCAGGGCCGCTATGCCGGTGAATAAGCCGAGGATAAGTAGGACACCGACGATCACCTCGATGATCGGAATGATCGGGCCGATCCATTGATACCCACTGTCAGCGACGTAGCTCAACCACGCCTTGTTCCACCCGAAGGTTCCCTCAATCACCGCCGGATGCGCACCCGTCATGTTGCCCAGCGCACCCTTGGCAAAACCCTGCACTGCGGCACCGCTCTGCCATGGCCCGTAGTCCTGCAACTTCTCGACGCCCGAGATAACCCACTGCCACCCAAGTACTACCCGCACCACCAACCAGGTCGTCCCTGAAACCCAGTTGCGGTCGGCGAACAACACACGGGCCCACGGCCAGGTCTCCACCAACGGCAACGGCGCAGGACGCCCAGTCTGTTTCGTCGATGTCATGTCACGACTCCCCCCACTGATTGCCTCCGCGGATGGCGGTCTACCACCCACGTTCAGGGCATCGGCGAAAGGATCGGTTTGGTCGACGCTCATTCCATCAATATTGCTCCCGGATATCCGCTCTTGACAAGGAAACAGCAGAGGCAGATTCATGAAGTGCAGATCTGTCCTCAGCTACGGCCAGTCGCATCCCATCCAACACATGGTCTCAATGACCTGCCGCTCGAAGGTGTCGAAGGATGCGTCGATGTTGCAGTGGATGTAGCCGATGGAGCCTGGAGCATGTCGTGTCTCCCTCCTGTGTACGAGGGGTCCTATGCCGATGCCAGGATCTCGGTCTTGGTGATCACATCCGCCTCGGTGCTGCATCAGGTGCTGCAGCAGCGCAGCCGCGCGCGGCGTCAAGGAAATGGGGATGGGCCACGTTGTACCGTGCGCTGGGCGGGTTCGAGTTGTAGGTCCCCTGCCCTGCGTATCACCAGCCGGGCAGGACCCGCGTCGGATCAGCACCCTGCGACGGGCCATTAGCACTATGCAGCACGACGGCTTGCTCACGTACTCGTCGGCGCCAGGTCGAAGGCGTCCACCAGTCCGCACTCTCCATCCTGGTTTTCAGTATCTGGAGGGGCCCCCACACATCGAGCAGCCACGAATGGGAACCCGGTGTCGGTGGACGATACCTCAGAGAATGGGGCGTGCCACTCGTCCTGCGACCGCCGCGCGTGTCATGAGCTTCCCCATCCCGAGCCGCACGATCGCCGTCCTGATTCCGGCAGTGACATCGGCGCGTACGTCCCGCTTCTGGATCAGGGCCGTGACCAGAGCGTCGAACTGAACCTGCGAATCCTGGGTGGTGGCTTCCGGCACACCAATCCTTGATGGTACAAGATTGGCTGTATAGTCACCGCATGCTGACCATTGCTTCCCGACTTGATGTGATGAACCGGATCGGCCGCGCGATGGCCGACCCGACCCGTTCACGCA
>JAUNVO010000193.1:5862-6176 GCA_030540695.1 Micrococcaceae bacterium | reverse complement strand
AGCCCTCGAATATCCGGGAATGAACGACGTTTCCATCCCTGCGACCGCCGCATTGACCAGGGCCCTGGCCGCGGCCGAGCAGTTGCGCCACCAGCCGGCCCAGTCCCGGAGGGCTCCCGGTGAAACCGACTACCAACAAGCCGTTGCCGGCCTGGAAACCGCATTCCGCCTGGCCGCTCACTCCCGACCGTTCACTCCCGGGCCTTCATTTTCCGGCGCGCAGGGGCTCGTTCACCGCGATCTCTGACGTTGGTATCAGAACGTTGACGCCAGAAGCCAGGAACCCAGCCAAACCTGCCATGACGTATTCAGGG
>JAUNVO010000193.1:0-5852 GCA_030540695.1 Micrococcaceae bacterium | reverse complement strand
AGCCGGTCCAGCGCCGTGTTGTTCCAGCGCGTCCCTCGGGGAACTTTCCGGCCGCCACCAAGAGGCCGGACGGGATTTCTCGGTAGCGCGTCAAGATATAGCAACCCGAATTTTTGTGATTCTTAACACTCGAAGCTTGTCTATTGCTCATTTTTGCAAGGGTTTAAGCTGAGGGCAAACGGAATCAAGGCAAACACACAAGGAAGTGTTGACCATGGGCCTCGAACATGGGACCGGGCGCGAAACATTCGAAGCGACGGACAAGGGCCTAAAGCGAAGCCTGTCCTTTACCCAGCTGCTGTTGTTGGGCGTCAGCGCCCAAATCGGTTCGGGTTGGCTTTTCGGGGTGCTGGCGGCCGCTGGCGTTGCCGGCCCCGCAGCCATCCTGTCGTGGATAATCGCCTCAGTGCTGGTATTCCTGATCGCGCTAACCTACTTGGAGCTCGGGGCGATGCTGCCTAGGTCCGGAGCCATCGTCAGGTACACGTTTCTGAGCCACGGCGCCTTTTCCGGATGGATCATCGGTTGGGCGTACTGGCTCTCAGTCGTATCCATCCCGCCCATTGAGGCAGAAGCTACGCTGACCTACATAGGCGGCCGGTTCCCGGAGACCAATCTCCTGACCACCGTAGACGGGGTTCAGCTGCTGAGCTGGCCCACAGGTATTCTCAGTGGCTTCGTGCTGATGTTCGTCTTTTTCGCGCTGAATTTCTTCGGTGCCCGCTTTCTGGCCGAATCCAATCGCTGGGTCACCTTGTGGAAGATCACGCTCCCGACGCTAACATTCATTTTCCTGTTCTTCATTCTCAACGGCAGCAACTTCACCTCGTACGGCGGCTTTGCACCGATGGGTGTGCCCCCGATTTTCCATGCAATCGCCACCACGGGAATCATCTTTTCCTTGTTGGGCTTCCGGCAGGCATTGGACTTCGGCGGCGAAGTGAAAAACCCGCAACGCAACGTCCCGTTGGCAACCATCGGCTCCATTGCGATTCCTGCCGTCATCTACACCTTGCTTCAGGTGGCTTTTATCGGCGCCATCAATTGGCAGGACATGGGCCTCAAGGGTGGCCAATGGGACCAGCTGGTCACTGGTGGATGGGCAGACGGGCCCTTGTTCCACGCCCTGGATTCGGCCAACTTGGCGGCCTTGGCGGCGCTGGGCACCTTCCTTCTCATCGATGCCGCCATTTCCCCAATGGCGACTGGCTGGGTGTATCTGGGTACGGGTTCCCGGACTGGCTACGGACTCGGCGTATACCGGAACATCCCCAAGAAATTCACCGCCAGCAATCGCTTTGGGATCCCTTGGTTGGCCCTGACCGTTTCGGCAGTCGTGGGCTGCGTTTTCTTCGTTCCTGCACCGAGTTGGTACCAGCTGGTCGGATTCATCAGTTCGGCCGCCGTGCTGACATACATCATGGGCGGGGTTGGGCTTCCTGTGCTGCGTAAGACCGCCGGTTCCCTCAAGCGGCCCTTCAGGCTTCGGGCCTACCGCTTCTGGTCTCCGGTATCTTTCCTGGCCGCGGTCTTGATTCTCTACTGGAGCGGGTTCTCCACCTTGGCCAACGTTTTCACAGCCACATTTATCGGCCTGCCTTTCTTCACCGCTTACTACGCTTGGAAGAGCAAGTGGATCTCCGCAATCCCGGCAGCCATCATCAGCGTGGTGTTCTTCGTGGCGTGGATCTGGGTTGCGACTGCTGCCGGCTGGGTCTTGAGCGGGTCGAAGGTCCAACGCGCGGGCGGATGGCCATTCCCGGTGTATTACGTTGTGTTCTGCGCCCTGGTCATCGCATTCTGTGCGGCACTATGGTTTTTCAGCAGTAAGACCGGCCGACGTCATGTGAACGCCACGTGGTGGCTGATATGGCTGCTTCTGGCATCGCTGCTGGTGGGATATCTCGGGGTGTATGGCCCACTTGAGAATCCCGTGTTTCATTTCCCCTGGGGCATGGGAGTCGAATTGATCGTCGGCATCATCACCTACATCTGGGCGGTCAGGTCGGGCTTCGACACCGAGGAGATCCAGGAGATCGTGGCCGGGGAGGCATCCCTCGGCAACGAAGCCGTTCCCGAAGGAACCTGAGACGATCTCCGCAGTGGCACCGCTGCTTCATCATGCGCTTCCATTCTCCCTCCTGTTGCCGGGAGAACCACAGGACACCGAACGCTCGTTGGAGTATCGCGTTGCCCTGACAATGCGCTATCAACGCTGCATTCGGGACCCATGGGCGAGACCCCTGCGGCGATGACCCCCTGGGGCTTGGTTTTCCACCATTTTCCCTGTCGGGAGGCAAAAGCCATGCAGAGGCAAAGCCGTTGGCAGCACCCTCCGCGGAGCAGAAAGCTGATGAGGAGATCCACCTTGCTATTTTTTGCCGCATATCCACCCCGCCACTCTTGGGCCGCACCCGGGCATAAGCCCTCTCCGCATTACCCCCGTGGATCCTGCCGTCCGCTGCCGACTGATACGTGAAGTCCAGACGACACCCACGTCGGTGCCGGGAAGCACATTCATGGCTGTTCACGGCAGGAGGACGGTGCTCCGAACCAGACGTTTCGGAGTACCATTCCTGCCGAGCGCCTCGGTCGGGGCGATCGCCACGGAGCCGGGGCCCGATTAACTCACCGCCGCCGGATGCCATGCCCGATTCCACTGCCCTGGGGCACGCAGCACCAGTTTCTCAATGCATATGAACGCCGGGGCGTTCGGCGTTCCGGCAGGCACGAACTGAACCGATCTTGTGATCAAGATGATCGATCCTGCCGCCTCGCTTCGGAACAGAACACGTCGTCAAATGCTTTACGGACGTGGCATTGCCGGGCCGATGGTGAGAGCCCATGCATTCGACGGGAACGCGCGAAGCCCATGAGGCCGCCGTAGGCGCGTTACCTGTCGATTCTGGAATCACAGACATATTTGCCCCAAAAGCGGAGGTCGTGGTCAGCCGTCGCTCCCTGCCGGCACCGAATTCATCACCGCGGCGCTTCTGCCGGGGTGCGAACCACCAGTACGGGACACTCGGAATGGGCAATGGCCGCAGAGCTGACGGACCCTATGAGCAGTCCAGCCAATCCACCCATGCCGCGTCTGCCGACAATGAGCATGTCTGCATTCTTGCTCGCTTCGATGAGCGATGACCTCGGGTCGCCCTGCACAAGCGTGATCGTCACGCTATCGGAAGATTCGGGGCCGACGGCACGGGTCACGGCCTCATCGAGTACCTTTTCAGCGCTCTCTTTGAACCCCCCGATGTCCATCATCAGGTACCTGTCATACATCCGCGGGTAGTCCCAGCAGCCGATGGCTTCAATTTTGGCGTTCAAGGGCCCCGCAAGGGATTTGGCTTGCCGGAGTGCTTCAATGGAAGCCTCCGAGCCATCTACGCCCACAATGATTTTTGCAATGCCGGATCCGTGGTCCATGTGTGCCTCCAAAGTCGGATGGTTCGACTCTCCAAGCTACAGGCACCCTCGTCCGGGCGATAGCCACCGACAAGATCTCCACGGAGGCTACGGGTCCTATGTTAAGAATGGCAGTGAACCCCGAGGAGGACCGTCACACTAAGACATTGCGGCAACCTCAATCCGTCCCCTTGAGAATGAAAAGCGGATGGCCCGGCTTGGGCCTATCCACGTGGCAAGTACTGGATCCTGCCTTGCCTGAGGTGGAAGCATGCCTGTCCAGAGCAGGGGGAAGCGGTCAAGGCGGCACCGGCCAGGACCGCTTCCCCGGGACAGCCACGGCTGGCAAGAAGAACCGTGGCCCTAGCTAGCCTTCGTGGATCCCAATGGCGATGGCGAGATCCTGCCAAGCCATTCCGCTGCCCTTGAATACATTGGGCCGATCCGTCGACCGGTCGAATGATCCACGCAACAATCCGCTAAGTGTTGAAAGCCGGGCGGTTTCTAGCTCTCCCTCGTCAATTGCAATGACGACGTCACCGGCTTCCCGCAATGCAGCTGCTACACCTTCAACCACAACGTGGGACCTGCCCATGAGTTTCGAATCCAATTCGCGGCGATCGGTCTCGTGTGATCCGATCGCCACTATGCAGGCACCGTCCTTCACCGTCGAACCGTCAAAGAGGGGCTCGCTGGCCGATGTCGCACACACGATGATGTCGGCCGTGGCAATGTCTGATTCACGGGCCACACGGGCGTTCAGTCCCAAGGATTGGGCTCGTTGCACAAGGTCATCAACCTTTTCTGCAGACCGCCCGGAGATCATGACCGTGGTCAGCGTACGAATTTCAGCCATGGCGACAAGGTGTCCCCACGCCTGTATCCCTGTACCAAAGATCAACAGCTCCGATGCATCGGCGGCTGAAAGTCTATTGGCTGCAGCGGCAGAGACAGCTGGGGTCCTCAATGCGGTAAGCAACGAACCTTCCATGAGCGCCACCGGACTAAGCGTCAGTGAATCCATGAGGATATACGTTGCCTGTATACGCGGCTTGCCGTGGGACGGGTTGTCGGGACCGACTGCGGCGATTTTGATGCCGGCCCACCGACCGATTATCGACGGCATCAGCAGCAGATGGCCCGTTCCCAATGGGCTGTTGACGCGTGCAGGGTCATCGGCAGGGTCGAAGTCTTCCTGCAAAGCGGCTTCAATCAAGCAGCGTGCCCGAGCCGGCGAGATCGACGTCGCGACATCCTCGGAGCTGTACCAACGTGGAGCGAGCGTTTCAAGATTGTTCATGTTTATCTGGATCCTGTGTTTTGAAGTTCATGATGGAGATCTGAGTCGTGGCGATCAAATTCGGCATCACTCTTGGCGACCCGTGGCGCGAAGGACACCGCAATAATTGAAAGCACGGCAATGGCAATGATGTATGCGGCAATGGGCAACCAAGACCCGTTGAACTTTGCCAGCAAGAAGGTGCACAGTAACGGAGCCGTCCCACCGGCCAAGGCCGCACCGATCTGGTATCCCAAGGTCACCCCGGTGTATCGCACCCGGGTAGAGAAGATTTCCGAGGTCAAGGTTCCCAGCGTCGCAGTGACGGGTGGCCAGACCACACCGAGACCGATAATGACGGCCATGAATACGGCCCAGTCTGCTCCGGTTCCCAGTAAAAGGAAGAACGGAGCCGCAAACAGCCCAATCAGCATGGCGCCAATCATGTAGACACGCACCCGCCCCCATTTGTCTGAGAGCATTCCCATGACGGGAATCATGATGGTACTAACCAATGCCCCGGCGCTTACGGCACCCAAGACGGTCGAACGCTCAAAATCAAGGGTTCCGGTTGCGTAGCTGACCACGAAGGTGGCAAAGATGTAGAACGGGGCAGTCTCGACGATCTTGGCCCCAATAGCGATGAGCACCGAGCGCCAGTGATAACGCAGAGTCTCCGCGATTGGTAGCTTTGAGATATTTCCGGAGTCTTTCTGCTCCTTGAAGGCCGGAGTTTCTCCAAGACCCCCTCGAATCCACAATCCAACGATAATCAAGACGATGCTGGAAATGAACGGCAATCGCCAGCCCCATGATTCGAATGCGGCCTGGGGCAGTTGGCTCACCAAGGCGAAAGCAATCGTTGCCAAGAGCATGCCGATCGTAATTCCGGTCTGCGGGACGCTGCCGAAGAGCCCGCGGCGATTTTTAGGCGCGAATTCGTAGGCCAAAAGGAGTGCCCCGCCCCACTCCCCGCCAATCGCCAGGCCCTGGATCACTCGACAGAGCACCAGCAGTGCCGGCGCGAGCATTCCAACCTGGTCGTAGTTGGGAAGCAGTCCTATGGCGACTGTAGCGCCGCCCATCATGGACAGGGTGACCACCAAGGTCTTTTTGCGTCCGATGCGGTCACCGATGTGTGCGAAGATCACCCCGCCAAAAGGCC
>JAUNVO010000192.1 GCA_030540695.1 Micrococcaceae bacterium | reverse complement strand
AAAGCAATCCCGAAACCACCGGCCAACCCGGCAAAGTGGCGAAAGCCGCTGAACCCCCGATGCTCCGCCACCGTGCGAAAACCGTACAGCCGTCCCGGGGATGCCGGGACTGCAGGGAGGGAACCATAGGATGGGAGCGTGCGAAACCTGCTGAGCTCCCTGGGCCCGACACTTGACCTTCTGGGGTGGGTGGCGCTGATTGCTGCAGCAGGATTTTATGCCTTTGCCGTGGCCGAGAGCCGCAAAGACGCCGGCTGGAAGTGCACCAACTACAGGATCACGGTGTTCGAGGGCCAGGAATGCCTGGTGTTCCACACCTCCGACGGCACGGTCCGCAGCGAACTGCTGGTTCTTGAACACCACACGAAGCCCGCGGGCGAAGAACTTGTCTACTACCGCGAAGACAAGACCGGGTCCTGGCAGCTGGAGAAACCGCGCTCGCAGGTGCGCTTCCTGTACTGGACGGCAGGGGCCCTGGCTGCTGCGTTCGTGCTCAGCCGCATCCTTCGCCTGGTCGCGAACATGTCCTAGATCGGCAGCGAGATGATCCTGGACCCGGGGCCCTCGTTGGTGGCCACCCACAAACGGTCCTCCACCACCAGGACATCGCGCAACCGCCCGTCCGTCCCCGCAAGTAGCTGCCGGACGCCTGGCAACCGGCCATCGGTTGGGAACCCGGAGCCAGGCAGCGGCAACACCCAAAGGCGTTCCCCGCGCAGGCAGGCCACATATGCGAGGTCCCCGGCAATGGCCAGGGCACTGGGGGAGGCATCCGCGGTGTTCGGCCACACATGGATCGGGTCCGCAAAACGCTCATCGTGTGCCACTCCGGTGACTAAAGGCCACCCGTGGTTTGCGCCGGGTTCGATCAGGTTCAGCTCGTCGTTCTTCTCCGGACCCAGCTCGCTGGCCCACAACCGGCCCGCCGAATCCCAGGCGAGGCCCTGCACATTACGGTGTCCATATGAATACACGGGGGACCCGGGAAAAGGGTTGCTATCCGGGATTCCGCCGTCGGGATCGATGCGCAAGATCTTGCCGTTGAGCCGGGAGACATCCTGCGCGGCAGCCTGGTCGGTGGCATCTCCGGTGCCGATGTAGAGCAAGGAGTCCGGGCCCAACTTGATGCGTCCGCCATTGTGGATGGCGGCCCGGGGCAAGCCGGTGATGATGTCCTGCGCCGGCCCCACACCGGAAGCCCCCAGTGCAAAGCGCACCACCCTGTTATCGGTTTCGGTCCCCACATAGGCGTAGAGCCATTCATCCCCGTTGGGCCCATCGAGGATCTCGAGTCCCAGCAGCCCGCCCTCTCCGCCGGGAACCACTTGTGGCAGGTGTGCCAGGACGCTGAGCGTGCCGTCGGGGTGGAGCTCCATGATCCGTGCGGTGTCGCGCTCGGAAACCAGGACGCCCCCGTTCCTGCGCAGCGCCATCGACCAGGGGGTGTCAAGGCCCGAGGCCTTGGTTCTAGGCGGGTCCGCAGATCCCGTGGCGGTGGGCGTAGCGGAAGAGGAACATGCTTCGAGCACCGCCACGGCCGCAACACCGCCCAAGGCCAGCAGGGTGCGGCGTTCGATGTCCCGGCCGGCATCCGGGCCTCGAATCATCATGCCCAGAGTCTAGTGCCCGCCCTCCGGGACGCGGAAGGCGCCCGTGGCAGGAAAAAACCCGGGCCGGCCAGGACACCCGCTTTGTGGCTGGTGCCCCGGTCGGCCCGGGTCCGTGGAACCTCGTGCCCGACTACTTCGAGGCAGTCAGCGAATCCACCCATTCCTGGTTTTCGGAAATCCACTTGTCCACGATGGGATCAAAGTCCTGGGTATCCGTGTCATTGAACATGGCGTTCTCCAAGGAGAAGAGCTGCTCGTCATCCATCTTGAAGTTATTCATCCAGCCGGTGAGCTCGGGGAAATCTTCCTTGAAGGTGAGGCTGCCATAGGTGCTGATTTCCTCGGCGGTGCCCAGCGTGCCCTTGGGATCCTCAAGATCCTTGATGGGGAACGCGTCGTAGGCCCAGTGCGGACGCCACAACGTGACAACGATGTTATCGCCGGCATCCGTGGACTTCTTCAATTCGGTCAGCATGCCGGGAGTCGAAGACAGCACGAAGTCCATCTTGTCCAAGCCGTACTGCGGGATGACACGATCGTTCATGGCCTTGGTCAGCCCAGCGCCGGCATCGATGCCCACGATGCGGTTGTCGAACATGTCGGCCTTGGCCGCGAGCTCGTCCAAGGAGGTGATATCGGCGTCCTTGTTCACGGCAACCGTCAACTTGGCGTTGTCGTACCAGGTTCCCAGCTTCTGGATCTTGTCGCCATAGGTTTCCATGAGGCTGGCGTGGGTTTCCGGCAGCCAGACGTCCATTGCCATATCGAAGTCCCCAGTGGAAATACCGGTGAAGACCGGGGCGACATCCGCGCTGGTGAGCGTGACGTCGTAGCCCTTCTCGGTCAGGATGCGATCCCAGAGGTGCGAGACCGCAAGGCCCTCGTCCCAGCCGGCGAAGACACCGATGGTCAGTTCCTTCTTGTCGTCATTCCCTGAGCTTCCGCTGGCTCCGGCATCAGCGCCCCCGCCGGAACCGCAGGCGGTCAGGGCCAGGGCCGAGGCTGCAGCCACGGCCATCAAAGATACGAGTTTTTTCCTCATGGTTTTTGCCTTTCTTGGCGACCCCGAGGTTCCGGGGCCGGGACTTGGTGAGTGGTTAAGCTTGTTCGTGGTCCCTGGCCCTGCCCAACGAGGCAGTAATGCGATCAAGGAAGATCGCCAGGATGACCACGGAGAGACCTGATTCGACACCGAGTGGTGTGTTGAGCGAGGTAAGAGAGGCATAGACCGCGCCGCCCAGTCCGCCGGCACCGACCATGCCCGCGATGACCACCATGGATAGCGAGAGCATGATGACCTGGTTGATGCCGGCCATGATGGTGGGCATGGCCAACGGGATCTGGATCTGGCGCAGGATGCGCATGGGGGAGGCGCCAAAGGCCTGGCCGGCCTCGACCACCTCACTGTCCACCGAACGAATGCCGAGTTCGGTGAAACGTGCGCCGGGTGCCAGCGCGAAGACGATGGTCGCGACGATGCCCGGTACGGGGCCTACGCCCAGCAGCAACAACACCGGGATCAGATAGACGAATGCGGGCATGGTCTGCAGGAAGTCCATGACTGGTTTGACAATGTTGGAAACCGTCGAGGATTTTGCGGCGGCAATGCCCAGAGGCACGCTAATGACCACCGCGACCAACGCAGCCACGAGGACCAAAGCCAGCGAGTGCATCGCGTTGGCCCACTGGTTCATGCCGTAGATCAGCAGGAAGCCAATAATGGTGCCCAGTGCCAGCTTCCAACCCTTGACCCAGAAGGCCAGCGCAGCGAGCACGATGATGATCGCCCAGAACGGAGGCGTCACCAAAACCCAGTCGAGAGCGTCGTAGAGATTGATGAATAGGGCCTTGACACCGTCAAAGAACACACCGAGATTGTCGATGACCCAGTCAAGGCCTGTTTTCGCCCATTTGCCGACGGGTATCCGGAATAAATCATTGGCCATTAGAGAGTGCCTCCCGTTTCGCCGGATGGTTCCTGGGTGAATATTTCTGCTCGATGGCTGGCGTCGTGGCGTCCGGCGCTGTGTCCAGGGGCGAGGATGTCAATGGACTCGGTTGATGAAGGCACGTTGCCCAGGGCCGCCAGCAATGTTGCCCGGGCCACGGCCCCGACGAGCCGCCCCTCCTCATCGACCACGGGCAACGGGGTGTTGCTTTCCACGGCGCGTCCGAAGAGGTCGTTCAGCGCGGTGTCCATGGACACGGCTTCCTCCTGCCGGGTCAGGATCCCGGTGAGGTCCGAATCCCCTCGGTCGGCAAGCGACATGACCTCACGGTCGGTGACGATGCCGCGGAAGATGCGGTTCCGGTCGATCACGAACGCGCCGGTGGTCTGCTGCTCACGCATGGTCAGCAGGGCGGCCCGTGCACCTCCACTGAGGCTGACAACCGCCCGCGGGTTCTCCATGACGCTGCCTGCGGTCAGCACGCGCGTGCGGTCCACGTCGCGGACGAAGGAGGCCACGTACTCGTTGGCCGGATGGGTGAGGATTTCATCGGGGGTGCCGATCTGCACGATTTCACCATCGCGCATCACCGCAATGCGGTCCCCGAGGAACATCGCCTCATTCAAGTCGTGGGTGATGAACACGATGGTCTTTCCCATGCTTGCCTGCAAGGAGGCCAGCTGCTCCTGCATGTCGCGACGGATCAGCGGGTCAAGGGCGGAGAAGGCCTCATCCATCAACAGGATGTCGGTCTCCGAACACAAGGCCCGGGCCAGCCCGACGCGTTGCTGCATGCCGCCGGAGAGCTGCTCGGGGTATTTTTCACCCCAACCGGTCAATCCCACGGTGTCGAGCATCTTGGTGGCGAGCTCGGTGCGCTTGACCTTGTCAACGCCCTGGATCTCCAGCGCGTAGGCGGCGTTTTCCAGCACGGTCCGGTGCGGCAGCAGCGCGAAGTGCTGGAACACCATGGAAATGCTCTTTTGCCGGACCTGGCGCAAGGCCTTGCCTGAGATCTTGCTGATGTCGGTGTCACCGATGTGGACCGATCCGCTGGTCATGGGCCACAGTCCATTGAGCATCCGGATCAGGGTCGACTTGCCGGACCCGGAGAGGCCCATGACCACAAAGATCTCGCCGGGCTGGACCTCGAACGACGCGTCAATGACGGCCGCGGTGCCCAGCGCTGCAACGTCCTTGCGCGACTGGCCGTTCTTCAGGGCCTTCACCGCTTCTTGCGGTTTGCGTCCAAACACCTTGAAGGCGTTGGAGACACGGAGGGCCGGTGTTACCGTCCCAGGTGCTGATTTCATGCGTCGTTCCGTCCACGTGTCGCGCAGAAGATCCGGCGACACGATTTGTGCATTCTGGATCACAGGGCCGTCGCATCCGGCCTTTGGCCGCACACGATGGATGAGACTTAGAGAGTCAACGCTAACAGCAGGAAAAATAATCTCAGCCGATTCACAGCCTGTTTCAGGGGGTTTTGCCCCGGAAATGGCTTCATGATCCGCATATCCATGGTATAGAAACGGCGTTACGACATCGTGATACTCATGAACACGAAATGCCGAATCTTTGCCGCTTTCCCCACGTCAAGCAAGGCGATGTCCTGACGCCGCAATGCGGGGGGAGCAGCCGCTTTGGCCGGGAACGGAGACGAAGGTTCCCTGGACGGGCGCCGGCTTCTGCCGGCAACCGCAGCCGCGTCGAACGGCGGGTTACGCGCACGGCACCATCCGCGAGATGATGGAAGCACACGTATCCATCACGTCCACTTCCGCCGGGCTTCGGGCCGCGGCGGGAAGGAATCCAGGAGGCACCTCATGAGCGAGGCAATCAACATCGGCAGTGTCGACAGCATCGAAGCGGGCGAGGCCATGGTCATCACGTCCGAGGAGAACGGAACCCAGGACGACATTGCCGTGTTCCACGCCGAAGACGGTAACTTCTACGCCATCAACGACGAGTGCACCCATGAGACCGCCTCGCTGGCCGATGGCTGGATCGAAGGCGTCGAGGTCGAATGCCCGGTGCACGCGGCAAAATTCTGTCTCAAGTCCGGCACCGCACTGTGCCTGCCGGCCACCGTTGCCGCCCGCACCTACAAGATCGAGGTCCAGGACGGCGAGCTGCTGCTCTACCCCGACACCCCGGCCAGCTGACGCACCCCCCACATCGACCGCCACGTCCAAGGACCCCCAACACCCATGAGCATTGAATCCATCCTGATCGTCGGCGGCGGATTGGCCGGATTCACCGTCGCACAGTCCCTGCGTGCCGGTGGCTACCCCGGGACGCTGGGGATCATCGACCCGGCGGGGATCCCCTATGACAGACCGCCCCTGAGCAAGGGCTACCTGTTGGGAGAGAAGGACGCCGCCGGCATCGAGCTGGCGCCGGCTTCCTGGTTCGCCGAGAACCGGGTCGATATCATCGCCGCCACGGTGTCCGCCCTGTACACGGATCCTCCCGGCGTCCGGCGGGAGGATGGCCGCCACCTGTCAGCCGACCGGCTGGTGCTGGCCACCGGCGGCTCGGCCACCGTGCTGCCGGTGGCGGGCGGGGAGCTGGAATCGGTGCTGGTGTTGCGCAACAGGGCCGACGCCGATAGGTTGCGGGCCA
>JAUNVO010000191.1 GCA_030540695.1 Micrococcaceae bacterium | reverse complement strand
GGTCTCCTACAACGCAACCGCCTACGGGCTGCTGGCAAGTTTTACCCCGGAGCACCTGATGGGCCGCCAGCAGGGCTTCCGTTTGGTCTTCACCATGGGCCCGGTGCCGTTCCTTGGTATTGCCGGCGGCCTGTTGGGCGATGCCTTGGGCCTGCAGCAGGCCATGTGGATCTGGGTGGTGCTGACAGCTTTCTCCGCGCTACCGCTGATTCCGTTGGTACGGCGCGCCAACCGCCAGGAAGCCGAATTGCGTTAACCACAGAGGTCAGGAACGCGGCCAGCCGGTGCCTTCCGCCGGCGGTCCAGGAACATAGGAAAAAACACTGGTGAGCGGCTTCCCCAGGACCTGGGCGATGCGGAATGCGGTTTCAAGCGAGGGTGAGTATTTTCCGACGGCGTCCCCGCCACGGGCGGGGACGCCGTCGGAAAATACCAGCCGCGGGAGCCAGCCTAACCCTTGAAGGTGGGCTTCCGCTTTTCCTGGAAAGCAAGGAAACCCTCGGCATAGTCTTCGGTGGCACACAGATCGGCCTGCGCCTGGTTCTCGTCAGCCATCGACTCCCACAGGCCCAGCCGGGCGTCGCGGATTTGGGCAACAAGTTCCTTCGAGGCACGAAATGCCTCGGTGGCGCCGCTGGCGACCTTGGCAACGATGCCGCGCGTGTTTTCCAGCAGGTCCGCGGCTGGCATGGCGCGGGAGAACAGGCCGGAGGCCACGGCGTCGGCACCGCTGATCAGTTCGGCGGTGTAGATCAAATCCAGCGTGCGGTGCGTGCCCAACCGTTCGGTGAACAGCCAGTGCCCGCCCGAGTCCAAGGTCGCCCCCAGATTCGCAAAGGGCGAGCCGATCTTCGCGTTCTCCGCAACGTAGACCACGTCGGTGGCAATGGCCAGGCCCAGGCCCACCCCGAGGCACCCGCCCTGGACCGCTGCGAAGGTCGGCGCCGGGAAGGAGGACATCTTGGCCAGCAATGGCTGCACCTTGCCTCCGAGGTAGCCCATGACATCATCATCCGCCGGGACCACCCCCGAGATATCACGCCCGGCGCAGAAACCGCGGCCTTCCCCACGCAGCAACAGCGCACGAACTTCACCGCTTTCCACGCCCTCGGCGGCCTTGTCGTAGGCTGCCGAGATTTCCTCCAGCGCCGCTTCATTCAAGGCATTCATTTTTTCCGGGGCATTGAGGACGACCTCGGCCACACCATCGGAAATGCTCAGTTCGATCATTTTGGTCCGTTCACTCAGGGTTTTCGGGTCATATGGCAAGGATCCACCGGCAGTAGCCGATGGATCCTTGCCATGGAGATAGTGCCTAGGCGTCGTAGTCGACCGAGACGCGTTCGGTGGTGGGACGCGACTGGCAGGTGAGCACGTAGCCCTTCTCGATTTCGTCCGGTTCCAGTGCGTAATTCTCGTCCATCTCCACCGCACCTTCGATGACCTTGGCGCGGCAGGTGCCACACACTCCGCCGGCACAGGCGAAGGGAACATCGGGACGTACCCGCAATGCGGCGTTCAGGACGGTTTCGCGGGCGTTGACCGGGCTCTTGACCTCACCTTGGAGCCCATCGAGCTTGAACTCGATCTGGTAGGTCTCATCGGATTCGTCGATGATGACGGGACGCCCGATGTTGCCTTCGGGCCGATTGGGCTCACCGGTGGTGAACAGCTCGAAACGGACCTTCTCCGGCGGCACCCCCTGGGCCGAGAGGTTATCGCGCACCAGCTGCACCAGCTCGAAGGGTCCGCAAAGGAACCATTCATCGACCTGGTCGGTACGGATGATCGAGCCCAGCAGCTTGCTTAGCTTCTCCGCATCGATGCGTCCCGAAAGCAGCGGGGAGATCCGCTGTTCGCGCGAAAGCACGTGGTGCAGGGCAAAGCGCGCGGGGTAGCGGTCCTTCAGATCGGCCAGCTCCTCCAGGAACATCACGTCCATGGCGGCCTTGTTCGCGTAGATGAGGTCGAAGTGCACGTGGTCGTTGGCTGCCAGCACGGTCCGGGCAATCGCCATGACCGGGGTGATGCCGGACCCGGCGGCCACGGCCACGAAGGTGTCCTCGTTTTCCACGTCGATGGACTCGGGGTCGTTCATCCCGGTCATCTTGTGCTTGGAAATGAAGCCGCCGGTGGGGCTCATGACATCCATGGTGTCCCCTGCCACGAGGGACTCGTTGGCCCAGGTGGAGAAGATGCCGCCGATGTCCCGCTTGATGGCGACGTGGATGGCTCCGGGGCTCGGCTCGGCACAAATCGAGTAGCTGCGGCGCAGCTCCACGACGTTGCCCTCGGCGTCCTCGAGTTCCTTGCGCAGCGCAACGTATTGTCCGGGCAGGTAGTCGTATTGGCCGTGCAGTTCCTCGGGGACCGCGAAGGTCACTTCGATGGCGTGGGCGGTGAGCCTTCGCACCTCGGCGACCGTAAGGGTGTGGAATGTCGTCCGGCGCCGTCCAGGTACCTCGACGTCAACGTCTTCGTTGTCGGGCAGGGCGGCAGTCGTGTCTGTCATGAGAGCACCTTGAAGTAGTCGAAGGGTTCCAGGCAGTCCTTGCATTGGTACATGGACTTGCACGCGGTGGAACCAAAACGGGAGAGTTCTTTGGTATTCAGCGAATGGCACTGCGGGCATTTCACTGCCATGCCCAAGGTCACCGGACCGCGGTGTCCGGTGCCCGTGGGCGGGGCAATGCCATAGGCTTCCAGCTTGGTCTTGCCCGACTCGGTCATCCAGTCGGTCGTCCAGGCCGGGGAGAGGACAAGGTTGACCCGGACATTCTCGTAACCGGATTTCCTGAATTCGATTCCGAGGTCCTCGGTGATTGCATCCATCGCCGGACAGCCGGAGTAGGTGGGCGTGATGGTGACAACCACGGTGTCACCCTCCATTTCCACGCTGCGCAGAATCCCCAGATCCGCGATGGTGAGTACCGGGATCTCGGGGTCGGTGACGCGCGAAGCGATCTCACGCAGTTCGGTGGCGGTTGCAATCATGTCGTTTTGTCCTTTGCTTACCAGGTGGCGCCGGGGTGCTTGCGCGCCAGGACCTGCATCTCGGCCAAGATGAAGCCAAGATGTTCGGAATGTTCGCCGCGGCGGCCGCGGGCCATCGCGAACGGAACGGTGGGGAGCTCAAGCTCGGCATCCTTCAACACCGAGGTGAATTCCTCTTCCCAGGCCGCGTGCAGCGAGGAAGGTGCCACGCCCACGTCGCCGAGCTGTGCGTGAAGTTCCTCGTCCTCGAAGATCTCCCCCACGTAGGGCCACAGGATGTCCAGGGCATGGCGCATGCGGCTGGCCGATTCCTCGGTGCCCAGGCCCAACCGCAGGGTCCACGCGATGGCGTGGTCGCGGTGGTAGTCGATTTCCTTGACGGCCTTGGCACTGATTGCCGCGATCGTCTCGTCGCTGGAATCCAGCAGTGCCGTGTAGAGCAGGTGCTGGTAGATCGAAGTGATCAGCTGGCGCATGACGGTCACGCCGAAGTCGCCATTGGGCTGCTCGAAGATATGCAGCGAGCGGAAGTCCTCTTCCTCGCGGAAGTAGGCCAGGTCGTCCTCGGTCTTGTCCCAGGCCAAGGCGGCATAGGAAAGGAAGGAGCGGGCGTGGCCCAACTGGTCCAGGGCAATGTTGCCCAGAGCGATGTCTTCTTCGAGTTCGGGTCCGCGGGAAATCCAGTGCGAGAGGCGCTGGGCCAGGATCAGCGCGTCATCGCCCAGTCGCAATGCGTACTGGGCAACCAGTTCGCCAGGCTTTTCCTGCTGGATGGCGATGTCCTCCGGGCGCAGGGCGTTTCCCGGGGTGACACGGGTGGCCGAGGCAGAAGAGTCGCCGAAGCTATCAAAGGTGTGGTCGGTCTTGGATGCACTCACAGGTGTTTCACGCCCTCGCTCTTGACGTAGTAGGTCGCGTGCCGGTAGTCCTTGCCCTGCGGGGATTCAAAGTACATTCCCTTGGCATCGGGGTCCGAGGCGATGATATCGGTGCTTGCCACGACCCACAGGGAAATGCCCTCGTTGCGCCGGGTGTACAGGTCGCGGGCATTGCGCAGCGCCATTTCGGAGTCCGGGGCGTGCAACGAACCGGCGTGCACGTGCGAGAGCCCACGGGAGGAACGAACAAATACTTCCCAGAGCGGCCAAGTGCCTTGTGTTTCGGTCATAACCTAAGCAACCTCAGTCTTTCGAGCCATTTTTGCCGCATATGCTGCGGCAGCTTCGCGCACCCAGGCGCCTTCGTTGTGTGCATCGCGGCGTCGCTGCAGGCGTTGGGCGTTGCAGGGTCCGGCGCCGGCAATGACGGCCTTGAACTCGACCCAATCCAGATCCATGTGGATCCAGGTGCCGGACTTCTCATCGAAGCGCAGCTCGGGATCCGGAAGGGTCAGGCCAAGGACCTTGACCTGCTCGGCGATCATGCCCACGAAGCGCTGGCGCAATTCGTCATTGGAGAAACGCTTGATCTTCCACGCGGTGGACTGCGATGAGTTCGGTGAATCCGAGTCCGGCGGGCCGAACATCATCAGCGACGGTGCGTAGAAGCGGTTGACGGCATCCTGCGCCATCTTCTTCTGGGCCTCGGTGCCGTTGGCCAGTTCCAGCAGGATCTCGAAACCCTGGCGCTGGTGGAAGGACTCTTCCTTGCAGATGCGCACCATGGCACGGCCATAGGGGCCGAAGGATGCACGACACAGCGGAACCTGGTTGGCGATGGCCGCGCCGTCTACGAGCCAGCCGATCGCTCCCATGTCGGCCCAGGAGCGTGCCGGGTAGTTGAAGATCGAGGAGTACTTCGCCTTGCCCTCCATCAACTGGTCGTTGAGCACGTCGCGGGGGGTGCCCAGGGTCTCGGTGCCCGAGTAGAGGTAGAGTCCGTGTCCGGCCTCGTCCTGCACCTTGGCCATCAAGATCGCCTTCCGCTTGAGCGACGGGGCCCTGGTGATCCAGTTTGCCTCGGGCTGCATGCCGATGATCTCGGAGTGCGCGTGCTGCGACATCTGCCGCGTCAGCGTCTTGCGGTATGCCTCGGGCATCCAGTCGCGCGGTTCGATGCGGGAATCGTCGGCAATGATCTGCTCGAATCGATCCTGTCCTGCTTGCTCCTCAGGAGAAAGAACTGCGGATAGCGATCCGCTGCCTTTTTGCTGTGCAGCCATAGTGCTCACCTCACTGTGACAAAGAATTATTTACTGACCGTTCGTTCAGGATATGCGGACGCACACGTTTTCGTCAATCACCGCGCCCCCGTAAGTCGCCATCGTGAGGACCGGGGATGCTGCGGCGCCACCGGTCCGGTAGGGCCTGGAACCGCAGTCGAGTCGTCAATCTTTCCGCCAGTAGACAGAGACACAGCGGCGCAAAGCCGAACCTGCGCCGCGGGCGTTTTACTCTTGCACTGCCCGTACCCCGCTGTTCTCGCTCGATGCCTCCGGGACGTCACGGGATCACATCCGGGGTTTTGGGTGCCAGCGCGGAATAACGAAAGCGATGGCGCGGCCCGGCGCTTGACGATGGAAATCACCGCTTGTCCGGTGATGCCACGTAAAGCCGAGCCGGAGGCCGCACGGTGCCCGTCATAGCGATTCCGGGCTGCCTTGACCCAAATCTAGACGCCCGTCCGTGAATCGCGATGTAGATGCGGTGGTGGAACCATCAGCCACCAAGCACGAAAACGTGGACCACGCATAACAACCGCCAAGTTCGAGACCGAACCGTTCATCTGTCCCTCCTGCGTCAAGAAGATCGAGGGCGTTTCCGGCAAGCTTCCGGGGTAGAGAGCATCAACGTGATGTTCATTTCCAGCAAGATCTAGGTCAACTACGACTCAACGACCCCGAGCACCGAGGAGATCGCAAAGCCCACTTCCGGCCTTGGCGGCCCCATGCTTTCCCAGAACCCCATATCTTGACCCCGTCCGCGACCCCGGCTTGACGGCTTGAATCCCCGGTCGACCGGGGATACGGCCGCATGCGGGCGCCTCCACCGTGTCATGGGCCCGAACCTTGCGCTGTTTGATGGTTGGATTGAAACCATGCACCAAGACCATGGCCACCCCGAAGGCGAACGCGCGCTGGAACAACTTGTTGCCCGCGTTCCGCTCTTTGCCCAACTCTCGGATTCCGAGCTGACCGAAGTCGCCAGACGGGTTGTTCCGCACAGCCACCCGCGCAACACCCAGCTTTACGGGGCAGGCGAAC
>JAUNVO010000190.1 GCA_030540695.1 Micrococcaceae bacterium | reverse complement strand
ATCGAACCCAGGGACTCGTGGCCCACCAGAACGGTCTCATAGACCGTGCCGGTGTAGTAGTCCAGGCCGCGGGCGATGGACAGGTCCGCCACCACCTTGCCCGGGGCGCGGCGCACGGCCGCCTCGATGACCTGGGAGAGCTCGTCCAACCCCTCTTCCAGCAGCGGGTGGGTGATGCCCAGGGCACGAACCTGTTCGACGAACGAGGTGTCGGCGGTGCAGATCCCGGCCAGGGCCAGGGCGGCATTGGCCTGTTCCACGGTGGCTCCCAGTTCGTTGCGGAGCAGTTCGGCGACCTTCTCATCCCCGATCTTCTCCAGCTTGTCGATCGAGCGCAGCACCCCGGCGGTATCCTCAAGGCCCAGGCCGAGGTAGAAGCCCTCGGCAAGCTTGCGGTTGTTCACGCGCAGCCGGAAATCCCCGATCGGGAGGGCCGAAAGGGCTTCGGCGATGACCAGTGCCAGCTCGACGTCGTAGCGGAACGGCAAGGTGCCATCCCCGACCACATCGATGTCGGCCTGGGTGAATTCGCGGAACCGGCCGTCCTGCGGGCGCTCACCGCGCCAGACCTTCTGCATCTGGTAGCGGCGGAACGGGAAGTCCAGGTGGCCCGCATTTTCCACCACGTAGCGGGCGAAGGGCACGGTGAGGTCGAAGTGCAGTGCCAGTGCATTGGGATCATTCTTGGCGGTTTCCTCCGCGGCCAGGCGGGAGAGTCCGTAGACCTCCTTGTCGATCTCGCCCTTGCGCAGCAACTGCCCGACGGTTTCCACGGCCCGCGTCTCGATGTTGGCGAAACCATGCAACTCGAAAATCCGGCGCAGCGTGTCAAGGACGTGCTGTTCCACTGCGCGCTCCTGCGGGAGCCATTCGGGGAAGCCGGATATTGAGGCCTTGCGTGCCATGAGGACTGTACTCCTAGAAAAGGGGGAAAGCTGGGTGTTTTCCGCGTGCCGGCCGAGGCTCGGGCCCGGTGGGGGCCCGCTCCCGCGTGGGCGGACACACAGGTTACCAAGTCTACTGGCGCACCGGTGCGCCGAGGGCGAAACGACGCGAATGCGTCACCGAATCGGGGCCGCGAAGTACCAACGGAACACCTATGGCGGGTAAAGTGGCGGAGACACTTGTGTTCCGGGGCATAATCCGGGGCCGATCCTTAGCGAAAGAGTTTCAGCGGTGACCACCAGTCAGCAATCCGACGACAATCTCCAGCCGGCAGCAGCGGCCGAGGAGCAGCAACCCGAAGGCACCGGCACCACGGGCCAGGCAGCAGCCCTGCCCGTGGCCGGGGATGCACCCGTAACGGAGGCGAACGAAGCCACCGAGCCGGCACACGAGACTGAAGCCACCACGGCCCCAACGGGCCAGGTTGAAGACACCTCCGTAGAGCAGGGCACAGCAGCGGCTTCGGAAGAGCCCACGGTGGAGACCGAAAAGCCCAAGCCCATCCCGGCCGCACCGAGCCCGCGGGCCATCCCGACCCCGGCAGCCGTCGCTCCGACACCCGGAGCGCCACGCCCTGCGGGAAAGTCGTCATCCAAGGCAGCTGCCCCCGTTGCAGCTCCCCCGACCTTCACCACCCCGCTGGAGGAAGCCGCGAAGCTCAGCCGCGTTTCCGAGGACGGACACGTCTTTGTCATCATCGACGGGACCGAACATCCGGTGGGCCAGTATCCCGATGCCACCGCGGAGGAAGCCCTCGCCTACTTCGTGCGCAAGCACGACGAGGTCGTTTCCTCCCTGATGCTGCTCGAACAGCGCGTTGTGGCCAAGGCCCCGAGCTCGGACATGAACAAGACCCTTGACCACTTGGCGGCCACCGTCGCCGAACGTGCCATGGTCGGAGACATCCCCGCGCTCGAGACGCGCATCGAGAACGCCCGCGCCGCCGTGACCGAACTGGTTGCCCTCGAACGCAAGGCCAACGAGGAGTTGCGCGCCACCGAGCTCGCCGCTCGCGAGGCCATCGTCACCGAGGCCGAAGCCATGGCCGCCCTTGATCCCTCCACCGTGCAGTGGAAGCAGGGCTCAAACCGGATGAACGACCTCTTTGACGCGTGGAAGAACGCCCAGAAGTCCGGCGTCCGCCTGGGACGGTCCACCGAAGACAACCTGTGGAAGCGCTTCCGCGGGGCACGAACCACCTTCGATCGCCACCGACGCGCCTACTTCTCCCAGCTCGATGCCAGCAACGCCGAGGCCAAGGGGGCCAAGGAAGCGCTGATCGCGCGCGCCGAAGAGCTCTCGAACTCCACCGACTGGGGCGCAACCGCCGGAGAGTACCGCCGCCTGATGGATCAGTGGAAGGCTTCCAAGCGGGCATCACGCAAGGACGACGACGCGCTGTGGGCACGCTTCCGCGCAGCCCAAGACGTGTTCTTCGAGGCACGGGCAGCAGCCAACGCCGCGATCGACGAGGAGTTTGGTGCCAACCTCGTGGTCAAGGATGCCCTGCTCGTCGAGGCCAAGGCCTTGCTTCCCATCAAGGACCTCGCCTCAGCCAAGAAGTCGTTGGACTCCATCCGCGAACGCTGGGAGGCCGCGGGCAAGGTTCCGCGCGCCGACATGCAGCGCGTGGAATCTTCGCTGCGCCAGGTCGAAGAGGCCGTGCGTTCAGCGGAGGACGAGCAGTGGCGCCGGTCCAACCCCGAGACCAAGGCACGCTCGAACTCGATGCTGACCCAGCTCGAGGACGCCATCGCCGGACTTGAAGAGGACCTTGCCAAGGCAAAGGCCAAGGGCGTGGAGTCCAAGATCGCGTCAGCCCAGGAAGCCCTCGATGCCCGTCGCCTGTGGCTCGAAACCCTGCAGAAGTCATCAGCCGACTTCCAGTAGCAACAACACGCACGATGGTCGCCCGCTGTGCCGCCGTTCCACGGAACGGCGGCACAGCGGGCGTTTTCCTTTCCCCACGCCGTCCAATGGCATGGCGCCGCACCGCATCCGCTTATCCACAATTTGCGTCTTGGCCCTGCCGCCAAGGCGCCCCTTGCTGTGAGAGTGGATCCATGCAAACCACAGACACCGCGCACGGTTGCGGCCGGAACTTCCATCAGGACATGGCACCGTGGGCGGCTGCCGGCCGGACAACGCAGCTGGCCGGGGTGGTGCTTGTCGGTTCGCCCTTTTCCCGCAACGAACTGCAGGCACTGCGGCTCCACGGATCTTTGCGCGAGGTCCTGCCCGGGGCGTACGTGTCGGCCGAACACCCGCAGACCCCCTCGCTCCGTGCCCGGGTGGCCGCCGCAGTGGCGGGCGAGCAGTATGTTCCGGGCCGTGCCCTGTGTAAATGCACCGCGGCGTGGGTTTACGGATGCGCACCGATGCCCCACGAACTCGATATTCTGGTGCCGCGCTACCATCGACCGTGCGCACCGACGTCGGGCATGCTACTGCGCCTAAGCGAGGGCATCATGGATGAGGACCAGGTCTGCTCCATCGGCGGCATCACCGTCACTTCACCCTTACGCACGGCAATGGATATTGCCTTTAACTGCGAACTCATCGATTCGATGCCAGTGCTCGCTGCCATCAATGCCTCGCCACGACTTCGCTGCGGCTACCGGCGGATGCTGGACTCGATCGAGTCACAAGTTCGCAGGCCCGGACGACGACGGGCGCTGCTGGCCATTAGCCGGCTGATGGATACGGGCCTACCAGCCTGCGCCTGAATCCACGATCCGGCGGTGTCCGTAGCTGGATAGCGGAGCACCACAGACGGTCATTGGTTCCACGGTTCCGTAGGCACGGCGGCCGAAAGATGACCGGCCCGCCTTCAACGGATCCACGAAGGGCGGGAAGATCCCTCGTGCCCCGGACCTCAGCCCTGGTTTCCCGTAAACAAAGGGCTGCCGAAGCCCAACACCGTCGAGCCGGCTCCGCAGGTTTCTTGCGTCCAGCTGAACTCGAGCTTCCTCACACCCATGAGGTCGATGTCCCACTGCCGGAAGGAAGACTCCGAGATGGTCGCGCTGTCGTAAACCTTCCCGTCGACCACGGCATCGATGTGGGCGGAGGCTGCGCCATTTGGACTCTCGTTGGCCAAGGCCACGGTCGCCGTGAACGTGGAGTACTTCCCGGCAAGGTCGTAGAAGATTTTCCCGCTGGTCGGGGTCCCGGACCCGCAGACCTTGATCCCGGCGGCCTTTTCATGCACCTTGCCCCTGAGCGTGGCTCCGCTGATGTCCAGCCATGCTCCTTGAGCCGGTTTGGGTTGGGCATCGGCACTCGGTGATGGGTCTTCGATGCCGGCCTCTATGGTGAGCTCCATGGAGTTGCCAAGCGGCTGACCGGCCGTGGGCTTTTGCGCGCTGATTTGCCCGGATTGGACATCCAGGCTGGTGGTCCTGGCGATCGAGATCCGGACGCCCGATGGAAGTGCAGCACGCGCTTGGGCTTCGGTCAGGCCGATCAGGTCCGGTGCACTGCTCGTGTCGGGGGATTCAGGCCCCTGGTTGGTTTCGGATGGATCCGCGGTGGAAAGCTGCTGGCTTGCAGTCACCGTCGGAGATGGCGCCGGCTGGGGGTCACCCTTCTTGCCGTTGACGTAGGCGAACACCAGGGCGCCAGCGAGCAGGATCGCTGCCAGCACGATCGAGATGACAACCCACAAGGCACCGCCCGAACCGAGGCCCTTCACTGGATCTTCATCAGGACCATGCCCGGAGCTGCCGTTCCCTGGGGCAGGGATTTCGGGCAGGGACTGCCGGGGATTTCCTGGCCGCGTGGGTGGGTCGCTCGCTGGAGGCTCTTGAGTGGATTGCTCGCCAGCCGCGGAAGACAGCGCGACGGTTGGTCGCAACGTGGCAGCGCCGATGGTATCGGCCGTCACCGAGGATGCTTCCGTCCCAGGCGCCAATGCCACCGCTGGCCGCGCGTCTGCCTTCGGCATGGAAACGGCACCAGCGAAGGCCTTCCCCGGCAGTGGAACCGGTTCCAAGGGACCTTCTAGTCTCGGAGCTGCGGGGATCCCCTCCAACACAGCAATGAGGCCTTCGAGCGTCGTAGCGACCTGGTTGGCGTCTCCCGGGCGCTGCGCTGGGTCCTTGGCCAGCAACCGGGTAATCAGCCCCCACAGTGCGTCGGGAACACCCTCGGGTCTGGCTGCGCTGGCGGTGCTGAGGCGAAGCAACACGGCCATGATCGATCCGCCGGCAAAAGGAGTGACACCCACCGCCATTTCGTAGAGCACGATACCCAACGAATAAAGGTCGGATTCGGCCACGGCGGGATGGCCGGCGGCAATCTCCGGGGCAATGTACTGCGGGGTGCCGACCACGGTGCTGGTTCGTACGTGTTCGACATCGACCAATGAGGAAATCCCGAAGTCGGTAAGCTTGGGAACCGGAGCTTCTTGGGGTTCCCCGAGCAGGATGTTGGCGGGCTTGATGTCGCGGTGGATGATGCCGGCGGCGTGCACGACCGATAGGCCCCGGGCGATGCCGGCTCCGATCCTGCAAACTTCCGAGGGAGACAACGGCCCGTGGTTGCGGATCGCTGCGCGCAGATCGCCACCAACCACCAGATCCATGACTATGCCCAGGGTGTCGCCCTCGATGACAAGGTCGTGGACCTCGACGAGGTTCTCCCCGCGCAGGGCCAGCAAGATGGAACGCTCCCGTACGAAGCGCTCGACTACCTCGATATCGGTGGCGAGTTCCGCGTGGAGAAGCTTGAAGGCCAGGAGATTTCCTTCCTTGTCGGTTCCGCGGAAGGCCTCCCCCATGGCACCACGGCCGATGCTCTCCCCCAGCATGTATTTGCTGCCCAGTGCGCGCGACATGAAAACCCTTCACCAATGTGGATACCACGGCGGGCAACACGCGGCTTCGCACCGGGAAACCGCCTTTCTCCCACCATTCTAATTTCCCCAACGCCCATTGGTACAAATCACGTCGTGGTGCCCTCCGCGGTGGTTGTGGACACTTTCAAACAGGGAACGTTTCGACGGTGACGTTTCGAAACCGTCCTATCGGCATAGTGGTCCGTGTGACCGACAGATCGCCATCGGAGTGCTCAACCTGCGGGTCGGCCACCTTCTGTCGAAATGATTGTGGCAGTCTGTCGCTGGTTTCAGCGATATCCACGCGTGCGTTGCCGGCACACCCTCCACAGGGGTACCCCTCCGAACGGATCGCGCCGCTTGCTGCTCCCTGCAGAGTGGCGTTTATGACGCCGCTCATCTGGGTGACCCGTGTGGCGC
>JAUNVO010000189.1 GCA_030540695.1 Micrococcaceae bacterium | reverse complement strand
CGCCGTAGATGGTGACCGGACGAATGCTCAAGATCTCTCCTCGTGCTTCCTGGTGGCATGTTGATTGTGAGGGCTTGTTCTGCGTGGACCAACCCCCGCGGGCCGCGGCCCGCCGTGGTTCCACGGTCCCCGTGACCCGTTTCATGACCCCGCTGCCCAAGCGTGGGCCGGGGCGCCGGGGAGCGGTCCCGTCCATGCCACGGTGGTGGGATGAGAAAAGCCGCTCCGGATTGATCCGGAGCGGCTTTATCGGGGTGAGTAACGGGGATTGAACCCGCGACCTTCTGGACCACAACCAGACGCTCTGCCAACTGAGCTATACCCACCATGTTCGCCCGAGGGCTAGCTGTCCTGCACCTTGGAATCTCTTCCGTACTGCTGGGCAACGAGAACTATATTACACATACTTCGTGCTGGAGTGCCAACTCGAAAACGGATTCCTGACCTGTGTTGTGTAACACAGTGCCTAATCAGCTGGTGTTTCCGCAACTATTTTCGCAGCGGCGGCCTTTGCCGAGGCAGAATCCGGTCCCGGCGCGGGAACCATCACGGTGGCGCGGTAGTACTTCAGTTCCGCAATTGAATCGCGGATGTCCCCGAGCGCCCGGTGGTTTCCCGTCTTGGCCGGAGCTTGGAAGAAGGCGCGCGGGTACCAGCGGCGAGCCAATTCCTTGATGGTTGAGACATCCAGGATCCGGTAATGCAGATGGTCGGTCACCTGGGGCATGTCTCGGGCCAGGAAATTCTTGTCCGTACCGACGGAGTTGCCTGCCAGCAGTGCCTTGTTCGGCTCCGGGGCGTAGCTGCGTATGTACTCCATGACGATGCCCTGGGCTTCCTCCATGGTGAGACCGGCATCGAGCTCGGTGATCAATCCGCTGGTGATGTGCATGTTGCGCACGAAATCGCCCATCTGGGCCATGGCCTTCGCCGGGGGCCTGATCACCACGGAGACCCCGTCGCCGAGGATGTTCAGTTCGGCGTCCGTCACCAGGACGGCTACTTCGATCAACGCGTCGTTTTCCAGGCTCAGGCCCGTCATTTCGCAGTCGATCCAGACAATTTTTTCAGCTGAAATAGGCACGACCCCAATTTACCCGATGAACTCCCTGCCGGGATCCGGCGCCGCGGGCTATTGCTTGATTGAACCGGCTGCCGAACTGAGCAGCCACAGCACCAAGAAGGCCAGAAGCGAGGTTGCGGCCAGCAATATCGCGGCACCCAAGCTCAGGCCCAGCAGCGGGGCGGCCACGATGACCAATACGGCCAAGAAGATTCCCCAACCCAGTAATCCATGGTTTCGCACCGGACGACCGGGACTTTTTGCACGCCTTCCCACGCGATTTCCTCGCTTCCGCTCTAGACATCTGTACCTTCCCCAAGCCTAGATAGGCGTGGGCCCGGGGGTCGCTGTGCCACGCCGCAGCCAGGCGGGCAAATGGCCCGGCTTCGCGGACCCGTGGCTTCCCGTGTGAACTCGCACGCATCCCGGGGCCACATCCCCGGTAAACCGTGCTCACGATGCTAGGATCGGACTTGATTTTTGCGCCTCGGGGCGCGGCCTGGAACCGGTGGCGCGCGGAACGCGAACAGGCGGGCGCGAGCTGCGAAGCAAACCGGAATCGACCACCAGGGCACGACGAAAACGAATCAGGAGCGGCACGCAGATGAACGATGTGCGCTCCACCGCTGACATGAAGGCTCATTCGGGACGTGGCTGGCACCTCTCGCCGCTGATCCAGGGGACCATCGGATCGATCATGATCCTGCTGGGTTCCTACGCCATCGGGTGGCTTGCAAGCGCCTCGCCGTTGAACCGGTACCCGTTGTTGATTGCCATCCGCACGGACTATGCGGGGGTGATTGCCGGGACCGTGGTGTTGACGTTGGGCTGCTGGATCCTTTTCCGTGCCTGGTTGCGGTTGGGACAACAACTGGCCGGCTGGGCCGATGGTTCGCTTGCCGTGGTGCAGAAGGCCATCTGGGCGTGGAGCATTCCGATGCTGCTGGCCCTGCCGATCTTTTCCCGTGATGTCTTCGCCTACATCGGCCAAGGCCGGCTGGTTGCCGCCGGGCAGGACCCCTATGTCGATGGAATCTCCACGCTGAACAACTGGTTCCAGCTGGGCGCCGACATCACCTGGGCCGAATCCGAAACCCCGTATGGCCCGCTGTATCTCAACGTGGAATATTGGGTGAACCAGCTGGTGGGAACGAGTCCCGACCTTTCGGTGCTGCTCTTTCGCCTCGTCGCGTTCGCCGGGGTGATCCTGTGCATGATCTACGTGCCGAAAATCGCCGCGCTGCACAAGGTCTCCGGTGCGAAGGCCGCATGGATCTCGGTGGCCAACCCGCTATTCCTGATCAGCTTCGTGGCCAGCGCCCACAACGACTCGTTGATGGTCGGCCTGGCCTTGGCCGGAACCTACTATGCCGCCACGCGGCGCGGCGTGCTTGGCGTGGTGCTCATTGCCGCGTCGATCGGCGTCAAGCCCATCACCTTGGTGCTCTTGCCCTTCATCGGCTTGTTGTGGGCGGGACCCGACGCGGGCTGGGCCCGGAAGTTCCGTTACTGGGCCTACACCGCGGGGCTGGTGGCGATCATCATGGCCCTGATCGGCTGGGCCAACGGCTATGGGTTCGGCTGGCTGGGCGTGATGCTGGGAACCGGGACCGGTGCGGTGATCTTCGCCCCGGTGGGCGCACTGAACGCGGTGCTTTCCGGGGCACTGGCGACGATCGGGCTGCCCACCGACTGGCTGCTGCCGTTGCTCAAGCTCATCGGCCGGCTGACCTCGGTGGCCCTGGTGCTGCTGCTGATCTTCAAGGGCAAGCAGTCCCACCTCATCCAGCGCATGGCATTGGCGTTCTCCGCGCTCGTCGTCCTGTCGCCGATCATCCAGCCCTGGTACATCCTTTGGCTGCTGCCGTTCTTCGCGGTCACGGGCATCAGGGACGATTGGCAGCTGCTCTGGGTCTACGTCACCACCGCCTTCTTCATCGCGTTCGGGGCCGCGGACCAAATCTTCATCTGGCAGTTCCTCTCCGTGCTTGACCCGTGGGTCAAACACCTTTCCACGGCGATCTCCTGGGCGGCGATGGCGTACCTCGCTTTCCTGGATCCGCGCACCAGGACCATCTTCGTCCAGACGCTGCCCCAACGCCTGCGCAGGCCCAAGGCAGCGGCCCACCCCGATCCCGAGGCCGGGAACACGTGAGCCTCCCGGACCCCCAGCCCTCCGAAGTCCCCGTCCGCGGACGCCATTTCGCCGGCCTCACCAGATCGCTGGAAGGGCTTCGCCAACGTGTCTCGCGCGTCCCGTTGCTCGGTCGGCTCACCGGCGGCGGGGAGAACACCCCGGATATCGCCATCGCGCAGGGCCTGCTGGCGTCGGTGATGGTGATGGTGGGGTCCTGGGGCGTCGGGTGGATCCCGAGCTCACAGGAATCGGTGCTGGCGCGTTCGCGGTTGCTGCTGCCGCTGCGCGTGGAGATGTTCGGCGTGATCACCTGCACCCTGCTGTTGGCGCTGGGCTCGATGCTGCTGTTCAGGGCGTGGCTGCGCCTGCGCCAGCGTGCCCAGGTAACCAACGGCAACCCGGTTCTGGCGATCACCAAGGCCATCTGGGTCTGGTCGATCCCGTTGCTTTTTTCCTTCCCGATCCTCTCCAAGGACGTCTACTCCTATCTGGGCCAGGGCAGGCTCATGCACGCGGGGCTCTCGCCCTACACCGACTGGGTCTCGCAGCTGCCGGGCTGGTTCGCCCAGGGGTCGGATTCATTGTGGGCCGAATCCACCTCGCCCTATGGCCCGCTGTTCTTGATGTACGCGCGCTTCACCTATTTTGTTTCCGGCGGAGTCCCGGAATACGGGGTCATGCTCATGCGCCTGGTTTCGGTGGCCGGTGTGCTGCTCTGCGCTTACGCCGTCGTGGGCCTGGCCAAGGCCACGGGCCGGGATGCCGCGTGGCCGTTGTGGATATCGGTGGCCAACCCGCTCTTTTTGCTGAACATGGTCGGTGGTGTGCACAACGACGGGCTGATGATCGGCGGGGTGCTGCTCGGCTTCCTGCTGGTGGCCCGCAAGCGCTTCCTTGCCGGTGTCCTTGTCGCCACCGCGGCGATCGCGATCAAGCCCATCGTGGTGCTGGTCCTGCCGTTCCTGGGACTGGCGATGCTGCCGGCGACGGCCACGAACGCCCAAAAGTTGCGTGCCTGGCTCTTCACCGGTTCGGTGGCGCTGGTCGTGATGGCGCTCCTTGGCTGGGCCTCGGGGCTCTGGTTCGGCTGGATCGCAGCCATGGCGGGCGCGGGTTCGGCGGCCTTCCCCTACGCCCCGGTCGGGTTGCTGGGCATGTTCGTCGGCTGGATCGGATCGCTGGCAGGCGGCGACCTCGAACTGATCGCCGGTGTCGTTTTCACGGTCTTCCGCCTGGCCTCGCTGGCCATCGTGTTCTGGCTGGCTATCCGCCGCCCCGCCGGGCCTCCGTTGCTCTACGCCGGATACGCACTGGGCACCGCCGTGGTGCTGGCACCGATCATCCAGCCCTGGTACCTCCTGTGGCTGATCCCGTTCTTCGCCATTTCGCGCAGATACCCGGTGAACCTGGAACGCGCGCTGTACATCCTGTGCCTGCTGGTGCTGCTCTCCGGGGTGGTTGACCAGCTCTCCATCGGCCAGTGGTTCTCGCTGCTCTGGGTGCGGATCTTCGCCGCGGTCATCGGCCTGGCCTACATGGCCTACCTCGTGTTCATCGACCCGAAGACCTCCGGCATCTTCGGCGCGGACCGGCTGCGGCCGCTGCAACCAGACACGGACTAGCCGGTCCCCACCACCCATACATGTTTTCACCCACCCAGAAATGAGGCAACCGGATCGTGATGCAACCGGTCAAGAAGCTGTTCACCGCCCGTGAGGCAACGCGCCCTGTCATTACCGGGCTGTTGGTGCTCACGCTCATCGGCGCGCTCATCGCCGTGCTGTCCAAGCAGTGGTGCCGCGTCAACGGCTGGCCCGACGCCGAACAGCATCTGCACATGTGCTATTCGGACTTTTCCCAGCTCTTTGGCACCCGGGGCATGGCCGACAAGCTTTTCCCCTACTTCACCGGTTTGCCGGCCGAACAGGCGCTGGAGTACCCGGTGCTGCTGGCTATCATTGCCGGGCTCACCGCCATGGTGATCCCGGGGATCGGGTTCTCGCCCGAACGCCAACTGGCCTACTTTGACCTGAACTCCGTGCTCTCCTTCATTTGCTGGGCCGTGGTGGTGGTGGCCGTTGCCTACGCCGCGCGCCACCGCAGTCGCGATGCCATCATGGTGGCGTTGGCCCCGGGCATCATCCTGACCAGTCAGCTGAACTGGGATTTGTGGGCGGTGATGCTGGCGATGACCGGCCTGCTGGCCTTTTCGCGCAAGCACATCGTGCTGGCCGGGGTGCTGCTGGGCCTGGGCGCCGCGGCAAAGCTCTACCCGTTCTTCCTCTTTGGGGCGATCCTGGTGCTGTGCCTGCGCACCGGGCGGATGCGGCACTTCTGGGTGTCGCTGGCCTCCGGCATCGCCGCCTGGCTGGCAGTCAACGTGCCGTTCATGATCACCGCGTTCGATGAGTGGAGCCGGTTCTACACCTTCTCCGGTGACCGCCCGGCGGGCAACTCCTCGATGTGGTTGGCGTTCGTGTGGACCGGGATGGATGGGTCGACGATGTCCTACCTCTCCAACGGGCTCTTCGGCGTCGCCTGCCTGGGCATCGCCTGGCTGGGACTCACCGCCACCCGCCGCCCGCGCATGGCGCAGCTCGCGTTCCTGATCGTTGCCGCATTCCTGCTCTTCGGCAAGGTCTACTCGCCGCAGTTCGTGATGTGGCTGATCCCGCTCTACGTCTTGGCACGGCCCAAGTGGCGCGAATTCCTGCTCTGGCAGGGGATCGAGGTGTTCCATTGGGTTTTCGTGTGGCTCTGGAGCGCCAAGTGGGTCAGCGGCCTGGAATACTTCGGGAACAGCTGGATGATCGAGATCTTCTACGGGCTGGGCATCGTCGCGCACATGGCGATGGTCATCTACATCTGCGTGAAGATCATCGGGGACATCAGGGACCCGGGCCGTGACCTGGTGCGTGCCGAGGGGGACGACGATCCGCTGGCCGGTCCGTTGGAACACCTGGAAGACAAGTTCGTGCTGGGCCGCAAGGCAAAGAACCGGG
>JAUNVO010000188.1 GCA_030540695.1 Micrococcaceae bacterium | reverse complement strand
GCCGTGGCGCGGGGACACGAACACCTCGCCATCTCTCAAGTTTCGGTGCCCGTCCTGCTCGAGGGTGCCCCCAAAGCACCTTCGATGCCCCCAAAGCACATTACGACAGGACGGACACATCCAGTTGTTCGGAACCGTCGTGCATACGGATTGATCGTCGTGGGATATCGCGGTCCACCTGGCAAATGGACTAGTCCGGGGACACCTTTTCCATGGGGTTCGAAAGGACCCCGCCGTTCACGAAACTTTTCGGCGTCGCTATTCGTGGATCACCCGATGAATCCGTATTTTTGCCTGCACACCGATCCATCGTGACAGGCCACTGGGTGGGTGAGAGTGGATTGCGTCCTGGGCCCGTGCTTGAAAGGTGGACAGTGGCCGGGAATGCAAGACCCCTACCACCGCGCCGTACCAGGTCCTCCCTTGAACGGACCAACGATTTGCGCGGTGATCCAGCCACCGTAAAAGTCACCGGCTTGGGACGTCACCGGCTCACCATCGATCTCGCAGGCGTCCATGAGGCCGGGATAGATGGCCACGCGCGTGCCGAGCTCCTCGAAACCCTTGGCGGGTTCCGGGTAGGTCCACCCGGCTCGGGAGGCGACAACTCCCCCGGCCGCCACGTCGAAATAGTGTGCCCGGCCCTTGAACTCGCAGAAACTGGTGCCTTGGACCGGGACAAGGACACCGGCATGGAACGAAGCCATTGGCAAGTAGTAGACCGGCGGATGGCTTGTCTCAAGGACACGCACCGAATCGGTGGTGTCGGCAATCACCTGGCCGCCGAGCTTCACAACGACCCGCTCAGCTCGTTTTTCCACCCGCGGCGGGCGGGGATAGTCCCACACGGATTCTTGCCCGGGCATGGGATTGACGGGCTTTGGTTTTTCGTGGAATCCGGGAAAACCGGGGGCAGGAGACATTGACCCATCTTGCCCTTGCTTGCTGGGATCCACCCGTGAACACCGCGAGGGTGTCAGCTCGTCGGGACCTGCTCCTGGTGGCCGTCTTCACGCAGTGCCTGCCTAAGCTTTGCCGCGTTTTCATCCATCGTCACGGGGTTCGGGTTCGTGTCGGCCCGTGCCAGGTCGAAGTCCGCCAAGGAGTTGGTCGGCCATACGTGTACGTGCAGGTGCGGGACCTCGAACCCGGCAACCATGAGGCCGGCGCGTTCGGAACCAAAGGCGCGTACTTGGGCGCGCCCGATCTTTCCGGCGACATCGATCAGGTGGTTGACCAACTCCGCCGGGGCCTCGGTCCACTTGTCGACTTCCTCCCGCGGCACCACCAGGGTGTGGCCATCGGTGATCGGCCCAATGGTCAAAAACGCGACAGCGCGCTCGTCACTCCAGATAAAGCGACCGGGAATCTCCCCGTTGATGATCTTGGTAAACAGTGTGCTCATGCTTCCTCCGTGGTTGGGTCGCCCAATGTGGCGAGATCTAGGACAAACCTGTATTTGACGTTGCTGGCGACCATGCGGTCCCATGCCTCGTTGACGGATCCGGCGTCGACGAGTTCGATGTCGCTGGTGATTGAATGCTCGGCGCAGAAGTCCAGCATTTCCTGGGTCTCGGCGATTGATCCGATGAGCGAACCGGTGTAGTTCAGTCGCTTGAAGATCAGCTGGCCGGGGTTGATGCCCGGCATGGAACCTTCTGGCAGCGAGAGTTGCACCAGTGTGCCGTCGCGTTTGAGGGTGCGCAGGTATGCGCCGAGCTCGTGCGGCGCCGCAACGGTGTCAATGAGAAGGTGCAGTGAATCCGTGGCCGCTTCCAACTGTGCGGTATCGGTGGTGTTAACGACTGTTTCGGCCCCCAGTCCCAGCGCCGATTCACGCTTGGCTTCGCTGCGGGTGAATACCGTCACGTGTGCGCCCATGGCCGCGGCAAGTTTCACCGCCATGTGTCCGAGCCCGCCCAAGCCCAGCACGCCGACCTTGCTGCCCGGGCCCACCTTGTGGTGGCGCAGCGGGGAATAGCTGGTGATTCCGGCGCACAACAGCGGAGCGGCGGAGGCTGGATCCAGGGATTCGGGGATATCGAGCACGAAGTCTCGATTCACCACGATCTGTTGGCTGTAGCCGCCCTGGGTGTATTCGCCGGTGCGAGGGTCCGTGGCCCCATAGGTTCCTACGCCGTTGGCGCAGAACTGCTCAAGTCCCTCGCGGCAGGCCTCGCAGGCTCGGCAGGAGTCAACCAGGCAGCCCACACCAACCCGGGCACCGATATCCAGGTCCCGCACTTGCCCGCCGACTTCACGGACGGTGCCGACCATTTCGTGGCCGGTGACCAATGGCAGCTTCTTGGCTCCCCATTCGCCTCGTCCGGCGTGGACGTCGGAATGGCACAGCCCACAGAACTCCAAGTCGATCACGACGTCGCGGGCCCCGGGGACACGGCGTTCTATGTGAAGTGGCGTGAGCGGGCCGTTCTCGAGCACGATGCCCAGCGCGCGAACCTGGCGCGGAGCGGCACTGTCGGCGAGCGCCGTCGTTGCCGTTGCGTGGTCCTTGATGCGTTGTGCTGCGTTTAGTGGTGGGGGAACCGGACGACCAATCATGCTCTCGAACTTACCCCGTTCGGGAGCACTGGTGCCAGCGCACTCTGCAGTCGCTCGTCCGAGTCCTGCAGAGCCCGGTTCGCCAGAGTCCGCTCGGGCTGTCGAATACGGTATTCCCCCGCAGCAGCTACGGTCGCTTTCACAGACTTTTAGGTTTCACGAAACGAGGGATGAATATGGCATCGCCACGTAAGTCAGCACAGCAGGTTGCCGCTCGTGAGAAGGCGCGGCAGAAGGCCGCCGACTTCACCGCCAGCAACGAAGACCTCATCGAGCTGGCCGCAAGATTAATTGAGTTCCATGAGGCGGCCCAAGGCATGGAAACAGCGGCGCAGGAAAAGACCGAGGGGATCATTGCGCAAGGCAAGGCTGATGCCGAAGAGGCCAGGAATGAATCGGGCGATGATGTTGCCCGGATGCTCGAAACGGGTGAGTCCCGGAGTGCCGTTGCCGCTCGCTTGGGTATGAGTGTTGCGACGCTCAAGAAGTATGTGCCGGCACCTGCTCCTGCCACGCCGGCTGTTGTTCCCGCTGACGCTTAGAACAATGTTGGAGTGTCCGGGTCGTGGTCAAAACGGATCGCGATAATTCGTTCGCTGTCCCAACCGTGGCCCAGCAATTCCTCACGGAGGCGCCGAGACCTATCGGATTGAGCTGCACGTCCAACGCCCCAATATCTTAAGCCGGTCCCGTTGCTGTGGCGCATCTTCTTGATCCGGTCGAGCATGTTCTCCCGGTGAGTGCCCGGCATCAATTGCGAACTGGGATCCGCGGTGGCAAGTACGCAGGTTGGCTCGTCGCAGTCGTGCATTAACGAGGGCATATCATCGAGCCAAACACCGGTCGCTAGATAGTAGGCGTAGCGGTGTGGGCGAACTGCCCTGGTTGTCCCGTTCCTGTTCAGTGTGAAGCGGCCACAGCCATCATCACTGATGGCACCAACCCAGAACCAGCAGCCTTCCGGGCATGGTCCTTTGATGACACTGGACCAGAATCGTTCATCGGCGGCGCGCATTCTCTGGACTCCAATTTGGGACGGCGTGTAGACAAGTAAAGTATCCGGCGGCCGGGCGATAGGGCAACACCGACTCCATCACCTGACTGAAAGGGACGCGTTCGAAAATTGGTCATCCTCAACTGGGGCTTCTTCTAAACAGCGTTCCGTAAGCGGTACGCATGCGACACAGTCCAGCGGTCGGGTCAAACGGAACGGTCATCGCTCAACGCCTGCAATAGATCAGGTCCTGCCCTCTGATGTCCGGTGACCGACCGCCATACGGGACACCCGAGTTCCTATTCGGACAACTCTCTAACAGGACGCCGTCGAAACTCAATTGAGGCGCGATACATCTGTTCGTCACGAGATGCGTTCCTCACGGAATATCCGTGATTGCTCAGCTGGAAATTGAATCGGCTTCTACACTGGCGGCCAGAGCTGAATCTTCCACGCTCAACATCACGCTGCTGTCCCGACGATTGAAGAGGTGTGTAGTAATCGTCCGACCGTTTGCCTCCCATATGCAGGGTGGCGTCTCTTCGTTGTCCCACGGATGATCCGGTTTTCCGAAGAGTTCGGTGAGTTGCATCCGTAGATTGTTGAATCCGCTTTGCGCAGCTGGATCCCCGGATTCTTGGGTGCCGTAGAGGTGGACGGACACACCTAGGAACTCCTTGTTATAGGTGTCCGAAGAGCCAGGCGTTTGGCCGCCGAGGCCAATATCCAGATCAGTCATCTGGTGGGGCGATTCTTCGTTCTCCAGCTCGTACCGGCTCCCTGATTTGAATCCTAGGTTCGCGAACAGAATTTCGCGTTCTTCATCGGACCGTGGCCAAGGCTCATCGACCAGTTTCTTGACGATCTCCACCACGGAGTCAGGCGAGGGATTCAATTCCAATACGGGTTCAGTCTCGGACATAGTGTGAGCCTACCTCGCAAGAATTGATACATAGCCGTTAAAGGTTGCGCATACGGACTATCCGAATTCATGAATGCGCGAATTGGGAATCGCGGGTCTACTTCTGGGCTCCGATAAAATCGACCCGACCAGAAGCTGAATAAATAGAAACGCCGAGAATGCCAGTGCCACAAACTGGATCAGCGTGGCGTAGGCCATCGTCAGATAGTTGGTTCGAGTGCGCTTGACCTCGTAGTAGCTGCGGAACTTCATGGTTCCCCAACCAACCACGACAGCTGACGGCAACAAGCCCAAAGCAGCAATGGCCAGATTCATCGCTGGATGCAACGTGGAGAACGTGGAAACGGAGATCCCGAGTAATGCTAGCCCAGCTAATCCCCCAGGAATCAGCCATAACAAAGCTTGCACAGGCGTCATCGCCATTACTTTCATCAGCTCCGAGCCTCCCATAAATGAATAGCTTGATTATCCACTACTCCTGAAATAGTCCCAGTGAAGGTTTCGCCTACGATGAACCTATGCGACATACATCGGGACAAAAGCTGGGAACACTATTCATTCCGCTGTTCTTGTTCGGGATACTCGCTGGCGTTGTGCTCGGAGCAATCGCCGGAGGCGCCATGAGCGTGCATTCGATCATCGAAGCCGCCAGTGATCCAGAATTATGGGCGGGTTGGGGTCCATGGGGCTACGGTCTGATCCCGGTGATCTACGGTATGGCCGTTGGAGGCGTGGTTGCCAGCGCCCCGGCGACGGGGGCGGTCCTAGGGCTATACATTCATTCCGGGCACGTTCCTTTGCCTTCAGTGAATCAACAAGCCGTGGCTGCCTGTTGGGGAGCAACAATAGCGTCCGTTATTCCTGCCGCTATCTTGGTGCTCTCAACCGACGAAGGGTACACAACAACCATCGCAATTGGGGCAGGGTTCATTCTCGTCTCATCCTGCATCACTTTCTTGATAGCTCGGAAGTACTTGCACTACTTAGCCACCCGCGATGAAACAACCATCCGCGTGACTCGAGAATGCTCAGCGTCCCACTGAAGGTTCCTTTTCGGTCATGAAGCCGCCATGCAACTGCCTTCTGAAACAAGAATGATTTGGTGTTGGGATGGCGCAACGCTTTGTGGCCTGACAGAGTTGGCCCGGCCGGGGCGACTGCTAGCTTGCGTATGAAAGGTGATTCAATATGTGGGATACCTATCCAATTGGTAACCGCCCTTTGGGCTGGATAGAGCTCAGCGAGAATGGCTGGGGCGCCATCGCCGCGTGGTTCGCCGGACCGGAGAACGTGGTGCGCGAGCCGATGGGCAAACGCACCGACCTGATCAAGGTGACGTGTGAAACGGCGGGCGGCGCCACCAGTTCTTGGACCGACACCATCACAGAGGCAGACGTCCAAGACATCGAAGATGGCATTGACGAATACCTCTTGGATTCCGGGCTGCCTGCCCGACCGCACGGCTATCGCTGGTTCATGCGCTTGCCTGCCGTTGTCAACGATGAGCAGGATTTCTGGGTCCGACTCGGCGAGGCAGACTTCAGGATGCCACATCGGGATCGGGACATAATCGGCGAGGCAGCCAACCTCGGTTCCACCATCAAAGACCTCTTCGTCCGATCAAAGGAACTCTGAACTCGTCGGGGAACAGGGCAAATACCAAATATCAGGCGCACTCCCCGCGCAGAACGCCAAAAAGCGTCCCGATAAGCGTTCCCGACCGGACAAACGTAGCTGGAAGACAGTCCCAAGCTGCGATCCAGT
>JAUNVO010000187.1 GCA_030540695.1 Micrococcaceae bacterium | reverse complement strand
GACATCTTGTTGGCACGCCACGGATCCAACATCGTCGAGATGACCCAGGATCGCAGGAACAATCTGACCCGCGTCCGCCTGGCGGACGGCAGCATGGACACCGCCTCCAACTTCCTGGTGAGCCTCAGCGCCATGGCATCGGCCGCCCAGACGCCGGCCTCGCGCATCAGCAAGGCCGCGGACAGCTACTCCGCCGACCAGCTGCCGGTCAGCCGCAAGGAAATACGCTTCATGGCCAAGCTGGCCGGTATCTGGGCCGCGACGTCACTGGCATTCGTGGGCGGCCTGTCTTGGGCCATCTTCACCTACGGGGATGCGGACTCGCTCGTCCAGGTGATGGGCACGGGCTTCTAGGGGGGGCGCTCAACGCGTGATGTTTGCTTCGAAGGGTTGACCAAATCCCTGACCGTGACGTGCCACTCTGCCCGGAACCCGGGTGCCTTGTGCCGTCGGGCGTAGGTCCGCCACTCTGCCCGGAACCCGCAGCAAAGCCGATCCTCCTTCGATGCCCCCGAAGGCGGGGATAATTCGGTCGATCTCCAGAAAAAAAGTCGCCGTTTGGTGAGCGCAGTGGCAATTTTGTTGGTCGGGATCGCACCTCGACCGCCCCAACGGCACCGCCGGACGCCGGGGTCCGCGCGGCAAGGCAATTGGTGTGGCCCGGGGGTTTGTTCGGCGGTGGCCTCAGCGCTTGCGGAACGAGAAGCGACCGATGAGCCAGCCAATGAGCAGGACCGCACCCAAGAAAATCCACAACGGTGCATTCACGTTCAGGAACAGCAGGTCGATCCGGACCCGTTGGCGGTTCTGCAGGATGAAGACCAGGGCGGCGATGGCACCGACAATGGCAACCCAGTTCTTGGCCGTCAGTCGTGAGAAGAACCCGCCGGTGCGGCTCGAATCGTTTCCAGGAGTTTCGCCCATGGGCTCAGGGTATCGCCAAACCGCTGATTGACTGGTGTTTAGCGGGTTGCAGGTGTTTCCACGAGACCGTTGATGATGGCGTGCAGCCCGGTGTGGAACGCTGCATCGGCGCTGTTGCCCCCAGTGGCGCGCTGGGCATCGAGTGCGCCTTCGAAATTTGGAAGCTGCCCGGCTTTCTTGCCCGGGTGGAAGATGTCCAGCGGGGCGGTGGCATCCATGGCCGAACCAAAAATGAACGATTCAACGGCCACGATGGCCGGAACGATATCGGCCTGCCGCCAGCCGGCCTTGGTGAATCCGGTGGCAACCTTTTCGTACATGTCCAAGGTGCGTGGGGAACCGGAGACGGGCAGGACCGCGATCAGCGGGATCAGCGGGGCATGCCCGGCGAGCACATCGCGGTAGGTTTCCGCCCAGCGGAGCAAGGCCTCGCCCAGGGGAAGGGACTCGAACACCGAGGAGTCGACGTCGTCCATCACGATTTCCTGGATCAACTGCATGATTTCCTGCTTGGATTCCACGTGGTTGTACAAGGCGGATGGCGAGACGCCAAGTGTTTTGGCAAGTCCCGACATGGTGAGTTTGGGGTACCCTGCGTCGTTGACGAGTTTCAGGGCGCTCCTGGCAATGAGGTCGCCGTCAAGCACCAGTGACCGGGGGCGTCCGGCCCGGCGGCGCGGGGCTCCCGCGGAGGGTGTTTTTTCCTTGGTCAAAACAAATTCCTGACGTGGTCTACTTCACAAGAGGGTATGCCATGGCTTACGCTGTAACCAGTCTAGTAAATGAACGTCATTCATTTAGTGCATCGGAAGAAGTGGAAAACATGAGAACCCTTGATCGCGACGTCGTTATCATCGGAGCCGGCCCCTCGGGCCTGACCGCCGCCTACGAACTACGCAAGGCAGGGAAGACCGTGGCGGTGCTCGAGGCGCGCGACCGCGTCGGCGGCCGCACCTGGAGCGAAGACATGGACGGGGCCACCATCGAAATCGGCGGCCAGTGGATCTCCCCGGACCAGACCGGGCTCTACTCGCTGATCGAGGAGCTCGGCATCGAGACCTTCGAGCGCTACAAGCAGGGCTCCTCCATCTACATGTCCGAGGACGGCACCCGCACCGTCTATGACGGAGCCGACTTCCCCGTCGGCGAGGCAACGGTTGCCGAAATGAACAAGCTCGTCGCCGAGATGGATCGCCTGACCGCCGAAGTCGATCCCGACGCCCCGTGGGAGCACCCGCGTGCGGCCGAACTGGACATGATCTCCTTCCACCACTGGCTGCGCAGCCTCTCGGATGACGAGGTCGCCTGCAACAACGTCGGCCTGTTTATCGCCGGCGGCATGCTCACCAAGCCAGCGCACACCTTCTCAGCGCTCCAGGCCCTGCTGATGTCCTCCTCGGCCGGCTCCTTCACCAACCTGGTCGATGAGGACTTCATCCTGGACCGCCGGATCGTGGGCACGATGCAGGGCGTCTCGATCGCCGTGGCCGAGCGTCTGGGCGATGACGTCTTCCTGAACAACCCGGTACTCAAGCTCGACTGGTCCGATGAGGGAGTCACCGCCTACGGCGCCGATGTCACGGTCAACGCCGCCAAGGTCATCATTGCCGTTCCGCCAAACCTCTACTCACGCATCTCCTACAACCCGCCGCTGCCGCGCCGCCAGCATGTGACCCACCAACACCAGTCGATGGGCCTGGTCATCAAGGTCCACGCGGTCTACGAGACCCCGTTCTGGCGTGAGGAAGGGCTCTCCGGCACCTGCTTCGGCCCCTCGACGATCGTGCAGGAAATCTACGACAACACCTACCACGGCGAAACCACCGGAACCCTGGTCGGCTTCATTTCCGATCTGCAGGCTGACGCCATGTTCGAGCTGGACGAAGCCGAGCGCAAGGACGTGATCCTCAAGGGGATCGCCGAGTACCTCGGCCCCAAGGCCCTGGAACCGAAGGTCTTCTACCTCTCGGACTTCGGATCCGAGGAATGGACCCGCGGCGCATACGCCACCAGCTACGACCTCGGTGGCCTGCTCCGCTTCGGGCCGGAGCAGAACAAGAACGTCGGCCCGATCTACTTCTCCTCCTCCGATCTTGCCGGAGAGGGCTACCAGCACGTCGACGGCGCCGTGCGCATGGGCCGACGCACGGCGGCCCGCATCGTTGCAGCGGTCGATGGCACGGCGGACGACCTAGACTACGACGGTGTCGTGTCAAGGTTCGGCACCCTCTCTAACCTGTAGGAGTAAACACCCATGCGTTACCTCATTGGATACACCGCAGATGGTCGCGGCGCCGAAGCAGTGGCCCTGGCCGCTGCGCTGGGCGGACCGGATGCACACCTGGACATCGCCATCGTGCTGCCCGAGAGCACGCCGTTTTCGGCGAACTACCCCGGCGGGGACCACGGCTACTCCTCGATCCTGGCCGAGAAGGTCGATTCTTGGGCCGCCGACGCGCTCGCGCTGGTTCCGGTGGGGACCAGCGCCCGGGTGGTGGCCCGTTCCGTGGCTTCGCCCGCTGCCGGGCTGATTGCCACGGCCGAGGAAACCGGTGCCGATGCCATCGTGCTTGGCGGTCGCAAGCGCCACGTGGCAGGCTTCTTCGCCCCGGGCTCGGTGACCAGCTCGCTGTTGCACGCCTCCCCGGTCCCCGTGGCCATGAGCACTCCCGGTGCCGTTGCGGCGCTTAAGAAGGCCGAGGGCAAGCTCAGCCGGATCACCGCGTTCGTTTCCAACGGTGCAGCGGCACGCAGCGTGGTTCAGGCGGCCGCGGCATTCGCCGCCGAGCAGTCCCTGGAGGTCCGTGTGGTTTCCCTGGTGATCCAGGAGCTGGCCGAGGTCGGCAAGACCCGGATGCGCGAAACCGTCGCGCGTTCCCAGGAAGCCGCCGATGCAGTGGTGGCCGATCTCGGGGTCAGCGCCGAGGTCCAGGTGGTCACCGGTGCCAGCATCGATGAAGCCATTGCCTCACTCGACTGGGAAGACGGGGAAATTGCCGTCGTCGGATCCAGTCGCCTGGCTCGCAAGCGCCGCCTTTTCCTGGGATCAACCGCGCAGCGCATCCTGAGGACCTTGCCGGTTCCGTTGCTCGTGATCCCCAAGAACTACGAGAGTGCCCCGGAATAATCCCGGCACCAATCACCGCATGACGGCGTCGGGCCCGCCCGCCAACGAGCAGGCCCGACGCCGCCTGGATGAAGGAAGAAAATAATGACTCGTGAAACAGCGGCAAAAGCCACTGCCTCGCAGGTGGCCGATTCCGGCCTGGGGGAAAAGGGCCTGAGCAAGGGGACCGTGGGGGTGCTCGGTGCGGTGGTCATCGGCGTCTCATGCATCGCCCCGGCCTATACCCTGACCGCAGCACTGGGCCCCACCGTCGCCGAGGTTGGCACCCAGGTCCCGGCGATCTTCATCGCAGGCTTCCTGCCGATGCTGCTGGTGGCCCTGGGCTACCGCGAGCTCAACAACGCGATGCCCGACTCGGGAACCTCGTTCACCTGGGCCACCCGGGCCTTCGGGCCATGGATCGGCTGGATGGGCGGTTGGGGACTCATCGCCGCAACCATCATCGTGCTTTCGAACCTCGCGGCGGTGGCCGTGGATTTCTTCTATCTCCTGATCGCCCAGCTCACCGGCAACGACGCCATCGCCGAGCTCACGCGCAACTTGTGGGTCAATATCCCCACAACGCTGGTCTTCATCGCTGCAGCCTGCTGGATCTCCTACCGAGGCATGCAGACCACCAAGGCATTCCAGTACGGGCTGGTCGCTTTCCAGCTGCTCGTGCTTGGATGGTTTGCCGTCGCGGCGTTCAGCCACGTCAACAACGGCACGGCCTTTGACCCGACGCCGATCGCGATGGACTGGTTCAACCCGATGGCGGTGCCGACCTTCGGTGCCTTCGCCGCCGGTGTCTCGCTATCCATCTTCATCTTCTGGGGCTGGGACGTCACCCTGACCATGAACGAGGAAACCAAGAACCCCGCGACGGTCCCTGGTCGCGCCGCAACACTGACGATCGTGATCATCATGGGCATCTACCTGGCCATCTCGCTCGCGGTGATCTCCTTCGCCGGCATCGGCAAGACCGGGCTCGGCGTGGGCAACCCGGATAACCAGGAATCGATCTTCGCCGTGCTGGCGGGTCCGGTGATGGGCCCGTTCGCGATCTTGATGTCCCTGGCGATCCTCTCCTCCTCCGCGGCCTCGCTACAATCCACCTTGGTCTCCCCGGCCCGCACCATCCTGGCCATGGGCTACTACAAGGCCCTGCCGGAGAGCTACGCCAAGGTCTCACCGCGCTTCATGTCGCCCTCCAAGGCCACCATCACCGCCGGTGCCGCGGCAGCGGTCTTTTACGTGGTCACCCGGCTGCTGAGCGAAAACGCCCTGTGGGACACCATCACGGCCCTTGGCCTGATGATCTGCTTCTACTACGGCGTCACCGCCCTGGCCTGTGTCTGGTACTTCCGCCGCGAATCCTTCGACTCGCTGCGCAACATCGTCTTCAGGTTCCTCGCACCGCTGCTGGGCGGGGTGATCCTGCTGGTGATGTTCGTGAAGACCGCCAGCGATTCAATGGACCCCGGTTACGGCTCGGGAACCAACATCGGGGGATTGGGCATGGTCTTCATCCTGGGCATGGGAGTGCTCTTGCTCGGCGTCGCCGTCATGATTTTCATGCGTGTGCGCCAGCCCGGGTTCTTCAAGGGCGAAACGCTCAAGCGCATGAAGTAGGCGCTTGGTCCGGCATGGGAGGCAGGTGCCCGCCGAAGGGGGAAACCCCTTCGGCGGGCACCTGCCGCGTTAAGCCGCTAAACCCAATTCCGCGGACGATGCGCCAAAGCGTGGGATGATTTGTGGTGGGAACCTTCACCCTTGAGACACACGGCCGGAAAGAGAGTCATGAGCGAGGAATTGGTGGTGCTGTTGGCAGACGACGGCACACGCATCGGAACGGCGTCCAAGGCATTGGTGCACACGGAAGACACGCCACTGCACCTGGCCTTTTCCTGCGACCTATACGACGCCGAAGGCCGGCTCCTGATGACCCGCCGGGCTCTGGGCAAGAAGGCATGGCCCGGTGTCTGGACCAACTCGTTCTGTGGCCACCCGGGAGAAGGCGAATCCTTCGAATCCGCCATGGTCCGCCGCGCGGAGCAGGAGCTGGGCACCACCATCTCCTCGGTCGATGCGTTGCTGCCTGACTTCGCCTACCGGGCAGTCGATGCCTCAGGAATCGTGGAGAACGAGATCTGCCCGGTCTTCACCGCTTCGATCACCGGGGAATTGGATCCCAACCCCGACGAAGTCGCGGAGTACGCCTGGATCGAGCCCCAGGC